>JAIUMY010000021.1 GCA_022565335.1 Opitutales bacterium
GAGCTCGAGTGGTCGGGTTGCGCTGCGACTTTATCGACGGACGTTCATCAACCAAAAGGATGCCGGCTGGGAAGGATTGGCCGGGCACCGCGCGCAAGCACAGAGGGACCTTCCCCTCCCGGCGGAACGGGTGCCTTCCTGGGAGGGCGAGGGTCTCTCCGAGTTCGAGTGGTCGGGTTGCGATGCGGATTCTCGTCGGACGTTCCGTCAGCAAAAAAAAAGCACCCTCCGGGACCGGAGGGTGCTTTGGTAAGAACGTTAGCGGTTCGGGGATTACATCATCCCGGGCATTCCGCCCATGCCGCCCATTCCGCCCATATCGGGGGCACCTCCACCGGAGTCCTTCGGTTCAGGAAGGTCGGTGATCATGCACTCGGTGGTCAGCAACAGACCGGAGACACTGGCGGCGTTTTGCAAAGCGGTACGGGTCACCTTGGTGGGATCGACCACCCCGCTCTTGAGCAGGTCTTCGTATTTGCCGGTGGCCACATTGTAACCTTCATTGCCTTTGCCCTTGAGGACTTCCTGGACAACCAGGGAGCCTTCCACACCAGCGTTGCTACAGAGCTGACGCAGAGGCGCTTCGATGGCGCGGCGAACAATGTCCCGTCCAATCGATTCCTCTCCTTCGAGCTTGGCGTCTTCAATCGCTTTGGCAACGCGAAGCAAGGCTACGCTACCGCCGGGAACAATGCCTTCTTCAACGGCTGCACGGGTCGCGTGCAGGGCATCTTCAACACGAGCTTTCTTCTCTTTCATTTCCGGCTCGGTGGAGGCCCCGACATTGATCACCGCAACCCCGCCAGCCAATTTGGCCAAGCGCTCTTGCAGTTTTTCGCGATCATAGTCGGAGGTGGTTTCTTCGATTTGACGGCGGATGAGTTTCACCCGGCCTTGAATATCGGACTGGGAACCAGCTCCTTCGACGATGGTGGTGTTTTCCTTGTCGACACTGACCCGCTTGGCCGAACCGAGATCGCTCAACTGAACGTTTTCGAGTTTGATACCAAGATCTTCGGTCAGGCAACGGCCACCGGTCAAAACGGCGATGTCCTCGAGCATGGCTTTACGGCGATCTCCGAAACCAGGGGCTTTCACGGCACAAACATTGAGCGTTCCGCGGAGTTTGTTGACCACCAAAGCGGCCAAAGCTTCACCTTCGACATCTTCAGAGATGATCAGGAGGGGCTTGCCGGATTTGGCAACGGTTTGCAGAACGGGAAGGATGTCTTGCAGGTTGCTGATCTTCTTTTCGTAGATCAAAATGTAAGCGTCTTCCAAGGCCACTTCCATGGTCTCATTGTTGGTGCAGAAATAGGGACTGAGGTAGCCTTTATCAAACTGCATCCCTTCGACCACATCGAGAGTGGTTTCGATGGATTTGGCTTCTTCGACGGTAATGGTTCCGTCTTTGCCGACTTTGTCCATCGCATCGGCGATGATTTCACCAATGGTTTCGTCCCAGTTAGCGGAAACAGTGGCCACTTGGCGGACTTCCTCACGGGAATCAACATTTTTGCTGATCTTGGCGAGTTCGGCCACTGCTGCCTCGACGGCTTTGTCGATACCGCGCTTGAGATAGACCGGATTGGCCCCGGCAGTCACGTTTTTCAGACCTTCACGGTAGATGCCTTCGGCCAGCACCGTCGCGGTGGTGGTACCATCGCCAGCAGTGTCAGAGGTTTTGGAAGCCACTTCCTTAACCATTTGGGCGCCCATGTTTTCATAGGGATCGGGCAGTTCGATTTCTTTGGCGACGGTTACGCCGTCCTTGGTTACCGTGGGGGAACCGAATTTCTTGTCAATCACCACGTTGCGGCCTTTGGGCCCCAAAGTGACTTTGACCGCTCTGGACAAGCTTTCCACTCCGCGCAAAATGGCGGAGCGTGCACTTTCATCAAATTTTAGTTGTTTAGCCATAGTATTTTCCTTTGCAGGTTATTTGGTTGATTGAATGGGCCCTCAGGAAACGATTCCGAGGATGTCGTCTTCGCGAAGAAGAAGGAGCTTCTGACCGTCGAGTTTCACTTCGGTCCCGCCGTATTTGCTGATGATTACGCGATCGCCGACTTTGACTTCAAAGTCCACGGCCTTACCGCTTTCATCTTTTTTTCCGGTGCCGAGAGCGACAACTTCGGCCTCCTGGGGCTTTTCTTTGGCAGAGTCGGGAATAATGATCCCGCCCTGAACTTGCTCGTTCTCCTCGAGATGACGGACTAGCACCCGATCGCCAAGAGGTTTAATGTTTGAACTACTTTTGCTCATGTTTGTTTTATTTATGGTTGATAGAGAGGGTTAACATTACCCGCCGAATCCTGAGACCTTTCAGGAAAACCGGACCCGGCGGGAAAATTGATTTATTTTTTCTGATCCTTGTCTTCGTCGTCGACGACTTCGAAATCGGCATCCACAACATTGTCGTCAGATTTCTTCTCCGCAGAAAAGTCGTCCGCAGCTCCGGCTTCCCCGGAAGGCTCAGCCTGCGGGCCTTCCGGTCCAGCGGCCCCGGCTTGCCCGTAAAGATCCTGCGCCATACTGGACATCTTCTCGTTGATCTTTTCCAAGGCGGCTTTCATTTGCTCCGGATCGTTGGATTCCAAAGCCTTTTTGCCTTCGGCCAGGGTTTCCTCAATCGGGGCCTTTTTGTCGGCCGGGATTTTATCTCCGAGCTCCTTGAGTTGCTTCTCGGTTTGATAAACGATGTTGTCCAGTTGGTTCTTGGTTTCGACCGATTCCTTACGCTTTTTATCCTCTTCCGCATGAAGCTCGGCATCCTTGGTCATCTTCTCGACTTCCTCTTCGGTCAAACCGCCGGACCCACTGATCGTAATCTTTTGATCCTTACCGGTTCCCTTGTCTTTGGCCGAAACGTTCAGAATCCCGTTGGCATCGATGTCGAAAGTAACTTCGATCTGTGGTGTTCCCCGGGGCGCGGGAGGAATGCCGTCGAGCTGGAAATTCCCCAGGACCTTATTGTCGTTGGCCATCGGCCGTTCCCCCTGGAGAACTTTAATGTCCACCGAAGGCTGGTTGTCCGCAAAGGTAGAGAAGATCTGTGACTTCTTGGTGGGAATGGTGGTGTTGCGGGGAATCATCGGAGTAGAGACGCCACCTGCGGTTTCGATGCCGAGGGTCAGCGGAGTTACGTCCAGGAGAAGAACATCCTTCATGTCCCCTTTAAGGACCGCGCCCTGAATGGCTGCCCCGATAGCGACTACTTCATCCGGATTGACCCCCTTGTGAGGATCTTTTCCGGCGAGATCCTTGGCGATTTCGATGACCCGGTTCATCCGGGTCATACCACCGACCAAAACAAGTTCTTTGATATCCGAACCACTGACCCCGGCATCCTTCAGGCAATTCTTGAAAGGGGTGATGGTGCGCTGAAACAAGTCCTCACAAACCTGCTCCATCTTGGAGCGGGAAAGGCTGAGGTTTAAATGCTTCGGTCCCGAGGCATCAGCGGTGATAAAGGGCAGATTGATATCATAGCTTTGGGTTGAAGAGAGCGCAATTTTCGCTTTCTCCGCTTCTTCCTTGAGACGCTGCAAAGCCATGGGATCCTTCCCGAGGTCGATACCGTTCTCATTTTTAAAGGACTCGACCATCCAATTGATAATCGCGTCATCCCAGTTGTCTCCCCCGAGGTGGGTATCACCATTGGTGGCCTTTACTTCGAAAACCCCATCGCCGATTTCCAAAATGGAAACGTCGAAAGTTCCCCCGCCAAGGTCGTAAACCGCGATCATTTCATCGCTTTTTTTATCCAACCCATAAGCCAGGGACGCCGCGGTCGGCTCGTTGATAATCCGTAATACCTCCAGGCCGGCAATCTTGCCGGCATCCTTGGTGGCTTGCCGCTGGCTGTCGTTGAAATAGGCGGGCACCGTAATAACGGCCTGGGTAACTTTCTCTCCCAAGTAGGCTTCGGCGTCGGCTTTCAGCTTGGCCAATACAAAAGATGATACTTGTTGAGGAGCGAACTTTTCGGCTTTGTCGCCGACCTGCGCTTCGATCATGGCGTCACCATTACTTCCTTCGACAACCGAAAAAGGAAACTTTTCCGCTTCCTCTTTGATCTCCGTAAAGCGGCGGCCGATCAATCGTTTGGCCGAGAAAAGCGTATTCCGGGGATTGGTAACCGCTTGCCGCTTGGCCGCTTGGCCTACCAAACGCTCTCCGCTTTTCGTGAAGGCGACAATCGAAGGGGTTGTCCGGGCTCCCTCAGAATTGGGGATAACCACCGGCTCGCCACCTTCCATGACAGCCATGCATGAATTTGTTGTTCCTAAATCTATTCCAATTACTTTACTCACGCCATCTATCAAGCAAAGGCTATGCCGGATTGTTTTTAATTTCTTAAACCCCTTATTTTCAACACTTTGGGAATATTATAAAAATCAACCCTCTGTTTTGACACCCATAAACCGTCTTTCCTGTCCCACTCTTGTCCCATCTTTGTCTCAGTGTGCCGGGCCATGGCACACCAAAAACCCGCCTGATACACTGGTCATCAAGGCGGGTCCGAAACGGAGAATGCAAATAAGCCAATCAGATCAATTCGCAGGCCCCTCCGGCACAAGCCACGGTTTCCTTGAGGCTAGTGACGTCTTCTTTTTCCTTTAATTGGGTATAATCAATCTCCTGATACTTCAAGCGATTCCATTTGGCGATGTCTTCATCGGTGGAGACCTCTTCGCGGGGCGCTTGGGCGTAAGCCTTGTCACCGCAGGACTGCAAGAGGGCGACTCCGGTAAAATGCTGGCGATTCGCCCAAATAAATTCCCGCACCGCTTCCCATTCCTCGGGCTTTACGGTGCAGGTATTGCTGACATTGTGTTCCAAACCGGGGGAGTATTCGCTGTGGCGATTTCCCGCGACCACCCAATGCTTCTGCACCCGCTTGACGAACTGCAGAAAATCGACGGCCCCGATTTGATCGCGCAGAATAGCGGTTTCCGGAGCTTCCTCGGGGAAGGTGATAACGTCATCGGTATCGGGCTGATACACCGAGGGCTCCGTCATATGGGCGTTCCGGGCTTTAAAATGTTGGAAGACCGGATCCTTGCGATTGGCTTGCACTCTGCGGAAATAACGCCGGGCATGGTGTGGATGAATGCCCGAACCGGCACCCAATAGTAGGGATGCGGTCCCTTCGGGCTTCACGCAGGTGATCCGCGCCGCCGGGCGGATCCCAATCCAATCGGCGACCATACGATTGGCCAGGCGGGTTACGGCCGCGCCATTTTCCAAAACCTCCGGATGCAAAAAGATCTCCGGATGATCGAGGATGCCGCAAATCGACACCCCGATTAAGGCTTCCCGCTCATTCAGAAAACGGGTCACCGGTCCGAGATAATCAATTTTGGTGAAACTGGCTTGCAAGGTCCCAATCAGGGCCGCGTGAAAGGCGGCCTCGTAAAAGTCCTCGGGTTTTTCGCAATCGGCGGCATTGACGGTGGAAAGGTTACACATCTGCCATCCGGAAAAACGTTGGCCCTCCTGGTAGTCTCCGGTGTATCCACAATCACGCAGATGCTGGAGATCTTTTTCCGAAAGTTTCCCGCGAACCACCGGATGTAAACCGATTTCGCAGCAAGGGTTGCATCCATATTCCGGATCCTCGGCAA
This sequence comes from Opitutales bacterium, assembly GCA_022565335.1. Classification (GTDB taxonomy): domain Bacteria; phylum Verrucomicrobiota; class Verrucomicrobiia; order Opitutales; family T3Sed10-336; genus JAIUMY01. The sequence continues at coordinate 5,631 of JAIUMY010000021.1, forward strand.
AATAAAAGCCCGGCTCACCGAATTCCTTCTGCGCCTCAAAAAGGCGTTGAAAAACCTCAAACTCGTCTTCCTTCCGAAACAAGACCGCCGAATTGTTGGAGGCACTGCGCTGGGGATGCTTTTCAAACCAATTGCCGCTCTTGGCATTCATCATTTCCTCGTCGTCCGAGGAAAACAAACAAATCGTAGCGGAACGCCGAATCCCGCCGGACAGAACCGACCGGGCAATGTGCATACACATGTCGTAAGCCTCGATCGGACGCAAACGGCGGCCATCCGCTTCCTCGAGAATTTTCTCCACCTGCGTCAAGGCCCGCCGCAGCGGAATATGCCCCGGAGCTTTCCCGCCGGAAGTTTTCAGCGGCGAACCGCGGTGACGGATTTGGCTGTAGTTGAATTCAACCTTATACCCCTTCCAATAGGAATCGATCAAACGGTCCATGGCATCGGCCCAGCCTTCAATAGTATCTCCCACCGTATGGTGTTCGATCTCCAAATCCATCTCGTTGGGACGTTTGGGGAGAGCTGGCAAAAGCGCAAGGTGGTGCTTTTGCACCGAGAACCCACAACCGGAACCAGCCAGTAGCAAATAGAAATATTCCCGGAAAAAACTTAGCCGGTCCAACGGGCTGAAACTGCAATTGAACATCCGCGCTTCGCAGTTCTCAATCGCCACCCCGCCAAATTGCAGGGAACGCATGGAGGGAAGTACCTTTTTGCGCGCCACAAAAGCAAAGGCCTCGTCCACCAAATCCCCGAAAGAACGGCCGGCCAGACGATTCCGCCAAAAGGCGGCCATCTCGGAAGACAACTTTTCCTTGGCAAAATAATTTTCCAAGGCTTTCCCGTTGGCCTCTTGCGATAGCTTTTCCCCAAACCGGCGACGGTGCATCCCGGCAACCCTTTCCACCGCTTCGGGAAACGTCTCCCGGCGTCCCAAATCCTCACGGTAACGAGCGTATTTGGAAACCGCGATATAATCTTTCAGCCCGTTCTCGGCAAAACGGGTGATCCGCCGCTCGGCTTGCTTCTGGCGATATAAGATGTAGGCGCGGGCAACGTTCCACTCACCTTCCGCGGCGATGGCCATTTCAACGATGTCCTGGATTTCCTCAATGGTCGGATTTTTGCCCTTACGGTAGGACAACTCCAGCATCTGCGAAACCCGCTGCGCAATGGTGCTAACTTTAAAACTGTCCTCCGCGCTCAGACCATAGGAGGCTTGAGGGTCGTCACGGTAAGGGTTTTCTCCAGTCTCGTGGCGCACCTCGTAAAAGGCCAGAGCCACCGCGCGGATGATTTTGGAAACATCCCAGATGACTTCCCGGCCATCACGCTTTACCACGCGGCGGTTTTCGGGGAGTATGGCTAACGGTTCACGGCGGGGAAGGAAAAGTTCTGGAGACAATGAAGGTTGTTTCGGCATGGTGCTTAGTTAATCGAAGGTTAAAAACAAGGGGGATTAGGGTATTATCGATTAAAAAGACAAGAAGGTCATTTATTCAAGAAAATAAAACCACCTTTGGGTAGTTTTTTACCCAAGTCTTAATATGTGCGGATTTTCCAACAATTCCCGCGTGGTCAGTCCTGGCGAAATCACGAATACTTGTTTTATGTATCGGGAAATCCTTCAGCACTTGCGGAAAAAGAAATTCCGCCTGTTGTCGCTCTGGAAAGAGCGCTTGGAAAAGTCTTTCCCCCTGGACCAATACGAAGGTCAACGCCCTCCCCCGGCGCTTCTGTTTCGCAGTCTGGAAGAATGTATTCGACAACTGCGGAAGGATCAGGAACCTGAACCCGAAGATCCCCCATCCCCGCCAATCCTTTCCGAGGGCGAAGGGTCCTGTGATCCTAAAATGCTGTTGGAAATTTATCTGGCCGGAGAAGAAATCCTTGGCGAGTTCGTCCTCAACGACGAACCTTTGCGCAAAGCCGTCGGCCCCGAGAATTTACGCGAATTCCTGGATGTCCTTTTTCATACCTGGCACAGCTTATTGTTGGCCCAGATGGGGCCGTCGCCATCGCCGTCCCCTCCCCTTAAAGCATCGCTTTCCTCGTAGCAACGGTTCCATCCGCAAACGAAGGTACCCCAGCCCTTTTCCCGTCTCCCCCCAGATGTTATCCCCAGAAGAGTCGAATCGTCAAAATATGCGCTTGGTGGAGTTCCTGCAAAACCACCGCGACCTCATTCTCCAAAGCTGGATCGATACGGTCCAAGAAACCGACCCTGACGACCAGACCAGGGAAGCCCTGAGGCAGACCGTGGAAGAACACCTGCACGAAATTCATAAAATCCTGCAGGACCCGTCCTATCAACCACCGACGGAGTTCCGGGGTCATGATTTTCGCCAGGAAGCCAACGTCATTCTACGGGGGGAAGAGGTCATCGCCCAGATTTTTCAGCAACACCATGCCCGGGAGAAGTCGGCCAGCCTTTTGCAAGCCAGGCTTTATATCAACCGGGTCTTTTGCCATTACCTGCAAATTCGTTGTGGTCTGTGTTCAGTCCCTCCGGTAACGTCGGAAAACCCGCCTGGCTAAAGAGTAAAAGAGGTCCGACTCCACCTTTCTTTGGGGAGGAGACAAAAGGACCCGGGGCCCGCCCGGCGGTGATTCCGGTCCTGGTTCCGGCCCTGTAGGAGCGAAACCAGCGAGGACCGACAAGCGCTTAAATTCTTTCGTTTCTGGAATATTTCAAGGCCTTTGGTATTGCCCGGGAACATATTAGACAAATTTGACGCAGTCCGAAACAAAATAAGCATGGCTTTTAGGTCAACTCTTCCCTATTAGTGGAATCATGCACTGTTTCACCTATCGTGAAGACCCGGACCAAGAACCTCGCGTCGCCCTGACTCCGGGCACCGCGGAAAGGCTCAATCGCTTGGGCTGCACCCTTTTCGCCCCAACGGGAGCCGGTCTCGGGAGCCATTTCCCGGACCGGGCCTATACCGGCGTAACTTTTCAGGATCGCTCAACACCGTCCCCGGACGCCCGCCTTCTCCTGAAACTTCAACCACCCACCCCGGAGGAAATCGCCGGGATGCCGGACGGCGCGGTCTTGCTCTCTTTACTGGACCCTTTCCGCCGCGGGGAACTCTTGCCTTTACTGGCCGGGAAGAACATCACCGCCATTTGCCTGGAAATGATTCCACGATCCACTTTGGCACAAAAAATGGACGTCCTCAGTTCGCAGGCCAATCTTGCCGGGTATGCGGCCGTTTTGCAGGCGGCGCAGGAGATTCCTACCATCCTGCCGATGATGAGCACCCCCGCAGGCACCTTGAAGCCGGCGCGGGTCTTCGTGGTGGGCGTGGGGGTTGCCGGACTCCAGGCCATCGCTACCGCCAAACGCCTGGGCGCCCGGGTCGAAGCCTTTGACACTCGCCCCGTGGTGGAAGAACAGGTCAAATCACTGGGGGCCAAATTTGTTAAAATCGACCTCGGGGATACCGGCCAAACAGACCAGGGCTATGCCAAGGAACTTACCGACGAGCAAATTGCCCGCCAGCGTGAGGGTATGAAAAAAATCTGCGCGCAAAGTCAAGCGGTGATCACCACCGCCAAACTTTTCGGACGCCCCTCCCCTACGCTTATCACCAAGGAGATGGTTTCGGCGATGCAACCGGGATCGGTTATTGTCGATCTGGCCGTGGACACTGGCGGAAATGTCGAGGGTTCCCGCGCCAACGAAAATGTTCTTACCGATGAGGGAGTCCTGATTTGCGGCCACCCGGCGCTGGAAAGGACGGTCCCCCAACACGCCTCGGAAATGTTCGCTTCCAATGTCGCTCACTTCCTGGAGCACTTTTGGAATTCCGATTCAGCATCTCTCGAACTCCCTGAGGACGATGAGATTGTTCGCGCCACCGTTCTTACCAAAAACGGCCAGGTGGTCCATCCCTCTTTTCGTAAATAACCAAGTCACCTTTTCGCCTCTCCAGCGATCAGAACACTCTTACCATGATCCTCATTCTTTTGCTATTTGTATTTGTTCTAGCCGCCTTCCTCGGTTTCGAACTCATTTCCAAAGTGCCCTCCCAGTTGCACACCCCGCTTATGTCGGGATCCAATGCCATCTCCGGCATTACCATCGTCGGGGCCCTCATTGCCGCCGGACGGGCGGACGGTGACACCCTGGCCCTCATTCTGGGTTTTTGCGCGGTGGTACTGGCCTCCATCAATGTCGTAGGGGGCTATCTGGTTACCAATCGCATGCTAAGCATGTTTCAAAACAAAGATAAGGGAGGTCCTTCCTGATGAATCCAACATTCGATCCTGACTCCTGGTCCCCGGAAGCCACCGCCACTATGGAAACAATATCCACCGCCAGCCAAGGCAGCGCCTTGCTCACCACGGTCAATCTGGCCTACATCATCGCCGCAATTTTATTTATTTTCGGCTTAAAACTGCTCAGTTCAGCCCGCACCGCGCCCCGGGGAAATATGATTTCCGCCGCCGGTATGCTCCTGGCCGTAACGGTAACCCTCCTCGATCAACAGATCCTTTCCTACACCGCCCTCGCCATTGGCGTGGTCCTGGGTGCCGCCATTGGCGCAGTCGCCGCCTACAAGGTTCGCATGACCGGAATGCCGGAAATGGTCGCGCTATTCAACGGTTTCGGCGGTATGGCCAGCTTGCTGGTCGGCTGGTCAGAATGGCATTTCCTGGCCGGATTGCCGGCCCTGGCGATGACCCAACCTCTCGCCTTCAGCCAGTCGGTTATTGCCCTTGCCGTCCTGATCGGCGGCATCACCTTTACGGGCTCTCTGATGGCCTTCCTGAAATTGTCCGGACGCATTACCGGACGAGCCGTGGTGTTTCGCGGCCAAAAACTGCTTAACCTGGCCGTTGCCGCAGTGATTCTGGGAGCGATTGTGGCTTATGTTTTGACGGGCCAAAGCGGAGCCGCATATCCGGTTTTCATCGGTCTTCTGATCCTCGCCTTAACGTTGGGGGTTTTGGGCGTCCTCCCCATTGGCGGCGGCGATATGCCGGTGGTTATTGCGCTCTTGAACAGTCTTTCCGGACTCGCCGCCGCAGCGGCCGGCTTTGCCATCTCGAATACCGTGCTCATCGTCGCCGGTTGTTTGGTCGGAGCCAGCGGTCTTATTCTTACGGTTATTATGTGTAAGGCCATGAACCGATCCCTTGGCAATGTCCTTTTCTCAGGATTTGGTTCCACCGCCAGCAGCGGAACGAAGGGAGCCGTCCAGGGGGAAATGAAACCCATCGGCTGCCAGGACCTCTATTATGTTCTCGAAGCCGCCAATCGGGTCGTCTTTATCCCCGGATACGGTATGGCGGTAGCCCAGGCGCAACACTTGGTACGGGAGCTCGGGGAAATTCTGGAACACAACTGTACCGAAGTATGCTACGCCATCCACCCCGTGGCCGGCCGAATGCCCGGTCATATGAATGTCCTCCTCGCCGAGGCCGATGTTCCCTATGAGCAACTCATGGAAATGGAACCGATCAACGCGGCCATGGAACAGACCGATGTCGCGGTGGTGATCGGCGCCAACGACGTGGTCAATCCGGCCGCCTCCGACGACCCGACCTCGCCGATTTACGGCATGCCCATCATCAACGCCCATCAGGCCAAAACGGTCATCTGCCTGAAGCGGGGACAGGGAGCCGGCTTCTCGGGTTTGCAAAACGAACTCTTTTTCCGGGAAAACACCCGTATGTATTACGGCGACGCCAAGTCTTCGATCCAAAATCTTGTTTCCGAATTTAAGGAAAGCTGATGTTTCAACCTGTCTAAACCTTAAAAAAATCAGAAAAAATGCGTTCCTAACACATCGCCGCTTGAATCTCTCCCAATCGTTCCTCACTTTTTGTTTTTATGAGTCCATTTCGTATCATTGCTCTAGTCGTCGGTCTCGGCGCTCTGCTCCTCCCGCTCTTTGTAAGCATACCCGGCCTTTCCCTCGCCGGTCACATCACCTTGGGAATCTTTTTGATGGCCGCCATTTTCTGGGTAACCGAACCGATTCCCATTTATGCGACCTCCCTGATCGTGATTCTCCTGCAAATCATGCTATTGAGCGTACAGGGCCCCTTCGCCAGCTCCGCCGAGGTTCCCCTGACGCAACCGGAGGAAACCGAAACCCGATACCAATGGGCCATACCGGCGGAAGCCATCACCGAAGACGGTGAGTTGTATCTGATGAGCAATGCCCGGCAAGGGCAAAAAATCACGGTCATTCGGGTCGGCGAGGAGAATGGCACCGTCATTGTCGAAAGCCCCCGCTTGAGTGAAGATTCCGACATTGCCGCCACCACCGACCACTGGTTGTTGGAATTCCAACCCGTCCCTCATACCACCTTCCTACACTCTCTGGCCAATCCGATCATCATTCTGTTCTTAGGCGGTTTCATCCTCGCCGCAGCGGCGGTGAAATACGAGCTCGACCGAAATCTCACCCGCATCATTCTTAAACCGTTCGGAAACCGTCCGGCCTATATCCTCCTCGGATTGATGCTGGTAACCGCGGTGCTTTCGGCCTTCATGAGCAATACCGCGACCACCGCGATGATGATGACCGTCATCATTCCGATTGTACGCCAACTGGAAGGCAGTGATAAGTTTCGTATTGGCCTGGCCCTATCCATTCCTTTTGCCGCCAATATCGGCGGCATGGCTACCCCCATCGGAACCCCTCCCAACGCGGTGGTCATCGGTGCTCTAACGGCGCAGGGCATTAGCATTCCCTTCGGCACCTGGATGCTCCTGGCCAGTCCCCTCGTGGTGGTTTTGTTGTTTTTGATTTGGCAACTTCTTCTAAAGGTTTATCCCTGCCAGGAGGAACGCATCAAATTGCAATTGGAAGGAACGTTCCTAACGACCCCCCGGGCCATCGTTCTGTATGTTGTTTTCGGCCTAACCATTCTCCTGTGGGTGACCGAGGCTTTGCACGGAATCTCCAGCAGCGTGATCGCCTTTATCCCGATCGCCTTATTGCCGGCTTTCAAAATCATTGAGAAACCGGAAATCCGCAACCTGTCCTGGGAAGTGCTCTGGCTGATGGCCGGAGGGATCTCCCTCGGCTTGTCCATGCGGGACACCGGTCTGGCCACCTGGCTCATTGGTCTTATTGGCTGGGAAGGCATGGGAGCTCTTATGGTCATGGCGGTTTTCGGAATGGTTGCCGTCGCGATGTCCAACTTCATCTCCAATACCGTAGCTGCCACCTTGCTGACCCCTCTGGCCATATCCCTAGCGCTCTCTCCGGAGATGCAGGACATTATGACCTTGGACATCACTGCGGTTATGATCGCGGTTGGAGCCAGTCTCGGTATGGCCCTTCCCATTTCCACACCACCCAACGCCATTGCCATCAGTACCGGCATGGTGCGCACTCCGGACATGGCCAAAATGGGGGTTATCATCGGTCTCGGAGGGATCGTCCTCGCGATCATCACCTCGCGCTTCTACTGGCCTTTGATTCTGGGATAAATGCAGCGAAAACGTGGATTGCCATCCACGCCTATGGTATCACGCCGTAGTCAGCATGACGAAGGTGGACCTTCCGACGGTCCCTACGGGACCTGGGATGTAGCTCCCTACGGGATCTGTTGTGTCGGGGCCCCAACCGAGCGGTTTTAGGTTCGCATGGTCCCTGCTAATTTTGTTTCTGAGCCCCAGCGGGGCGACCTGACGGTAGCCGTGGGGGACAACCCACGGGAAAGGAGGGGCCTCAAAACACACCGCCTCGCAGAGCGAGTGCAGGAGGGAGGCGATGGCCGTTGACAGGTGGAGCGAAACAAATCGTCTCCGGTCTCGCTCGGCGAACCGGGGGAGGCTCCCGCCTCCCTCTCAGCTGAGTAGATTTTTCCAATCGGCGATAAAGACTTTACGCGTTCCTCCGATAAAAGCATTGAAGGTCACATACCGCCAGCTTCGGTCCCAGGCCGGATGAGGGTCCACTCGCAGGGTTGAATCAGGACAAGGTTGACCGGTATTGATACGGACCGCCACTTGTTCTTCTCCGCTTTCCAAATCGATCCAACGCAAAGGAATGGTGCCGTCATTAAAAGATGCTTTCTCAGTGGTGTAGGTATCAGTCAAAAGGTGCTTCCCATCACGATGCACGGTGGGGTGACCGGAACCCAACGCCTGGTCCAGGATTTTGCGCAGACCGGTCCCGTCTTCATTCACCTGAACGAAGCGCATATCCTCCTCATCGATGTTCAAATTCATGGAAATCCTCTTTCCATCCGGGAACCAGGTCGCATGGTGTCCGCCTTTGCGCCATTGGTCCTGTCCCACCGCACAATGTTTTCTACTCCCGTCGCCCCCCATCGTGACCCAGGCATAGCATACTTCGGGGTCTTCATTTAAGAGCATATTCCAGCGCGGCGGGCAGGAGGCCGGAAACCATCGCAAACTCAACATCAGACGATCCCCCGACGGGCTAAACTTGCTGTGAAAAGCGTAGATCTCCTGATTTTCAACGTCCTCCACGCGTACCGGCGGATTCGCTTCCCGCAACAAATCAGCGATGGAAACCAATAGCCGGGAACGACCGGTCCGGGTATCGGTGAGAAAAAACCCGTCATCATTCGTCGGCCCGACATTTCGCCGAACCTTTTCGGGTGGCAAGGCCACGCCATAACCCGCTTGAGTTCTGCGCATACTCGCCATGTTCGCCGAAATCAACCAGCGCCCATCCGGGGAAGCATGATACACGGTTCCCTCCATCTTCATCTTTTCACCACTCAAGGGATTTACTTTCCAGGCAAAAGGCCGCCAGGTGGAAGCCTCTACATCATTGAAAAAAAGTTCGCTATCCGAACCTCCCCAGTTGAGGTTCGCCCCCAACTGGGGCTCCCAGCCGATGGTTTCCGCCACCGTGCGGTGAGTGCCCTTGTGCAAATCAACAACCACCACTTCTCCCGCCTCTCCGGGCTCCGGCGGACGATCTTCAAAAGGCATGCGAAAAACCGCCACATAGCGCCCCGAGGGACTGATCGGGGAGGTATCAAAGAACCGATGAAAACATCCGGACAATTCTGGCGTAACACACCACACCGGAACTTTGGGGTCATACTCTTCGTAACGCGGGAAATATTTATCGAGGTTTTCCATGACAGGGCATAGTGCCCGCACTGGAGTCGGGCAGGCAAACAAAAAAAGTCCTTGAGGCCCCGGAAGAGTTGCGAAATTCAGGTGCTCGCGATGGGTTTCCCTAAGTTCCTTTCGGCGGGCTTCCGCAGACTCGTTTGGTGCCGCCGTGCACATATGCGTCAACCTAAGCACTTTGGATGAGACCGCACCGGTCGGGCTTTCAGTCCTGCGGGACTCTCTATCCCACCGGCATTTCCCCATATTTTTCAGCCTTCAGTGGCACAGGGCACGGACCTCCCCCGCTGACAAACCCATTGACCTGGCCGGCAATCTGCTTTGAGGTCATAGGCAACCCGAGGACCGTCCTATGGAAAATCAATTACTCACCACCAACCGCAAAGCTCTGACCATTAACCTCGACGAGGAAATTTATGGCACTTTCGCCGAAATTGGGGCTGGCCAGGAAGTTGCGCGCAACTTCTTTCAGGCGGGGGCGGCTTCCCGTACCGTAGCCAAAACGATTTCTGCCTACGACATGTCGTTCAGCGACGAAATCTACGGCAAAAGCCCCCGCTACGTTTCCCGCGAAAGACTCAACGCCATGCTGGATCATGAATTCGGTCTGCTACATGAGCGGTTGGCCGATTCGCGCGGAGCCAATACCCGGTTTTTTGCCTTTGCCGATACCGTAGCCACCAAGAGCTACGGAACCAAGGAGGACGGGCAAGGTTGGCTGGGCATTCGTTTTCAAGGCGAAATTGGCGGTGAACCCAACGATATTCTTCTGCACTGCCGTCTTCTCGACGAGGAAATCATCCAACAACAGGAAACCCTTGGCATTCTGGGCGTAAATTTGGTTTTCGGAGCATACCACCATCATCTAAACCCGGAAACGCTTATTGGCAGCCTCTTCGACCATCTCAATCCCGGACGCTTGGAAATCAATATGATTCACTTCGCCGGTCCGGCCTTCAGGGAAACCGACAATCGGTTGATGGCCCTTCAGTTGGTTAAACAAGGGCACACCCGCGCCGTTTTGTTCGACCCGTCCGGTAATACCGTGCAGCCTTCCGAGGCCCTTTATAAAAAACCGGTCCTCGTGGCTCGCGGCAGTTTCCGCCCGGTTACCAAGGTCAATCTGGACATGATGGCCTGCGCTCGCCAACAATTCATGGAAGACCCGAGGGTTCAAGGACAGCAACCCGTGGTGGCCATGGAAATCACCATGAACAACCTCTTGACTGAAGGCAAAGTAGATCACGGGGACTTTTTAGCCCGCGTCGATATTCTGAACGCCCTGGGCTTCCATGTCATCATCTCCGCCTATCCCGAATACTACCGTCTCGCGACTTTTTTCCGACGCTACACCAGGGAAAAGATCGGCATTGCCATGGGGATTAACAACCTCCTCGAAATTTTTCAGGAAAAATACTACGAGCAACTGGATGGCGGTTTACTGGAAGCTTTTGGAAGACTCTTCAAGACCACCGTCAAACTTTATATTTATCCCATGCAGAGGCAGGCCCTCTCCTATTACCGACGCTTTTCCGCGGTCGAGCAATTACTGGAGAAAACCGGGGAAGACGGCGAAGGCCTCGAGGATTTGGTCACCGCCGACAATCTTCTCGTCGACGACCACCTCAAGCACCTCTACCAACACCTTCGGCAAAACGAATATATCGTCGCTATGAAACACTTCAATACCTCCGTCATGGGCATCGCCGGAGCAAAGGTCATGGAACAACTTGGTCAGAATAACCCCGCATGGGAATCCGCAGTGCCCCCGGAAGCTGCCGAAATTATCAAGAAAAGAAATTTATTCGGCACTAAACACCCTTCGTAAGGGTTTTCCTTTCCACAAAAACAATCCTTTTCTTTTTACCTTCAACCGACCAATATGAAAACATGATCGAAGTCAGCGGTATCTTTGGACTTATTCTTTTAATCCTCGTCATCTACGCGATTGTCCAGACAGTGCAAAGCCGGGCCTCGACCGGGGGAAAGGTCATTTGGATTCTGGTCCTTCTTCTCCTGCCCTTGATTGGCTTTATTCTCTGGCTCTTCCTCGGCCCCAGCGCCGGACGACGATAAAAATGACCATGAAAAAACCGCTCTGCATCGTTCTCAGCGGTTCGGGCATCAGCGCGGAAAGCGGGATCCCTACCTACCGCGGCGCCGAAGGCCTCTGGGAAGGCCATTCCCTGGAGGAAATTGCCACCCCCGCAGCGTGGGAGAGAAACCCCGAAAAGGTTTTGCGGTTCTACAATGAACGCCGCCGGAAACTTCGCCAGGTCAGCCCCAACGCCGGTCACCGCGCCCTGGTCGAGTTGGAAAAGACCCATCGAGTCGAGATCATCACCCAGAATGTTGATGACCTGCACGAGCGCGCCGGCTCCTCCTCGGTTATCCACCTCCATGGCGAGTTGCGCAAGGCCCAAAGCTCGGCCAACCCGGATTGGAAAACCCCTTTGGGCGATCAGGACATCCACCCCGGGGACCTCTGCCCCGAAGGATCCCAGCTGCGTCCGGCCGTGGTTTGGTTTGGCGAAATCGTCGAGGGAATAGCCGAAGCCGAAGCCTTACTCACCAAAGCCGATGCCCTCATCGTCGTGGGCACTTCCCTTCAAGTGTACCCCGCCGCCGGCCTTGCTTTTCTCGCCCCCCCGCACGCCCGGAAATTCGTCGTCGACCCGAACCTTGCCCCGGGCTCCCTTCCGCCGGACTTCCAGGCTTTTCCGGAAGCCGCCACTACCGGTCTCCCCAAAGTGGTCGACCTCCTCCAGAACTAAAGCCCCCTTCTCTACCAACGCGCCGACCGATTGGAGAAATGCCCTGCGCTTTGGGGAGGTTCTTCGCGGAAAAGATTGACATGAAAGTATTTTCACGCTGATAATCTGTTCATCATGAACGGCCTTACCCTAAAACAAGAAGAAATCCTTGGCTTTCTCCGCCTCTTTGTTCAACAGAACAGCTACTGGCCCAGTATTCGGGAGATCCAGGAACACTTTAATTTCCGCAGCACCAACGCGGTGGCCGGACACCTTCGGGCCCTCGAAAAGAAAGGCGCGATCACTCACGTCCCAGGACAAGCCCGGGCTTATCGCCTGACCGTCGAACCCTCGGACAAACTTCCCGACGACGCCGCCGAGGTGATCGACATTCCCGTCTATGGCTCGATTGCCGCAGGCTATCCGGAAGGAGTCGAACAAGGCGATGCCATTGATCGCATCCAAATCGACTTACAAACTGCCGGGGTCCGCTCCAGCGCCCGTACCTTTGCCCTGAAAGTTCGCGGCGAAAGCATGATCAACGCCGGCATTCACGAAGGTGACACCGTCATCCTCGACACCCGCATGCCCCGCCACGGCGATGTCGTCGCCGCCCTCATTGACGGCGAAACCACCCTCAAACGCTTTATTCAAAAGAACCAAGCGCGCCCCTACCTCCGCGCCGAGAACCCGGATTACCCGGATATCCATCCGGTTTCCGAGCTGGTCATCCAAGGCGTGGCCACCGCGGTCGTCCGCAAACTGTAACCAAACCGCACCGTTCCCCGGCGCTTTCTGCACGAAGAGCACAGCGCTCACCCTCGCTGGCGAACCGCCTCGAAAAGCGTGATCACCGTCGCCATTGCGACGTTGAGCGAATCAGCCTGTCCAGCCATCGGAATGCGCACCGGCAGATTCGCCGCCTCCAACCAACGCTCCGTCAACCCGTATTGCTCGCTTCCCATAACAATGGCAATCCTCCCGGACAAATCAGCATCGGTATAGAGCGTCTCCGCTGCGGGAGTCGTCGCCACCGTTGTCAGTTCCTTGCTTTGGCAGAATGCTATGGCCTCCTCCGTCGAACAAACGGCCACCGGCATGGAGAACAAAACTCCGGTTGATGCCCGAACTACGTTGGGGTTGAAAATATCGGTCACCGGATCACCCACAATCAGAGCATCCACCCCGGCCGCATCAGCGGCCCGTAAAAGGGTGCCCAAATTCCCGGGTTTTTCAATCGACTCAACCACCAGAACCAGCGGGTTTTCCGGCAGGCAAATCGACGACAACGCCGCCTCCCATTGCGCTCCCACCCCCAATAAGCCATCCGGGCGGTCCCGATAGGAAATCTTGGCGAAGATGTGTTTGGGCACCGAAAACAACGTCCCTCCCCGCTCCTCTACCTCGGCCAAAAGATCCTTTTCATTCTCCCCTAAAAACCATTCCGGACAGAAAAACAATTCCTCCGGAACAAACCCTCTGGCCAAGGCCCTCTTGTTCTCGCGATACCCCTCGATCAAAAATCGCTTCTGCCGGTCGCGATGACGTTTGTCACGCAGACGGATCAGGTTCTTGATACGGGGATTCTGGGAACTCGTTATGGTCAGCGGCGACATTCTTCAAAAGTCAGGAAAGGACGACCCCTAACGGACCAATCCGAAAACCACCATCCGCGGAGCCGGTCGGCCCTCCAGCGAATCGGGATCAAAGACCAGATTGATTCGAAAGCGAAACGTTTCCTCCACTTCGGTTTCCGGAGGAGTCACGCGGACTAAAGCCCGGCGCCCCTCCGATTCCTCTACCTCTACCTCTTCCCAGTCCACCTCAACACCCTCCTGATCAGCCACCAAGTCCTTGAGCCGCAAGGGGCTTTCCGGGTGTATTTTCACAAGAAAGGTTTGTGGACTTCTGGCCTCACCCTGGCGCCATCGCAGAATCCTCTCGGACAATTCAACCTCTTCCGGGATTCGCAACTCCAATTGCAAGGTGTGGCGATTTGTTTCCTCATGGTCCGTTTGCAAAAAAACCCGTTGGACCCTCGTTCCGGAACGATTGCCAACGGTAAAAGTCACCGGAATCACCCCTTCCTCCCCGGGCTCGAAAACACGTTTTTCCGGCATCGCCGCAGTGCATCCGCAATCGCTGGACAAATTCCGAATTCTAACCGCTTCCTCCCCCGTATTCCTGAAGCCAAAATCCACCGTAATGGACTCCATTCCCAACTCCAATTCCACGACCTTTCGTTCTTCTGCAAATTCCAAAGCGCCCCACAAGGGAGAGGTGAGGAGCCAAGCCAGGCTCCAGAGGGAAAAGATCTTTAGGTTTTGGCGGTGAAATAGTTTCATAGATGAAGATTCAAAGCTCGGTCGGCGCCATGCTTGGCGAAAAGCTCATTGTCATTATTTCGATTTTACGACCAGTCCTTCAAGCCTCTTTTGAATCCGGACCATGGTTTCCGGAGACAGTTCCCCCGCCGGGACCAGAAACACTTCCCCCATCTGCCGGTGCTCAAGAATCTGATAACTTTGGTCGGGCGTGTAGCCAACGGTCTTGAAAACTTTCTTCCGTTCGAGCAACAGCCCCAGAATCTGTTTCAATGCCTCACGCCCTTCTTCCTCCAAAGGCAACTCTTCGGGTTCGACGGACTCAACATCGGCCGCCTCCTCTGCATTGGGCGAATCCTCCCCCGGATTATCGGGCAAATCTTCGAAAAGAGAAAAAAAGAGATGCTCGGCGGTTTTCCTTTGCTCGTCCCCGTCGCTTTTCACCGGGGAACGCTTAAACTCTCTCTGCCAACGGCATAGAACTTTTCCCAAAGGAGAAAAATCATTCTCCTTCCCCGCCAGAAAATCCAATCGTTCCAACTCCCCTTTTTGTCCACGATCAATGAGCATGCTGATGTAGCGGTCGCCATCGGAAAAAGGGCGGCCGGTCAGAAAGCATTTACGCGTAAAAGATTTTATCTGCCAATCCATGATAAAACGTGCTTACCATAGAACCGCAGACAAGGTAGAATGACAAGTGAAGATGAACCATAGACTGATTTATTCGAAATGGAACGCCTGATTGTCATCGGAGATGTTCATGGGTGCCTCAACGAACTTGAGGACCTTCTGAATGATCTGCGCCTGCGCGAATCCGATAAACTCCTTTTTCTCGGAGACCTGATCAACAACGGACCGGACAGCCACGGGGTGGTCAAATTGGTGCGGCACCTGGGCGCCACCTCCCTGCTGGGCAATCACGAAAGACGGTTGCTCTGGTTTCGCCGTACCGGAAATCCTGCCATCCTCAAAAAACAGGATCACCGCACAGTTGCCGAATTAACCAAAAAGGACTGGATCTTTATGGCTAAAATGCCTCTGACCTGGCAATCACCTGATGGCTCTCTGGTCCTCGCTCACGGGGGCTTTTTGCCCCACCTGCCGTGGAAAACCCAAAACGCCACCGTCGTTACCAACTTGAAATTTCTTCCCCCCGAAGCCCATCCACCGCACCCCCGGACACACTGGGCTGAGATGTGGAAGGGGCCTCCCCTCGTTGTTTATGGCCATACCCCACGACCAGCGGTGGACTATCGCCGCTGGTCCATAGGCATTGATACCGGTTGTTATCAGGGAGGACAGCTCACCGCGTTCATCTGGCCGGAAAAGTCTTTTCGCCAGGTCCCGGCCCGGAGAAAATACGCCTAAAGGAGGATCCGCATGGCTTTCCTTGCCAGGATTTTGTTCTTCCAAGCCTCGGGCAAAGGCCTTTTATGCCGAAACCAAAAAGCCCGCTTCGCCCTTGTCCTCGCCAGCAAAACCAACCACCATGGGCAAAGCTCTTCCTCCCACTGGCCATGACCTCCCCTCAACAGAAAATTCGCGGTGTTCTCGAACGAATCGTTTTTCTCAACGAAGAGAACCAATACTGCGTGGCCGAGGTCAAGCCATCGGATGGCTCACCGCTCGTCACCATAGCGGGGATCCTGCCCCATGTACAATGCGGTGAAACCCTCTCCCTTGAAGGCCAATGGAGCCGACACCCGAAGTTCGGAGACCAATTTAAAATCTCCCGTTTCAAGGCGGAACTGCCGGCTACCGTGCACGGCATACGTAAGTATTTGGGCAGTGGTCTGGTGCAGGGCATCGGTCCCGGATTGGCCGAGAAAATCGTGGATTTTTTCGGCGACCAAACCCTCCGCGTCCTTTCCTCGGAATCGGGACGACTCCAGAAAATCCCCGGCATTGGCAAACAAAGAGCCAAAGCCATCAAGGAAGCCTGGGATAAACAAGCCCTGGAACGGGAAATCATGATTTTCCTCCAGACCTATGGGGTCACCCCGGGCCAATGCCTCCGCCTAACCCAGCACTTTGGCAGCGAGACCCGCAAAATCCTTAAGGAGGAACCTTTCCGCATGGCCCGGGAAATTCACGGAATCGGTTTCAAAACCGCTGACAAGATCGCCCGAAACCTCGGCTTGCCGAATGACCATCGCGAGCGCATTGAGGCCGGGTTTCTTCATGTTCTGGCCGAATGTGAGGAAGAAGGACATACCCGCTTCCCCACCACTGGGTTGGTGGAGAAAACCGCCACCTTGCTCGAACTCCCCGAAGCCCCCCTCCTGCCGATTTTAAGGGAAATGGTAAAACGTAAAGACCTCCTGGCCAAGGTCGATGCTCCCGGCGAAGAGAGTTTCATCCAATCCGTCCCTTTGGCCAAAGCGGAGGAAACCATTGCCAAACAAATCCAGGTACTTCTCGATAATGCGAATGCCCTCCCTTCCATCAAGGTGGAGAAAGCAATCGAATGGGCGCAGGATCGGGCCCGCTTTGCCTTTGCCGCCGAACAGGCAAACGCTCTGCAATCGGCCTTGGAGAACAAAATAAGCATCCTTACCGGGGGCCCGGGCACCGGGAAAACCACCATCCTCAACGCCTTGGTGGCGATCTTGAAGGCCAAAAAAGTCCCCCTTCAACTGGGAGCCCCAACGGGTCGCGCCTCCCGCCGTTTGTCGGCGAGTGCCCGGCACCATTCTCAAACCATCCACCGCCTCCTCAAGTTTGACGCGCAAACCGGGGGATTTACCGCCAACGAAACCCAACCTCTCAAGGCTGATTTTGTCATTATCGATGAATCCAGTATGCTGGATACCCGTTTGGCCTCCTCGCTTTTACGAGCGCTTTCCCCAAAGACCCACTTGGTATTGGTAGGAGATGCCGACCAATTGCCTTCGGTCGGACCCGGACAGGTTTTTCGCGATCTCATGAACCACCACGACATTCCGATGATTCGGTTGAACTCGGTCTTCCGCCAAAAAAGCGGCAATGATATTGTTAACTTAGCCCACCAGATCAATCAGGGCAAAGTTCAGTATCCGCTGAAAATGGAAAAAGCCTCCGGATTTGATCGCTCCCGCGATGCCTTTTTTCTCCCCACTGAAAACCCGGAAACCGCCCGCCACTGGATCGTTGAATTGGTTAGCCAAGTGCTGCCCGATGAACTCGGAGTCAAAGCGCTTTCGGATATTCAGGTTCTCGCGCCCATGCACCGTGGCGAGACCGGAGTAGGCAATTTGAACCAACGCCTGCAAGAGGCCCTCAACCCGACCCAAAGTTTCCTCCCCTTTGGCTCCCTGAACTTTCGCCCCGGCGACCGGCTTATCCAAACCCGCAACAATTACGACAAGATGGTTTTCAACGGGGACATGGGAACGGTGGTTTCGATCGACCCTTCGGCGCGCACCCTGGTGGCCTCCTTTGAAGGACAGGAACACCAGTATGAAAAAGACGAGCTTTCCGAATTATCTTTGGCCTACGCCATAAGCATCCATAAATCCCAAGGCAGCGAATACCCCATCGTCGTGATTCCCATTCTGCGCCAGCACTACATGATGCTTCAGCGGAATCTCATTTACACCGCTCTCACCAGGGCGAAAAGCAAAGCCATTTTCGTCGGTGACCCCCGGGCCTACGCCATGGCCATCCGTAACGCCAGCTCCCACCAACGCCATACCGGCCTCCCCCGCCTCATTGCCACCTGAACCCACCTCCCAATCCTTAAAACTTAAAAATAAGCCTCCAACTCGTCCAGCAGACTGGCCTTGGGCAGAACCGATAGCACCCCTTCATCGGTTCCCGGAGAAATTCCCCTTAGGTAAATTACCCAAGCCCCGGTTATTGGTTTGCTTGAACCCAGATAACGGCGCAAGGCGATTAAATAAAGCCACGATTGCAGAAGATAATGACTTTCCATTACCGATTGCCGGAGAGACTCTCCTTGATAAAAACCTCGACGGGGGCCCAGGTGATTGGTTTTCCAATCAATGACCCCATAGCTTCCTTCCCAAACGGCAATCCGGTCGATAAAGCCGTTCAAGAACCCCGTGAGGTCCGGCAAGGGAAGCGTTTCAAGATACGGGGCGTAGTCAGCCTCGCCATGACCCCGCGCCAATTCGGCCAGGGCTTCCGGACGAAGGGCCTTGCGCAAGGGAAGCTGAAAGTCCCACTCCGAAAGCTCGGCCCGCGGACACGCCTCGGCAATCGAACAATCCCAGGGACTTAAACGGGCCTGACACAATTGCGAAAGCATCCCCCCAACCTGCGCGGGAAAGGCTTCCTCATCCTCGGGGGAGCGGCCCACCAAAGGATAGTTTTGCAAATGTTGGTGCAACTCGTGGCGATCAGGCGGAGAAGCAAAATCCCACCTTTCCAACCAATCATGCACTGCCGACCCGACTCTCGTTCCGCCAGGGGCCAGGAGAAATGGGTTTTGCCCATTTTCGGCAAAAACTCCCTCCTCTATCGGGTCCGGGCTGGTTAAACCATGCGGTGATTTCTCTTTGGTCAGGGAAGAGAAGGAGGTCAACCCCCAGGGCAGCGGAATCTTCGGCGAGGGCAGATTCTCCAGCTCAAGGTCTTCTCCGGGGAGAACTCCAGTGGAGCCTGGGAATTCGGCGGTTTCGCCATTTCGGGGAGGTGTCGATACGAGAAAACTCTCCGAAACGCCATTTTCCGCAATCAATTCCGCCAAAACCTTTTGATGCCTCTGCCCGGGATTGGCCAAAAGGCCCTGCGCCCACCATTCCTCAAAGGATACCCCGGGCTCATCGCGCAACAACCAATCCAGCGCGGAGGGTTGACCGCTTTTGCCCCGGTTCTGAATATGGCCCGCATAAAACCAAACTTTGGCCTGTGCTCTGGTCACCGCCACGTAAAGCAAACGGAGCCGGTCTTCGATGCTCTCCTTGATCAGTTGTTCGTGAAATGCGGGGTTTTGCGACAATGACAGGTCTACGAGAAATTGCTCATCCCGGTCATTCCGCAAACAATGTAAACCTTTTCCCAAAGGGACTGCCGAGGGCCAGAGAAAGGGACAAAAGACAAAGGGATACTCCAGCCCCTTGGCCGAATGCATGGTGACGATTTGTACCGCTTCCTCATCGGTTTCGAGAAGAATCTCCCGCTCCTCCCTGGTGCGCCCTTCAACAACCGCCTGCCTCTCCGTAATAATCCAGCGAAGCAAACTTTCGGGCTTTTGGTGATGGGTCGCCGCCGCCTGCAAAAGATCAAGGAGCTGCCGCCAATTGACCAGCGCCCGTTCGCCCTCGGCTAGACGCCCTAATCGCTCGTAAACCTTGGCCTCCAAACAAATGTTCTGTAAAGCCGCCGCCACCCCTTTTTCATCCCAAAGAATTGAGGAGGTCAAAAATCGATCCAACCATTGCGTTTCCTCCCCGGAATTTTCTTTCATGCGCTCAAGATCCCTTGCCGTGAACCCGATCGCCTTGGTGGCCAAGGCCGCCACCCGGGCCTCTTGCTGGCGCGGATGCAACAATGCCCGGAGAAGCGTGACCGCCTCCTCGGCTTCGTCCGAACCCAAAATATCTCCCAACCGGGCCCGCAGACAAGGAACTCCGCACGCCTGCAACGCCGTGGCGATGGCTTTGCCCTCGCGATGAGAGGAAACCAAAACCGCAAAATCCCCCGGCTTAACCGCTCGTCGATCTCCCTTCCCCTCGTCGACCAAGGTCGCCGGAGCATGAAGCAATCGGTGGATCTCTCCGGCAACTTCCCGGGAAATTGTAGTATTCGCCAGATCACGGGTACGATAGGCTTCTGCTTCTTCATCGGGTACCACCCACGCCTCCATGCGCACCGCTTGGCCCGCCTGACGAGGATCGTCCAGATAGAAATCTCCGGACCGTCCGGAATTCCCCTCATGAAAGGCAAGTCCCTCTTTTACAAAGGAATTTTGCCGACGAAAGAGCGTATTGGTGCAGTTGACCAAGTCCTCCGGGGCCCGGTAGGTTGTGGTTAGTGAAAACACTTTTTGCGCCTTCCTAACCGCGGCCAAATAGGTATTCACATCAGCCCCGCGAAAGGCATAGATCGCCTGCTTGGGATCGCCGATTAAAACCAGACGATGCGTGGCATCATTACCCCCCTCATCTTCCAGAAAGATTTTGGAAAAAATCGCAAATTGCCGCGGATCGGTATCCTGACTCTCATCAATCAGGGCGACCTTGTAACGATCGCGCAACCGCGCCCGCAAAACCTCCCCCCGGGGCCCCAAGAGAGTATCGCGAACCGTCGAAACCAACCCCTCATAAGTCACCAGCCGATGCTCCCGCAAATAGGCATAAAAGGCCTCTTGCCCCTCCCCGAGCAAATGATTGCGATAGCTCCAACGCACCTGCGGCAAAAACTCTTCGATCTCCCGGCAAAGCTGGCAAAATGGATCCTTCTCCAACTGCTCGGATCGTTCCCGGCCCGCTTTGGATTGACGGTTTACCCAACCCGGCGCCCCCGCCAAAGCCATGGCCGTGCGTAATTGTTCCACCGGCGAGGATGACCCCGCCTTCAGCGTTTTCTTCAGTTCCAACCATTCCTCCTCCGGAGGACGGCTCTTGGTAGGGCGGTAGGCCTCAAAAGGCTCCACCAGCGAAAGTAAAGCGGCCGCTCCGCCAGCGTTCACTTTTTGCAAAAGACCGGACAAATGGGCCAGGGAATCGCTCAGTCTTTCCGCCGGCGGCTCCGCCTTCAAGTGATCTTTCTCCACAAAATTCTGAAAGAACTGGGCATCCTCTCCGAGCGACCACCCCGCGCATTCCGCTACCGCCGCCAAAAGTGAGTCTCCGGCCAGTCTATCAACCCACTCACGATACAGAATTTCCTGCAAGGCTTCCGCTGAATCGGGCATCAATTCGGGACTAACCGGCCACCCGCAAAGCGGGCCTTCCAATTGCAGAACCCGCTGGCAAAATGAATGAATCGTGGATACCGAAAGCTGATCCATCTCCCGCAAGGCCTTTTCCAAAATGCGTTGCCCCTCTGGCCTTTCGGGCCCCAGGAAATTTTCCCTTAGAGCGGCAGGAGCGCCCTCCTCTCCGGGCTCCGGATCCGCCGCCAACTGCTCGAAAACGCGCCGAATCCGGTCCGCCAACTCGGCCGCCGCATCGTTGGTGAAAGTTACCAGCAAAATCTCCCCCAAACGGGAAGCTGAGCCCTCAAGCAACAAGCGAGGAACCAAATGACTGAGCGAATACGTCTTTCCCGTTCCTGCACTGGCTTCGATTACCGAAAGCCCGGGCGGAAGAATGCTGTCCGATGGCGCGAAGGTGGTTGTCACAATCTCACCTCCTCCGCACTGTTGATCCATTTCTGAAGAGGTACCGCCACCTTATTTCCCCAATCATACCAGGCTTCCGGCTCCGCAAAAGGGTCCCTTCCGCGCCACGCTAATTTGGCCGCCGGATGCACCCCTTCGCCCCGCCCCGTGTATTCATCCTCCCAGGCTTTTTTCATTTTCCCCAAAACCTTTGACGAGTCAGACTTTTTGCCCAACAAATCCGTGGCCAGGGCTCCGGAGGTTTCCGGCGCATAAGGAAGAGGGGTCTCTTGGCCCAGTCGATACCCTTCAACCAGGATTTTCAGGAGATCGGTCGCCTCCCCAATTTCCGGAGCGGGAAATTCTCTGGCCGCGTCCATGCTTTGCTCATCGTAAAGGCGCAACGGTTTGGGTTCGCCCGAGGCCGCCAGCAAAAGAGAAGAGAGCCAACAAGGCCAATAATGGGTCGCCCTTTTCATAATTCGGGGTTCCACCGTCAACAGGGAACTCCCATCCCGGGACAAAACCACCTGTCCGGACAAGCCAACCCCTACCTGCTCCAAAGCAACCGAAAGCGTTTTCTTCTCGCCCGCCTGAGCCCGCAGAATCTCCGCCAGCAGTTGCATCCGCCGGGAAATCCGCCGCCATGAACTACCCGCCAACTCCCCCGGAGGCAAAAGCCGGTCAGCCCGTAAACGGGCTTCCAACCAGGCTTCGCTGGCCCCTTCCACCTGCCACCCGGCAAAAAGAAAACGACGCAACTGATACCCCTCCAAACCCCTTATTTCCAAAGGAAAAAAATCCAGATCCTCATCCCGCCTCTCCTCGCCCGGACTGGCCCAACCAAATCGCTTCACAAAAGACTCCGCCGGACGTCGCCAAAAGGTCGCCAGATCGCCCGCCGACAAGACCTCTCCAGCTCCTTTGGATACCAATTCGGTATCTAAAGGAGGGGAAGCACTGAAAGGTTCCTCCGCCTCAGGCGGACACCTCTTTAGGGCTTCGGTAATCTTCTTCGCCGAAGCAGAAAAGGAGGTGGGCAAGGGGCCTGCTGGTGCTTTGAAATAGGTTGGGGTGAAAGGGTGTAAGCGATGCTCGCATACCAAGGCCTCGGCGGAAACCCCAGCCTCCTTGATAAAACGCAAAACTTCGTCCACGCAGGTGGAAAACGGCTCTTTTTTACGGTTGCGTGGATTCAATACCGGCGCGGTCAGGATCAAGCGGTCGACAGGGGTAAGCAGAGCATCCAGAAAGGCCTGCCGCTCCATCAGAGTTCTCCGCCGGTCCCACAACCGGGGAACCGCCGTGGTTAGGTCCCAGGACGGGGTTTGATCACCGGACGGAAACCGGTCGTCCATCCCCAGCAAAATCAACACCCGGCAAGGAAGGTTCTGCAACTGGGAAAAACGCCCCATCAGTATGTTTCCTGACATTTTCCGATGCCGGACAAAGCCTTGAGCCTGTCCTTCCAGCCATTCGGCAATGGTCGCCGCATCCACCGGATAAGTACTTTTGAGGGACTTTAGAAACCCTAAAGTTTCCCCCAATCCCTCCCCTTCCCGGTCTTCTGGGCTCAGGGTTTTCCGGGCCAACTGCAACAACCGCTCCGCCCACTCCGCCGCCACCACCAGGGGGTTTTGCTGCCATTCCCCAAATGTCGTTTCCAAATTATGCAACCACCCAAGTAAAGCCCGTTCCACCGCCGTATCCCCTGGCAATTGATCGCCTACGGGCAAAACAAAAGACCCGTCAGGATAGGTCGCATGGGAAGAATGATCCAACCAACGCCCGGCCACCACCCTCTCGCGCACCTGCGCCAAGGTTCCAAACATACCCTCGGAGGGCCTCAAACCACGGGTCAGTCCGGCATTCTCCAAAACCGTTCGGAGTTTCTCCAAAGCTTCTTCCGAGTCCTCCATCCCCAGGTATCTCTGCACCCCTTTTCCTTCCAGCAGTCCCAGCCATTCGCTGGCCCGGTACTGCCCCCCAACCACTATGCGAAGGCATCCCAGCAACGTTTCCAACGCCGGGTCTCCCTCCCCGGGAGGGACATCCATGGATTGAATGGGAAGCTGCAAATCTCCTTGGCCCAGAACCGAGGCCACCAGCGGGCGATAAATCTCCGGATCAGGACAGACCAAATGGATCTCTCCCGGTTGCAACCCCGGAAAATCCCGGAAAGCCCTCAGGATTTCCTCGCCCACCGTTTCAATTTCCCGCCTCGGCCCGTAGCACGCGTGAATTTGCAAACTCCCGTCGCCGGAAGGCTCGCCTTTCCCCGGAATCGGCCCTTGCAGGGTCCGGATACTTTCTTGCAGGCAATGCAACAAAGTCTCCCTTGCCGGCTCTGTAGGCACATCCTCAGGCCAATCGGTGTACTGCTCGTCAAGCGATCCCAGGAGCGCAAAGGTCCCGACGGACTGTTTTCCCAAAGAGAGCAGCAGTGGGTGAGCCGGGGGAAGTTCCATCTCCTCCGGATCGGCATCGGTTGGCGGTAACGCCGCCTGCTGATGAAGGTCCGCCAAATAACCCAGCGATGGTAGAATAATGTGTACCTCAATTTCACTTCCCCCCGAGGCGAGGACCTTTAAATATTCCGCCACCAAAGGGTCCAAAGCTCCACTTCCCAAAACCAGGAGTCGGGGAAAATGACGGGCCAGGGTTTGTCCGGCAGCCGGATCTTTGCGCCACTTCACCAAGGCTTCTGCGGGAGAATCGGTGTCGATACGCTCCCGCAACTGCCGCCAAATAGCTTTTTGCCAGGCCTCCTGAGATCGTGCCATGCTTGTCCCGGAAGCAGGCAAAACGGTTCCGTCCTCCTTCCATATGGACAAGAACTCTGGCCGGAAGTGATTATACAGGGCGAATTGCCGGGCCAGCGCCCGGGCTAGAGAGAACGCGTCCAAGGGCCTTTCGGGAACCTCCTCGCCATAGTCCGCCAAATGATCGAGAAGATCGAGAATAGACCATACCATACGCTCTTCCGACCACCCACCCTCACCGCTTGGGCTCTGCGAGATCAGGCGGAGGGCAAACTGCGTAGGCACCAAAAAGTCCCAGCCCATGAAAACCCCTTGGCGGGCGGATAAGGTCCGTTCCAAAGCCGCGCCGAAAGAGGCGTTGGGAATAATGACCTGTTTCCTTTCCAGAATCTCTCCCGGCTCGGTCCAGGAAACAACAGCTTCGACCAGGGAAGAGAAGTTCAGATGGGGAAACACACGCAGCACAAAAATACAATGTCCCTATCCGCCGTTTGTTTGAAGAAAAAAATTCTCAACCCCCGAATAATTTCCGCGTAAAGGCCATTTTATTACCCCGACCCAAGCGATGAAGAAAAGATTCCATCTTAACGGGGACTCCCGAAAAACGAATGAAGAAGGACGAAAACCTCAGAAATCAGTCCAGGAGAGACTCAATCTCCCTCTTGCTCGTTAAAACTTCCTCCCCGGAGAGCGTCGGATTCAGCTCTAGCACAAGCGCATCGTCAGGCTGAAAGTAGCGGGCCAGCATAGCGAAATCAATTTCCCCCGACCCCACCGTTTGATGATCCCTCCCCTTCGCCGAAACATCGTGCAGATGAAACCCACCCAAACGAGGCCGCACCAGCTTCAGATGTGCCTCATGTTCCAATAACCCGTATTTTTCTTTGATCCGGGCATGGCCGGTGTCGTGCCAGGCCATAAGATTTTTCTGCCCGGAAAAATGAGTAAACAAATCCTGAAATTGGTTATCCAAAGGGAGTTCTTCGAAATTTTCCCGGTTTTCACAGCAAAAGAATAATTCTTCTTTTTCGGCCTCCGGCAAAATCGTCTCCAACGCCTGCAACGTACGCTCCCAGGAACCCTGCAATTTCCATCGCAGCTTTCGCTGAATCTTTTCCCGAAGTTGCTGGTAAGCCTCCTCTGATTTATCAAAGTCATCCCCCTTCGAACGGACAAACCGACGCAATTTACTAGCTGGTGAGCGCCAGAAAAACGAGATACTTCCCAAATGAAGAACAATTTTGCGCGCTCCCAGCCGTTTGGCGAATTCCATCGTTTGCCGCGTATAACGCAGCCACTGCTCTTGCTCGCGCCGGTCGCCGGAGGACGGTTGGTATAAATTCGGGGCAGGGTAATGAATCCCCGGTGGCAAAGGGCAAAAATTATGCACCGAACACACTTCAATCATTCCCTCCTCCACCGCTTTGAGAATTCCGGGCACCAGAGACATGCGAATCCCATGACTTAGCTCAAGCTGCGAAAACCCCATCTCCGCGAGTTCACGGACCATCTCATACCCGTCTTTATGACGGGCCGAGGACCAACAGGAGGAGATGGCGACACGGTTACTCATGCATTGAAAAAACTTTATGGGCCGAGGAGTAAAAAAAGCAAACCTCCCGGCCAAAAAGATGACAGGGAGGTTTGGGAAAGTTTATTGGTAGGATTTCGTCACCCGCACAAACTTATGAGTTCAAGTAGCGGTTGCGAAGCATGTTATTGAAATTGGCCACCTTTTTCTTCCGGCGGCGAACCTCCGAAGGCTTCTCAAAATAGCGCTTGGCGCGCACGTCGCGGATGATGCCCTCGCGATCAAGTTTTTTCTTAAGGCGGCGAAGAGCCCGTTCCATGGGCTCGCCTTTACGCAGTTTTACTTCGATTGACATAAATGTAGGTTGGAAATTTGAGAAAAAGGAAGAATTTGGCATTTGCCAATGATGGCGTCAAGAGGAAAAAGAAAAAGTTAAAATCAGGGACGCAACAGATACATCCCCCGGTTCTGCTGGTGGAATTCCTCCCAGGACATGGTCTTAAACTCGTGCCCCGGTCCCCATGAATCAGAATAAACGATCCCCTCCCCCTCCGGATGATAGCCAATGATCAGATTCATATGGCCCGGGATCAGCCATAGAATCGGCGTTCCCGCCTCCACCGCCTCCCGCACATTGCGTTCCGCACGTCGGGTTTGGGCGGAAATATCGGCTAAACGAAAGGGGCTGTTATGGCTGCATTGGCGCATCGCCCGCAAGGCGTCGTTGAGAAATGTCCCGCCTTGTCCAAAGGAAGTCTCGGGCAAAGTGCCGGCAAGATTAGCCAAACTGTTGATCTCCACCTCAAAGCCGTAGAAATTCAATACCCGTCCCATGGTCGCCACCACACAATACCCACGCGAACCTTGGTTGATCATGGGAATATTCTCGATATAACGGTGCCCTTCATCAGAAGTCACTACCTGCTTTTGCAGAAAATCCCGCAATTCAGCAGCATCGCCGGGCGGACCTTGAACATCACTAAGAGCCAACGCGCTGGTAATCTCCAGGATCATGTATTCCCCGCTTTCGTGGCGAAAGGTCACGTTGATGAAGTTCGGAAACGAAAAAACCTCTCCGCCGTCCCGAATCATCGTAAGCTCCCCACCCCGGATTCGCTGAGACGAGGCTCCGTGACGGGCCCATATCTCCAGAAAATCATTTAAGCCGCGTCGGATATGGGAGCGCACCGAATTCTCCCGAAAATCAGGGCGTTGGTACGCAAAACCTTTGTTCCAAATGTCGATGACTACCCGATTCCCCTCCCGCAGCGATTGGTGCAATTGAATCTGTACCGGCCGATGCCCAAACACCGGGGTGATGCCGCTCGCCCGCAAAGTCAGTTCCGTGGGAGCGTCCCGACTGCCCGCCGTGACACCCCACTTCCCACGATCCGCCAGTGCGCCCGCCAACTCACGAATATCCCCGTGAAACAGGCGATAATCCATTTCCATGAACGTTTCCAAAAGGGGAAAATCAGCAAACACCTTTTTCGAGTCTGACACCGCCCGGGCATCAATGCTTTGTAAAGAGGGCATTCGGATAAATGCTTCCAGAGGCTCCTGTCCGGGCCGCAGGAAATGAACGCGCCAAACCTTATCCGAGGGAAGCGCCTCTTTTACCTGCACTTCGATTCCAGGCTGGAAGGTTCCGATTTCCTCCTTCGCCGCGGCCGTTTTATAGGCCGCAGTAGGTTCATCAAAGCGCCAGGTGTTGGGCTGTTCAATTGGATAAAACCCACCACTATGAAGACCAGTCCCAAAACCACCGAAAATCAAAAACAGAAGCGCCCGGAATTTCATATCATCGACGAGGTCAGGAGCCGGTACAGTAAGCCGGGGTTTGCTAACACGACAGGGGATGGAGTCATAGGGGATTATCGGTCACCTCGGGGCACGGTACCGGTTTCCTGAACCGTCTTGTTCTCCTGGGTTGATTTGACTAAGCGTGGATTGCAAGCCTGTCTCTTTCTGATCGAGGCGAATAATGAATGTAGATCACCCCCATGTTCAGCGACAATCTGACGCTTGATGGCTCGAACCTCGGAAATTACCGAGTCTGCAATATTCTCTGGAGAGTCAATGGTCTTCATCTTGTAAAAGTTCTTTTGGTGTACATAGTACAGGCAAAACGTATCCGAGTAAAGACACTTCGTGTCGGAGTCTCTGGCGAATATGAAGGTTCACAATGTGCTTAAAATTCCAAGTTCCCAGGAAATCGACTCGATGAACGATTGCTGTAGCGATATGCACCGCATCAGAAGCCACGCTAATAGGAACTAGACCAGCTTCGATCAATCTCCTCGCTAACCGTTCGACCTCCGGAGTCACCTCCAGGACGGGAGTCTCCACAAGCATGTCTCATCGTTTCGATGCAGCCTCGGAATCACCCTTACTGGCCTCATCAAGAACCTCCTGTGATGTAAAAAGGTCAAATCCTGAACACCCATTATCCCACCACCGCTTGGTTGCCGATTTTCGAGCAATTTGAACGATGTCACGGGTTTTTCGTGACGTGTAGTAGCTCGGAATCGTTGTTTCGATGTAGGCGGAAGGCATTTTTGATAAAAGAGGGAGAACAATATTTACTCAGGCGCGAAACTTGTCAAAACCATTGCCTGCGCCAACCAGAGGAAATGAAGAACAAAAGGTGCTCTAATAACTGCAACTTTTGCCTTTATTTCCCCCCTCGTTTAAGGCAAGTTAGAACCTTTACCGGCAATCGAACTGCCGCAACCTGGAACAAGATTACAAGAAAACGAATTATGCCCACCTCAAAAAGCTTCTTTTTTTCCTCCCTGGGGAAAAAGTTCATTATGGGACTGACCGGCCTCATTTTGGTCCTCTTCGTCATCGGCCACTTGGTCGGTAACCTGCAAATTTTCGCAGATCCCGAAGTAATCAACCAATACGCCCACCTATTACATTCCATGGGGCCCTTACTTTGGCTTGTCCGGGCATTCCTCTTGCTGACTGTGGTTCTGCACATTTGGATGGCCGTTTTGTTGGTTATCGAAAACCGCAGGGCCCGCCCCCAAGGCTACGAGGGCGAACATACTCATCGTGCCAGCTACGCCTCCCGTACAATGAAGTTCAGCGGCATTATCGTTCTGGCCTTTATCATTTTCCACCTGGCCCACTTCACCCTCCGGGTTACTCACCCAGAATACGAAAACTTGCGCTATACTCTACAGGAAGGGGCCTATGCCGGAACGGAAGTTCTCGATGTGCATGCCATGATGGTGATGGGATTTCAAAAACCTCTCATCTCGCTCTTTTACATTTTCGCCGTAGGGCTGCTGGCTTTCCACCTTCGCCACGGTTTTGGCAGCATGTTTCAAACCTTGGGTCTCCGAAACAAGCACTGGGGCGGAGTCATCGAAAAAACCACGATTACTTTTGCCGTGGCGTATTTTCTTTTCAACGCCGCCATTCCCCTGAGCGTAATGGCGGGAGTCGTCGACAATGAAAACATCAAAAGCATCGACGATTCGGCTGAAGTCATGACCCTCCCCGAAGATGATTCCCCCGAACAAACCGATTAACCCTTTTCTGACCTGACGAATATGAAACTCCAAGCAAACGAACCCGAGGGACCACTAGCTGAAAAGTGGCAAAGACACCAAGCCAACATCAAGTTGGTCAACCCCTCCAATAAAAGGAAATACGAAATCATTGTAGTCGGTTCCGGTCTTGCCGGATCCGGCGCCGCCGCCACCTTTGGCGAGATGGGCTACAACGTTAAATGCTTCACTTATCATGATAGCCCCCGACGCGCACACAGTATCGCCGCCCAAGGAGGCATCAACGCCGCCAAGAATTATCAGAACGACGGGGATAGTATCCAACGTCTTTATCATGACACCATTAAAGGCGGAGACTTTCGCGCCCGGGAGGCCAATGTTTACCGATTAGCCGAGGTCAGTGTCAAAATCATCGACCACTGTGCGGCCTTAGGGGTGCCTTTTGCCCGCGAATATGGCGGTTTACTGGCCAACCGTTCCTTCGGCGGTGCCCAGGTTTCCCGCACCTTCTATGCCCGGGGACAAACCGGACAACAACTTCTACTCGGTGCCTACTCAGCCCTCAGCAGGCAGATTGGTCTCGGCACGGTGGATATGCATCCACACGAGGAAATGTTGGACCTGGTCCTGGTGGACGGTCATGCCAAGGGCATTATCACCCGCAATAAAGAAACCGGAAAAGTAACCTCCCACGCGGCCGACGCAGTCGTTCTGGCAACCGGAGGATACGGAAATGTTTATAACCTGTCCACCTATGCCCGCAATTCAAACGCCACCGCGATTTGGCGAGCCCATAAGAAAGGTGCTCTTTTTGCCAACCCCTGCTTCACGCAAATCCATCCAACCTGCATCCCAGTCTCCGGGGATTATCAGTCGAAGCTAACCCTCATGTCCGAGTCGTTGCGCAATGACGGACGCATTTGGGTGCCCAAAAAAGTTGGCGACAAACGTGCCCCACAGGACATTCCTGAAGATGAAAGGGATTACTACCTGGAGCGCAAATACCCAAGTTTTGGCAATTTGGCCCCTCGGGACATTTCCTCCCGCGCCGCCAAACAGGTCTGCGACGAGGGACGCGGGGTCGGCCCCACCGGTCTTGGCGTTTACCTGGATTTCAGCGATGCCATCAAACGTTTGGGCGAAGATACCATTCGCGAACGTTACGGCAATCTGTTCGACATCTACCACGAAATCACTGGAGAAAGCGCCTATCAATCCCCTATGCGCATTTTCCCAGCAGTTCATTACACCATGGGAGGCCTCTGGGTCGACTACAACCTGATGAGCAACATTCCTGGCCTTTTTGTTCTGGGAGAAGCTAATTTCTCTGACCACGGAGCTAACCGATTGGGTGCCAGCGCCTTGATGCAAGGTCTGGCCGATGGCTTCTTCGTCATCCCCTACACCATCGGAAATTACCTATCCGAGTGCCGGGAGAAACATCCTACCGATGGCCACCCCGCGTTCAAAGACGCAGAGGAAAACGTCCGCAATATCACAAACAAACTCCTGAATACCCACGGCCGACATCCGGTAAGCTATTTCCATCGCGAACTCGGAAAAATTATGTGGGATCATTGCGGTATGGCTCGCACCAAGGAAGGCTTGGAAGAAGGCATCGGAAAAATCCAAAAACTGCGGGAGCAATTTTGGCAGGA
This sequence comes from Opitutales bacterium, assembly GCA_022565335.1. Taxonomy (GTDB): domain Bacteria; phylum Verrucomicrobiota; class Verrucomicrobiia; order Opitutales; family T3Sed10-336; genus JAIUMY01. The sequence goes on from JAIUMY010000021.1 coordinate 36,532, forward strand.
TGTCAATATCCCCGGCGACAACGAAGAATACAATCAGGCCCTCGAAAAAGCCGGGCGCGTTGCCGATTATATGGAACTCGGAGAGCTGATGTGCCGCGACGCGCTGGAGCGCGATGAGTCCTGCGGGTGCCATTTCCGCGAGGAACACCAAACCGAAGATGCGGAGGCCCTCCGCAACGACCAAGACTTCGCATATGTCGCCGCCTGGGAATTCAAGGGTGCCGACGAAACTCCTGTTATGCACAAGGAGGAGTTGAACTACAAGGAAACCAAGATGGCGACGAGGAATTACAAATGAACGTTACACTTAAAGTTTGGAGACAAAAAAATGCCAACGAAGAGGGGCATTTCGAAACACTGGAAGCACGAAACCTCAATCCGAACATGTCCTTTTTGGAAATGTTGGATGTGGTCAATAACGAACTTGAGGCCGAGAGCAAAATGCCCGTGGCTTTCGACCACGATTGTCGGGAAGGCATCTGCGGCACTTGTTCCTTAACCATTAACGGGCAACCCCACGGCCCCGGCGAAGGCGTAGCCAGTTGCCAGGTATACATGCGCAGTTTCAAGGACGGGGATACCATCACCATCGAGCCTTTCCGCGCCAAACCCTTCCCCGTTATTCGGGATTTGGTAGTGGACCGCACCGCCTTTGACAAAATCATCCAAGCCGGAGGGTTTGTTACCGTACGAACCGGAAGTGCGCCGGATGCCAATGCCATTCCCATTCCCAAGGAAACGGCGGACCTGGCCATGGACGCGGCCGCCTGCATTGGCTGTGGAGCCTGCGTCGCAGCATGCAAAAACGCCTCCGCCATGCTTTTTGTGGCCGCCAAATCGAGCCAACTCAATATGCTGCCCCAAGGTCAGGCCGAGAAAGACACCCGCGTGCTCAAAATGGTGGCCACCATGGACGAAGCTGGCTTCGGCAACTGCACCAATCAATACGAATGTTCCGCCGCTTGCCCAAAGCTGATCTCTGAAGACTTCATTGGCAAAATGAACCGTGACTATCTGTTCGCCAACTTGCGCCAAAAATTCCTCCGCCGGAAAAAGAAAATCTAACCCGCTCTGAAGACCTCTTCCCCACCCTATTTATTTGTGGATGGAGAAATTTGCCGCCTCCCCGAGGTGCGAATTTCTCCCTGGGACCAGGGCTTTCTCTTCGGAACCTCTCTTTTCACGACCTTCCCCATTGATGGGGAAGGTCGTATTCCTTTCTGGCTTGACCACCAAAAACGGTTAATTTCAGCCGCCACAGCTTGGAATTTTCCCATTCCAAAAACATTCCTTCTATTCAGAGAAGATCGTGAACGAAGAAAAACCCTAATCGAGCTTCTGCGAAAAAACGATCTCTCCGAAGGTGCCGTTGGACGATATCGGCTCTCCCCCGGCGAAGTCGGACCCGGACTCCCGGGAAAGGCGAACTTCCCCAATCCCCGGGAGATTCTCGACGTCCGTCCCCTTCCCCGGACAAAATCGGCAGTTTCACTTGTTGTTCTTTCCCACCGCCGCAACTCATCAGAGGAAATCCACCGCTCAAAAAACGGTTCTTACCTCAATACTTGGTTGGCGCATCGGGAATTAGCCAATCAAGCAAACGAAAATCCACTGGAGGGTCTGATGCTCGACCATCAGGGCAATCTTGCCGAAGGAACGGTGAGCAATCTCTTTTGGACCCGTTCGGAAAAACTCGAGACCCCATCCCTCTCCACCGGATGCCTCCCCGGCCTAACCAGAGCATGGGTACGGAATTTCTGCCAAACCAACAAAATTCCCTATGCCGAAGGGCAATGGCCCCTCGAACACCTTCTACAAAAAGACCTCGACAGCCTCTTCGTAACCAACTGCGTCCAAGGACTGGTGCCAGTCCAACAGATACTCGATAATCAAGGTTCTATTCTCAGAAGTTTCCCCAACCAACAACCTAACCGCCTTTTCCAAAAGCTGTCCGCCAACTACCAAAAGAGCCACCAGCTAACCGCCTCCTAACCCCCTACCAAAACTACCCCAGCGTCAATATTTAAGTTCTTAGAACTTAGTATAATTCTATATCTTGGCTCTTGCATATTCTTCCTCATTTTTGTTCTGGCGAAGTGGGTTTGTTGAAACGGAAGGAATTCGGAGTAAACAAATCGGATAATGGTGTTTCAAAAGTCAGACTGGGACGTCGAACTTTTCGCGAAAGACATTGCCTGGCCTTCTTTAAAAGTCCGCCAACAAAGGACTCGGAACCAACGATTTGGGCTCTGGTAATAGAAGCGAAGACCTTTGCCCGGCCTCGCCGGTAACCATCACTTTCGGCCTGTTCACTGAGCAAACGAGTTATTTCTTCTTGCGCCTCTTGGTCATCCAGATGCCCATTGCCTTCCCGTGGCATTCGCCCCTGTCCCAGCACCAGCATCCGGTAAAACCGCAAGACATCGCTGCCCGTATCCTTATCAATCGCATCCACGATATACCCCAAATCGGTCATTGGCTCTCCAGCCA
>JAIUMY010000022.1 GCA_022565335.1 Opitutales bacterium
TAAACCCGCTCGCTACGGGATTGCAGTCCAGAGCGGATCGCGGAGCACAAACAAGGAGTGGCTGCATTCTGCTGCCATCTGCGATTCCGTGGTTGGGTGGGCAGCAGGATGCAGCCCCTCCTTGGGGTGGGCAGCAGGATGCAGCCCCTCCTTGGGGTGGGCAGCAGGATGCAGCCCCTCCTTGGGGGGTTGGGCCATGGTGCTTGAATCGTTGGGTGAACCAACCCTCCCGGATCGCGGAGACGCTCGGTCTCCCGGATCGCGGGGTAAACCCGCTCGCTACGTAAACAGCCGTCCAAACTCTTACGAGTTCCTCCTTCGCCAAGGCTATGGCGGGACCTGTCGGCTACAACAGCCAATCGGGGCGTAAAGCCCCTCCGACAAAGGAGCGGGAATCGGGAGGTAAACTCCCTCCGACAGGAGGGGGGAGAGGAAAACGCGGAAATTAATTTGACCGGTGAACGAATTTCCTTGCCAGACAATAATTACCAATCATTCTTGGACGGGTAATCGGGAGTTTGTTCCGAGTGCATGGCAATCCCGATTTTTCGCTTCGTTGTGTCTGGTTTGCAGGTTTCCTACAACGAGGCATGTAGAAAAGTATACAATGGACATCTATGTGGGCAATTTGCCCTTCAAAACAAGTGAAGACGCCTTGCGCGATGCCTTCGCTCAACACGGGACAGTGGGAAATGTGAAAATCATTTCCGACTTTGAAACTGGCCGATCCAAAGGATTTGCCTTCGTAACAATGGATGATGCGGATGAGGCGAATAACGCCATCGAAGCATTGGATGGAGCCGACTTTGAAGGTCGTCCCCTAAAGGTTAACCAGGCCCGTGAAAGGACTGAACGACGCCCCGGCGGCGGCGGTGGTGGCGGCGGAGGTTTCCGTCCCCGCAACGGCGGCGGCGGCGGTGGCGGCGGTGGTCGCCGGGATCGCTACTAATCCGACCGGGGGAATTTCATTCCCTTGAACAAGTAAAGACCGCTTCTCTTGAAGCGGTCTTTTTTTTGCCTATACTAATAACATATCAAGATATTCAGATATCTTGATATGGCTTTGACATGGGTATGGTTTTCTGAATAATTCAACTTTACGATTATGGCAGTTAAAAAGAAAAGCAGTGCTTTCCCGGAATTGGAAAAGCTCCTCGCGGAGCGCATTGTCCTGTTGGACGGGGCAATGGGAACAATGATCCAGGGATATACCTTAACCGAGGAGGATTTCCGCGGTGACCTCTTCACCGAAAACAAAGGTGACTTCAAGGGCAACAATGAGATGCTCTCTCTCACCCGTCCGGAAATCATCCGCGACATCCACCTTGATTTCATCCGGGCCGGAACGCGCATCATTGAGACAAACACGTTCAGTGCGAACCGTATCTCCCAAGCGGACTATCATCTCGAAGAGGAGGTCTGTCGGCTGAATGAAGCCTCGGTTAAAGTGGCCAAGGAAGCTGCGGAGCGTTTCATGAAGGACAATCCCGGCGAAAAAGTCTTCGTTGCCGGAGCCCTGGGGCCCACCAACCGGACTGCGTCGATGTCGCCGGATGTCAATGACCCGGCCTATCGCGCCATCACTTTTGACCAGTTGGTGGACGCCTACTATGAACAGGCGAAGGCCCTGGCGGAGGCGGGCGTCGACCTCTTTCTGCCGGAAACGACGTTCGACACCCTTAATTTGAAAGCGGCCCTTTACGCCTTGGACAAACTCTTCGATGAGCGTGGCGAAATCATGCCGGTCATCGCCTCGGTCACCATTACCGATGCTTCCGGCCGAACGCTCAGCGGGCAGACGGTGGAGGCTTTCTGGAATTCCATCGCTCCCTACCAACCTTTTGCCATCGGCATTAACTGCGCTCTGGGGGCCGAAGAAATGCGACCGTACATTGAGGAACTTTCCGGTTTGGCGGATTGCTACATCAGCTGTTATCCCAATGCGGGCTTGCCCAATGCCTTTGGCGGATACGATCAAAACCCCGAACAAATGGCTGCCCTGGTGGCGGATTTCGCCAAGCAAGGCTGGCTCAACATTGTCGGTGGGTGCTGTGGCTCCACCCCGGAACATATCGGTGCCATCGCCGAAGCGATGGCAGGCCTCGCACCACGAAAAGTCCCCGAGGTCAAACACATCCCCCGCTACAGCGGTCTGGAGCCATTGAACATTACCGAAACCACCGGGTTTTTGAATATCGGGGAACGCACCAATGTCACCGGTTCCCCCAGGTTTAAGAAGCTCGTCATCAAGGGGGATTTTGACACCGCTCTGAACATTGCCCGGCAGCAGGTCGAAAACGGCGCCAACATTATTGACATCAACTTTGACGAGGCCTTGCTCGACGGGGAAGAATCGATGCGCCACTTCCTCAACCTCATCGCTTCCGAGCCCGATATCGCCAAAGTGCCGGTGATGATCGACAGTTCCCGCTTCGGTATTTTGCTGGAGGGGCTCAAGTGCCTGCAGGGCAAATCCATCGTCAACTCCATCAGTCTGAAGGAGGGAGAGGAATCCTTCCTCAAGCAAGCCCGGGAAATTCGCCGCTACGGCGCCGCGATGGTGGTAATGGCCTTCGATGAGAAAGGGCAGGCCGCGACCAAGGATGAAAAGGTCCGCATCTGCAAGCGCTCCTACGACCTTTTGACCGGGGAAGCCGGGGTTCCTCCGGAAGACATCATCTTCGACCCCAATATTCTAACCGTCGGCACCGGCATGGACGAGCATAACAACTATGCCGTTGACTTTATTGAGGCCATTCCGGAAATCAAAAAAGCCTGCCCGGGTTGTCTGGTCAGCGGGGGCTTGAGTAATATCTCCTTCTCCTTCCGTGGAAACAACCCGGTGCGCGAGGCCATGCACGCGGTTTTTCTGTACCATGCGGTGCAAAAAGGCCTGGACATGGCCATCGTCAACGCCGGGATGCTGGGCAATTACGACGATATCCCGACCGAACTTCGGGACAAGGTGGAGGATGTCATCCTCAACCGCCATCCCGAAGCGACGGAGATCCTGATCGACTTTGCCGAAACGGTTAAAGCGGGAGCCAAAAAGGAAGTACAAACCCAGGAATGGCGTAACGGCACCTATAACGAACGCATCACCCATGCTTTGGTCAAAGGCATTGTCACGCATATCACCGAGGATGTGGAGGAAGCCCGCCAGGACATGGACAAGCCGCTGGAAGTCATTGAAGGTCCCCTCATGGATGGCATGAAAGTGGTTGGCGATCTTTTTGGGGCGGGCAAGATGTTTCTCCCCCAAGTGGTCAAATCGGCCCGGGTGATGAAGAAAGCGGTCGCTCACCTCCTCCCCTACATGGAAGAGGAGAAAAAGAAAAACCCGAACACCAAGCCCAAGGCCAAGTTTCTCATCGCCACCGTCAAAGGGGATGTCCACGACATCGGCAAGAATATCGTTTCGGTGGTTCTTTCCTGTAACGGCTACGATGTGATCGACCTCGGCGTGATGGTCCCCTGCGACAAGATCCTCAAAGCGGCCAAGGAAAACAAGGTCGATTTCATTGGTTTAAGCGGCTTGATCACTCCTTCCCTTGATGAAATGGCGCATGTCGCTTCAGAGATGCAGCGCCAAGGGTTTGAGACCCCCCTCCTCATTGGTGGAGCGACCACCAGCCCGGCCCACACCGCGGTGAAAATTGCCACCCAATACAAGGAACCGGTGGTGCATGTTCTCGACGCCTCCCGGGTCACCGGAGTGGTCTCCAAGCTTCATTCGGATACCGCCAAGGCGGCTTATGTGGAGGAACTCGAAAAGGCCCACCAAGCGGCCCGGGACAAACACTACGGGCGCATGGAAGAGCGGAAGCTACTTTCCATTGAAGAGGCCCGGAAAAACCGTTTTCAGGAAAACTGGGAGGAATACACCCCGCCCAAGCCGTCTTTTCTGGGCGTGCGGGAATTCACCATCGATCTCCAGACGGTGGCCGACTACTTCGACTGGTCGCCCTTCTTCCAGGCCTGGGAACTTCACGGACGTTATCCCCGCATTCTTGAGGACAAAGTGGTCGGTGAACAAGCCCGTGAACTTTTCAAAGAGGGCACGGCCCTGCTGGAGAAAATTATCGCGGAAAAATGGTTCACCCTCAAGCTGGCCGCCGGATTTCTTCCGGCCAATAGCCAGGGCGACGATATCATTTGCTACACTGATGAATCCCGTAAGGAAGTTGCCGCCACCTACTACACCCTACGCCAGCAAAGCCAGCGGCGAAAAGGCTCTCCGAATTACGCGCTGGCGGACTTTGTCGCTCCGGTGGAATCCGGAAAAGCCGACTACATCGGTGGATTTGCCGTCACTTCGGGACCCGAGGTGGACGAAATCGCCAAAACCTACGAGGACAAAAACGACGACTACACCTCCATCATGATCAAGGTGCTCGGGGACCGCTTTGCCGAGGCCTGTGCCGAGTATTTGCACCATGAGATACGCAAGGCCTGGGGCTTTGGGGAAAACGAAGGCTTGGAAAAAGAGGACCTCATCCGCGAGCGTTACCAAGGCATTCGCCCCGCCGCCGGCTATCCGGCCTGCCCGGACCACACCGAAAAGCAAAAGCTCTTCGACTGGCTCGAAGCGGAAAAACGCAACGGCATGAAGCTCACCGAGAACTTTGCCATGTATCCCGGCGGTTCCGTTTCCGGGTTATACTTCTCGCATCCCAAGGCGCGTTATTTTGACGTTGGCAAAATCGGCAAGGACCAAGTCGAGGAATACGCCAAGCGCAAAGGTGAGTCGCTCGATTTTATTGAGAAATGGCTGTCTCCCAACCTCAGTTACGAGCCCACCTCACCGGAGGCGATCCCGGCAACCACCTGATTACACGGAAGCAAATGAATGGAACGGAGTTGACGGCCCAGCGTATCGCCGTCAACTCTACCCTTTCCGCATGACCTCATGAATTTGGATCTTCCCAAGCCCTATGACCGAGTAAAGCCTTACCTCCTCCGCCTGCAGGATCAGTGGTGCGACACCCTGCGCGAAGAAGACGATTACGGGGATTTCGAGGAAGACCAGTGGGAAAAACCCGGTGGGGGGGGCGGACGCACGCGGGTTTTGGCCTCGCGGGGGCATCTCGAAAAAGCCGGGGTAAATTTTTCCCACGTCAGGGGCGACTCCCTGCCCCCCTCCGCCACGGCCCGACGCCCTGAATTGGCGGGACGCCCCTTCCACGCGATGGGCGTTTCCCTGGTGGTTCATCCGAAAAACCCCCATGCGCCGACCAGTCACGCGAATTTCCGGTTTTTTTATGCGCCCGCCCAAAATGATCAGTCGGCCCGGTGGTGGTTTGGCGGAGGCTTCGACCTGACCCCCCACTACCCCTACCCGGAAGACGTTATACACTGGCACCGAACCGCCCGGGAAGCTTGCCAGCCGTTCGGTGAGGGCCTCTATCCCAAGTTGAAGAAGTGGTGCGATGGCTATTTTTTTCTCAAACACCGCAACGAAACCCGGGGCGTTGGTGGCTTGTTTTTCGACGACTGGGACCAACCCGATTTCGCCACTGCCCAGGCTTTTTGGGAAAACGTCGGCAACCATTTCATGCCGGCCTATCTGCCGATTCTGCAAAAACGGAAAAACACGCCCTACCGGGGGCGGGAAAGAAATTTCCAGCTCTATCGCCGGGGACGATACGTGGAATTCAATCTGGTTTATGACCGCGGGACTTTATTCGGCTTACAATCGGGGGGGAGGACGGAATCGATCCTCATGTCCCTACCCCCCATGGCCCGCTGGGAATACGACTGGCAAGCCGAACCGGGCTCTCCCGAGGAGAATCTGCAAAAAAACTATCTTCACCCCCGGGAGTGGCTGGACGAACTCGCCCCGCCGAAACCAAACCAATCCGGTTGAAAAACAACCCTCTGTTGACATTACTGACAGAACCCTCTTTTAACTAAACACCAAACCACTATGAGCTATAAATTATTCATTCCCGGCCCCGTCGCCGTCTCTGACAAGACCTACGCCGCCATGACCACCCCCGTAGTCGGGCACCGCAGCCCCGACTTCGTTGAACTCTACAATGCCGTACAACCGGGCTTGCAGAAACTTTTCTACACCAAAGATCCGGTGTATATCAGCACCTCCAGCGCCTGGGGCGTCATGGAAGGAGCCCTGCGGAACCTCTGCCGCAAAAAGGTACTCAACTGCATGAGCGGCGCCTTTTCCGACAAATGGAATGACGTCTCCAAGCGTTGCGCCAAAGACGCCGGCGCCTTGAAATACGACTGGGGCACACCCCTGGACCCGGAGGATATCCGCAAGGAACTGAGTACCGGCGAGTATGATGTGATTACCTTTATTCACAACGAAACCTCGACCGGCACGATGAATCCGATTGAGGAAATCATGGCCGTGGTGCGCGAATTCCCGGAGGTGATTTCGGTGGTCGATACCGTCAGCTCCTTCTCCGTTCTGCCCATCAAGAAGGACGAACTCGGCATCGATGTCATGCTGACCGGCTCCCAGAAAGCCCTCGCTCTGCCGCCGGGCCTTTCCCTGATCAGTGTTTCCCAGCGGGCGCTGGACCGGGCCAAGGAATTGCCCGACCGGGGCTATTACTTCGATTTTCACGAATTCCAGAAAAACCATGAAAAGGGCATGACCCCCAGCACTCCGGTCATTCCCCTCATCAATGGTCTGCGCTCCAAGCTCGGGGACATCGAGGCCGAAGGCGTGGAAAACCGCTATGCCCGCCACCACGAGCTAAACGAATTGGTTCGCGGTTGGGTCCGCCAACACGGTTTCCAACTCCTCCCGCCCGAGGAATTCGGCTCCCGTTCGCTTTGCTGCGTTCGCAATGACCGCGACATCGACTTGCCCGCGCTCAACAAAACGCTCAAGGAGCGCTACCAATGTGTCATTGACGGCGGCTATGGAAAAATCAAGGGCCAGACCTTCCGTATCTCCAATATGGGGGACGAAACCAAGGAAACGATTTCCGCGCTTCTGGACCAATTAACCGAAATCCTCGGCGAAATGGGCAAACTATAGGTTTGCCCTTCTCTCCCCTCCACTCTCCCCACCGCCACTGCGAATGAAGACTCTTGTTATTGCCGAGAAACCGAGCGTTGCCCGCGACCTCGCCTCCGCCTTGGGGAAAGTCCCCAAAAAAGGCGACTACTATGAAAACGACCAATACCTCGTGGCTGCGGCCCTGGGGCATTTGGTCGAGCTGGAAATGCCGGAGGACATCGACAAGAAGCTGAGCTACTGGCGGATGGAATCTCTTCCGATCATTCCCGAGTCCTTTGGTCTGAAACCCATCGAAAGAACCAAGAGCAAGTTTCAGGAACTCAAAAAGCACCTGAAAAACAAGGAAGTCGGGGAAGTAGTCAACGCCTGTGACGCCGGACGCGAAGGGGAACTGATTTTCACCTACCTCTGTCAACTGGCTAAAAACAAGAAACCGGTGAAACGGCTTTGGCTTTCCTCCATGACTCAGGCCGCCATTCGCTCAGCCTTTCAAAAACTGCGCCCCGGGGAAGAGATGGAACCACTCGCGGACGCCGCCCGCTGCCGTTCGGAATCGGACTGGCTGGTCGGGATCAACGGAACCCGTGCGGTCACCAAACGCATCTTCGGCTCCCGCGCCGGCCAAGTCGCCACCGTCGGGCGGGTGCAAACCCCGACCCTGACCATGCTGATGGATCGGGAAAAGAAGATCCGTGAATTTGAGCCCCGGACGTATTTTCGCATCGTGGGTCAGTTCGGTATCACCTCCGGCCAATACGAAGGGGTTTACCAAAAACCGGATTTCAAAAAAGGCGACGATGAGCACAACCGCGCGGACCGTATCTGGGACCGCGAGGCGGCCGAGCAAATCCTTGCCGAAGTCCACGAAGCTCCGCAAGCCGAAGTTTCCGAGGAGAAAAAGCGCACCACCCAGGCCTCTCCGCGGCTTTACGATTTAACGACGCTGCAGCGTGAGGCCAACAGCCGCTTCGGCTTGCCCGCAGGCAAAACCCTGCGGATTGCCCAGGCGCTCTACGAACGGCATAAAATGATCACCTACCCGCGAACCGACTCCCGCGCTCTGCCGGAAGACTATCCCCAGGTTTGCATTCGAACCCTGGGCAACCTTGACGCCCCGTGGAAAGCTCTGGCCGCCAAGGCGGTCGAGAACAAATGGATACGCCCGAACAAACGGATTTTCGACAATTCCAAGATCAGTGATCACTTTGCCATCATTCCCACCGAATCGCCCGCGCGTAAACTCGATCCGGACGAGGCGAAAGTTTATGACCTGATTACCCGCCGCTTTATCGCCGTCTTTTATCCCCCGGCGGAATTTGATGTCACCACCCGGATCAGTGTCGCCGCCGGACACTCTTTCAAAACCGAAGGTAAAGTTCTCGCCAAAGCGGGTTGGCTGGAAGTGTATCAAAAAGGTCCCCGCGCCGAACAACCGGCCGATACCCTCCCCCCAATCACCCCCGAGGATGGGAGTAATTCCGCCCGCGCGGATATTGTCTCGCTTGAACTGGCCGAAGACCAGACCAGGCCTCCCCCACGCTACACTGAGGCCACTCTGCTCTCCGCCATGGAGGGTGCGGGCAAACTTCTCGACGACGAGGAACTGGCCGAGGCGATGAAGGAAAAAGGCCTCGGTACCCCCGCTACCCGGGCGAGCATCATCGACCATCTTATTCGCGAGAAATACCTCGAACGCCAAGGCCGCGAAATCGTTCCCACCGGCAAGGCCGAAACCTTGCTCGGCTTTCTGCACGAGATCAAAATCGATGTCCTGACCGATCCCGGTATGACCGGGGAATGGGAATACAAACTCCGCCGCATGGAGGAAGGCGGCTATCCCCGCGATACCTTCATGAAGGAAATCGTGGACCTGACGAAGACCATCGTCGATCGCACCAAGAACTTCGAGGAAAAACAAGAGGATGCCACCGAGTCCTCCATCGTCAGTCCCACTGACAAGAAGCCGATGATGGAAAACTTCCGTTCCTACCGTTCGCAGGACGGCGAAATCACCGTATACAAGGTTATCGGCAACCGCCGCATGAAGGAAGAGGAGATCCAGCAAGTCCTGAATGAGGGCAAAATCGGCCCCATTGACGGGTTTCTGTCCAAGGCCGGCAAACCCTTCAGCGCCATGCTGCAATTCGATGAGGAGGAAAAAAAGGTCAAATTCCTCTTCGACCGCGGCCCCGGCGAAGGCGGCGAGGATGAAAAGGACCTCGATCTTTCGCAATTCCCCGTCATCGGCAATTTCCCTTTGGACAACTCACCGGTTCATGAAACCCCCAACGCCTATATCTCCGAAAGCTATGAAAGAGGCAGTGGTAAAAAGCAAAAAGGTTTCCGCCTCAGCCGCACCATGCTGGGAAAAACCCTTCCCGCCGAAGAAGTAAAAAAGCTTCTTACCGAACGAAAAACCGGCCTCATTGAAGGCTTTCGCTCCAAGCGTACCAAAAGACTCTTCTCGGCCCACCTTCTCTTGAAGGAGGATGGCGGCATCGGTTTTGAGTTTCCACCCCGCGCGCCCAAGAAGAAAACCGCCAAGAAGGTCGCGGCCAAGAAGGCAGCAAAAAAGTCGGCCGCGAAAAAAACAACCAAGCAGGATTGAACATAACCTGAACCGGACTATTCTGCAGCATGACTTACTGGGGATACCATCTCATTTTCACGCTGCCGGTTCTGGTGATTTTGTTTCATTTTGCCTCCAGCCGAATGAAAACCGCGCACTGGGTATGTTTGCTCGTGACCTGTGTGATCGCCTTTCTCTTCACCACCCCCTGGGACAACTACGCCGCTTATCTGGGCATCTGGGGCTTCGGGGAAGACGTCTCTCTCTGGTACCCTTTGCGCTCTCTGGCCGATCGTACTCCCTTCCTCGGACATATCCCGGTGGAAGAATACTCATTTTTCATAATCCAAACGGTTATGGTCATTCTCCTGGCCACCCTTTTCCTTCCCAAACGGGAAAAGAAAGGATGATTTAAGCTCGAAGCAAGCGTAACAATTTTGTCTCCGGACATTTGCCACGGGAAGCCTTGTATTCGCGGGCTGCGTTATCCTGTGGGAATGATCCTGGAACTTTTAAGCGGCGATTCCTCTGAAGCGGAAATTCTCGAAGATTATCCCGACCTTGAACGGCAAGATTTTAAAGCCGCTCAAGCCTATGCGGCTCGATTAGCTAAAATTAAAAAGTTTAGGCCTCTGCCAGCCGCATGAAATTTCTTGTCGATGCGCAACTTCCCAGACGTCCTGCAACATTTTTTCTGAGCTGGGACATCCGGCTCTTCATACGCTGGAGCTGCCCCTGGGCAATAAAACACCAGATCAAACGATTGCCGAACGTGCGGACCAGAAAGGAAGAGTCGTTGTAAGTATAGATTTGGATTTTCTCGATTCCCACCTAATAACGGGTAATCCTTCCCGCTTACTGCTTGTTTCGACAGGAAACACCTCAAATGAAAGGCTGCAAAGAAAAGAAAAACGCCCAAAAGTCCGACTGTGAGGGAGAGGCAAAAGCCTCTATTCCCTTTCTCCACCAATCCAAAACGCCACCTCTTCTTCACTCTTACGATTAACTCCCCTAATACAATACCACTCCCCTTTAATTTAATTTTCTTGTTGGAGATTGGGCAATTACCCGTTTTAATCTGGCGGGATAAAAGCTCTTACGAGTTTTCCACAACCTTATGATCACTGATGGATTGATAGTCTTACTTCTGGGAATGACGGTAGTGTTTGCATTTCTCATTGCTCTCACCACGGTCATTAGCCTTTTGTCCCGGGTTTTGCGGAACCATGCCCGCGAAGAAGAAGGCTTTCTCATGGGGGAAGCGCAGAAAAAGCAAGAACGGCGCAAAGCTGCTGCCGAGCGCCTCAAGCAGCCAAACTCTTTTCCCTCCACCTCGCCGCAGACGCTGGGTTCTCACGACCCGCAAACGCTGACGGCGGTGATCACCGCTGCCCTGAACCTCCACCGACGGCGCTAACCACCCAACCTCCCTTTTTATGATGAAAAAAGTTCGTTTCATGGATGTCTCCTTCCGCGATGGTTTCCAATCCTGCTATGGCGCCCGCGTCCGCACCGAGGATTTTCTTCCCGCCCTGGAAGCTGCCGCTGACGCTGGTCTAAACCATTTTGAAATCGGCGGAGGGGCTCGTTTCCAAAGCCTTTATTTTTATTGTCAGGAGGACGCCTTCGCGATGATGGATGCCTGCCGCAAAGCGGTTGGTCCGGACGCCATTCTGCAAACCCTCGCCCGGGGCATCAACGTGGTTGGTCTGGTTTCCCAATCCCGCGACATCATTGACCTCCACGCCAAGCTTTTCAAAAAGCACGGGGTCACCACCATCCGAAACTTTGACGCCCTCCTGGATACCCGCAACCTGGCCTACTCCGGTAAATGCATCGCCGATGCCGGTCTGAACCACCAGGTCGTCATCGCCCTCATGGGGCTCCCCCCGGGGCTGAAGGAGTCCTACTGCCATACCTCGGATTTCTACCTCGACAAGTTGAAGGAGATCCTCGACAGCGGACTCCCCTACCACAGTGTGGCCTTTAAAGATGCCTCCGGCACAACCCGCCCCACGGTAGTGCATGAGACCATCAAAAAAGCCCGTAATCTCCTCGGGGAGGATACCGAAATCCATTTTCATACCCACGACACGGCCGGCTTGGCGGTGGCCTGCAACTTGGCCGCCATCGAAGCGGGGGCCGATATTATTGACCTCTCCATGGCCCCGGTCAGTGGAGGCACCGCAGCGGCTGATATTATCACCATGTGGTATCGTCTCCAAGGCACAGGCTACACTCTCGATATTGACCCGGAGAAAATTCTCGAAGTGGAGGCCTTCTTTATTGAAAGGATGAAAAAATACTACCTCCCGCCCGAATCCAAGGAGGTCAATCCGATGATTTGTTTCTCCCCGATGCCCGGCGGAGCCCTCACCGCCAACACCCAAATGATGCGGGATAACAATTCCCTGAACCTTTTCCCTGAGGTGATCAAAAACATGCGGGACGTGGTTGCCAAAGGCGGGTTCGGCTCCTCGGTGACTCCGGTGTCCCAATTCTATTTCCAACAGGCCTTCATGAACACCATTGGCAAGCCTTGGGAAAAAATCTCCGAAAGCTATGGAAAAATGGTTCTCGGGTACTTTGGGCGGACGCCCGCCAAGCCCGATCCGGAGATCGTGAAACTCGCCTCTGAGCAACTCGGCCTCGAACCTACCGAGGAAGACATTCACGATCTTAATGACGCCAATCCGGAACTAGGCATCGAGGCCAACAAAAAGATTCTGCAAAAAGAGAACCTTCCCGTTACCGATGAAAACATTTTCATCTCGGCCACTTGCGGCGCCAAGGGTATCGCCTTTTTGAAGGGCCACGCCGTCGACGGAATTAGGTGGGCCGAAACCGAAAAACCCGCCGAAAAGGAAGCTCCCTCCGCAACCCCGCAACCCCCTGCCCCGGCTCCCGCCGGCCCTGCCAGCTATATGGTCACGGTAAACGGCATGGCCTATCAGGTGCAGGTCGAGGAAAACGCCGGACCACCAGCGACCATTCAACCAGCCCCGGCATCAAGCCCGGCAGCCACCAATCCACCAAGCGCTTCCGGCGGAGAAGGAAAGGAAGTCCGAGCCTCGATGCCTGGTACCGTCCTCTCCATCGAAGTGGAGGTCGGCGAAAAAGTGACCGCCGGACAGAAGCTTTTGGTTCTGGAAGCCATGAAAATGGAATCTCCGGTCACCGCTCCCGTGGAGGGAACCATCGGCCAGATTGAAATCGCCGTGGGCGATACCGTGGCCAACGGTGATCTTTTACTGATTTTACAGGGATGAAAGACGGCGCCCGCATCGACGCTTTCCGGGGCGTGCTCCTGGCCTGGTTTTGGATAGTGGGGTTCCTCTCACTGGCGGCCCCGCTGGCGGCCGAAGAGGGGTTTATTCCGCCCTACGAACCCCCTGAGAATACCGCCGGCACGGACACCGAAAGCGGGGAAGTCCGTGCTACCGAAGACGAAGCATCGCCGGTCGAAGGCCTTTCCCTCGGTGAGGCTTTTCAGAATCTGGCCCGCAGCACCGGGGTTTACGCCTTGTGGGAAGGGCAGCAAAACAACTGGACCGAAGGCTGGGGGAGAGTCTTGATGATCGCCGTCGCCCTCGGCCTCTTATACCTCGGAATCGTCAAGAAGTTCGAACCACTACTGCTGGTTCCCATTTCCGTCGGAGCTATTCTGGCCAATATTCCGCTGGCCGGGATCACCGAGGAAGGAGGCATCCTGTACTTCATTTATGAAGCCGGCATTGCCACGGGTATTTTCCCCTTGCTGATTTTCATGGGAGTCGGGGCCATGACTGATTTCGGGCCCCTCATTGCCAACCCCAAAACCGGTCTTCTTGGGGCCGCTGCCCAATTCGGTATTTTCACGACTTTAATCGTAGCCATTGTGCTGACGCAAATGGTGCCCGCCATTGGTTTTAGCTTACAAGATGCCGCGGCCATCGCCATCATTGGGGGAGCCGACGGCCCGACTTCGATCTTTCTCGCCTCTCACCTGAGCCCGCGTCTTTTAGGGAGCATCGCGGTAGCCGCCTATTCCTACATGGCGCTGGTTCCGATAATCCAACCGCCAATTATGAAACTGCTGACCACGAAACGGGAGCGGTGTATCGGGATGACTCAGTTGCGCTACGTTTCCCGGCGGGAAAAAATTCTTTTCCCGATTCTGGTAATCTTACTTTCCTTTCTGCTCCTTCCCTCCGCCGCGCCTCTTATCGGCTTCCTTATGTTCGGCAATCTGATGCGCGAATGTGGAGTCGTCCAGCGCTTGCAGGATACTGCGCAGAACGCTCTGATTAACATCGTTACCATTTTCCTGGGGTTGGGGGTTGGAGGTATCCTCTCGGCGGGCCAATTTCTCAATCTGGAAACCTTTGGCATTCTGGTTCTGGGGTTGGCTGCCTTTGCTTTGGGAACCGCTGCCGGGGTATTGATGGCCAAGTTCATGAACCTCTTCCTCGGCCGCAAAATCAATCCCCTCATCGGGGCCGCCGGAGTATCCGCCGTGCCAATGGCCGCCCGGGTCACCAATAAGGTCGGGATGGAAGCCGATCCCCAGAATTACCTTCTCATGCATGCCATGGGCCCCAACGTGGCCGGAGTGATCGGCTCGGCTGTCGCCGCTGGCGTTCTCCTCGCCATCTTCACCTAGGCGAAGGATCAATCAATTGGGAATTAAGAGTAAAGGAACCGAAAAGGTTGAGCTTCCGCAAAATCCCGCCCCGACGGGAAGCTACGAACGCAATTCGGCGAGCAACTTACGCAGGCTCGCAGGAGCCTCGGCGAGCGGGAGGGAGCGGTTTTCGCCGGTTGCCCGAATGCGGGCTTCGAGTTCACCGGATTTCAGGCCCCGGGCACCGACCACAATCCGCAAGGGAATTCCGATAAGATCGGCGTCGTTGAATTTAACCCCGGGACGCTCTTTGCGGTCGTCGATGAGAACATCGGCGCCAACCGATTCCGCGGCTTCCGCCAGAGTGGTGGCGACTTTGCTCGCCTCTTCCTTGTCGGGATCGAGGAGCGTAATCAAAACCTGATACGGGGCTACCGCAAGGGGCCAGACAATGCCATTATCGTCCGATTTTTGTTCGATGACCGCCTGTAAGGTCCGGCTAACCCCGATGCCATAACAACCCATGACCAGAGGCCGGGTCTGCCCTTTCTCGTCGTTGAACCGGGCCTCGAAGGCCTCACTGTATTTGGTGCCGAGCTTGAAAATATGCCCCACCTCAATAGCCCGGCGCATTTGCAGCGGCTTCCCGCTGAGCGGACACGGTTCGCCGGGCTGTATCTGCCGAAAATCACCAAAGTGATCGACATCCAAATCGCGTTGCACATTGACCCGGCGGGTGTGAAAACCGTCTTTATTGGCCCCGGTAACCCCGTTGCCAATGAGACGAATGGCCTCGTCGGCATACACCCCGGCCAGCTTTTCCCTTCCGGGAAGACGTCCTTTCAAAGCCCCCAAACTCCCTGGAGAGGCACCGAAGATTTCCTTGATCTCCTCCTCGGTTGCGGGACGAACCAGTTGGTAGCCGAGACTGTTGAGTTTGGTCTCTTCCAAATCATCCTGTCCCCGCAGAATAATGACAAAAGGCTGATCGTCGCCAATGTATAAAAGGGTTTTGAATTGTTTTTCGGCAGGTACGGAAAAAGGCTCACGGGTCAGGTCGGCGATGGTTTTAACCTCCGGGGTGGCAAAATCCTCCAAGGCTCCCTCGGGCTCCGGATCGACCAGATCCTCCGGGACCAAACGACTGCGGGCTTTTTCCCGATTACTGGCGTAGCCACTCTCCAGGCAGAAAAGAATATCATCGTCCCCTATTTCCGCAGGAACCATAAACTCGTGGGAATAACTGCCGCCCATGACGCCGGTATCGGCTTCCACCACCACGAAGTCCACCCCGATTCGGGAGAAAAAGGCTTCATAGGCAGTGCGCATTTTCCCGTAGGTCTCAATTGCCGCCTCATCGCTGACATCGAAACTGTAGCCATCCTTCATCAAGAATTCCTTCGCTCTCATCAAGCCGAAGCGCGGTCGGATTTCATTACGGAATTTGGTCTGAATCTGATAAAAATTCTTGGGCAGGTCGCGGTAGCTATCAATCTCCGCGGCGGCCAGGGTGGTTATAATTTCTTCATGAGTGGGTCCCAATACATACTGGGGATCGTCCGACGACGTTGCTCCCTGGCCGGCGCTGTCCACCCGATACATAACCTCCCGGGCGGCCTGCCAACGGGGTCCCCGCTGCCAGATTTCCGCCGGATGAATCGCCGTCATCTGCAACTCCAATGCGCCGGCCCGATTCAATTCTTCACGGCAAATTGTTTCAATCTTGCGCAAGCTCCGCAGACCGAGGGGTAAAAAGCTGTAGAGCCCACTGCCGGTTTTGCGAATCAAACCCGCCCGCAGCAGATATTGATGAGAGCGAATTTCCGCATCCGCGGGGCTTTCCTTGAGGGTGGGAATAAAGGTTTGGGTCCAAAAATCCATTGTCCCAGTATGAAGCATCCCAAACCTCCTTGGCAAGGGAGGAGCTTTACAGAAAGAGAGAAAGTAAGCCAAATTGGGTAAATTTGGCCTCTTTACGAACCGATCCGGCAAACCACTGTCTCTGCCTCCTTCCTTATGTCAAAACACCAAGACTCTCCCTCGTCTCATCAAAAACCCCGCCTGGGGGTTGCCTATTTTCCGGAACACTGGGACCCCAGGCGTTGGGCTATCGACGCCCGTTTAATGGCCGAAGCCGGACTGAAAACCGTTCGCATGGGCGAATTCGCCTGGTGTAAAATGGAATCCCGGGAAGGCGAATACCACTGGGGCTGGCTGGATGAGGTGGTCGGCATCTTGGCCGCCGAGGGACTGGAAATCATTCTTTGCACCCCCACCGCCTGCCCTCCGGCTTGGGCCATCGAAAAATGGCCGGACCTGCTCCCCCACACCAAACCAGGGGAGATTAAACCCAGTGGAGCTCGCCGCCACTACACTCCTTTTCACGAAGGTTACCGTTCGGCCTGCCGGGCCATCGCCCGGGAAATGGCTTCCCACTACGGGAAACACCCCGCGGTTACGGCTTTCCAAATCGACAACGAACTGGGTGGCGGGGTCGAGGATACCGGCCCCCTCGCGCAAAAGGCTTTCCAAGAGTGGCTGGCGCAAAAATACGAAACCCCGGAACAGCTAAACCAAGCCCTTGGGCTAATTTTCTGGGGCAACGAGGTGAACGCTTGGTCGCAAATCCCGGTTCCCGTAGGCCGTGGGCAAAACCCGGGGTTACGGGTAGCCTGGCGAGAATTTTGGTCGGATGGCTGGATCGCCTTTTGCCGCGAACAGGCGGAGGTCATGCGCCCGCTCATTGGGTCGCGCCGGTTGACCACCAACTGTTTCCTCCACCGGTGGGAGATGAAGGTCGATTGGCATAAACTCGTTCAGGAAGGCGGAATCGATGTATTTTCCTTCGATAATTACAGTTTGGATACCGGGGAAAACCTTTACTACAATCGCCTCGCCCGATCACTCCGCGACCCCTATTGGATTCTCGAACAAAACTGCGGCAACACCATGCACCACCACCGGTGGCCGGAAAAGGAAGAGCCTTTTGAAAAACTCACTCACCAGGCAGTCTCTGAAGGAGCGGAAATCGTATCCTTTTTCCGCTGGCGGCAGGGGCTTTTTGGATTGGAGCAGGAACACGCCGCCGTCCTGGATCACCACGGCCGCCCCGGGGAAATATACCGGCGAATGCAAAAGCTGGCGGGGGAAATAAACCAAATCCCATCGCCCCCGACCGGACGGGAAACCGATATTGGTATCGTTTTTGATTGGCCATCCGCTTGGCTCGCCGGCCACAGTCCCCGCTCCATCGACTACTCCGACCTCATGCGGGAACGGGTTTTCCAAGCTCTTCACGGTTCGGGCCTGCAAGCGGAATTTCTTCATCGCCCCCCTTCCGGGAAGCCCCCCCGCTTTCTCTTGCTGCCCCTCTTGATTCGGCACGATCCGGAATGGGAGAAATTTTTGGAGGACTATGTCAACAACGGTGGCATCGCTATTGCCTTTCCCTTGTTTTTTGCCAAAAACGCCAACAACCAATACCGCGAGGAAGGCATGGGGAAGAAAATGGAG
Organism: Opitutales bacterium; assembly: GCA_022565335.1. GTDB lineage: Bacteria > Verrucomicrobiota > Verrucomicrobiia > Opitutales > T3Sed10-336 > JAIUMY01. The sequence goes on from JAIUMY010000022.1 coordinate 17,677, forward strand.
GCCCTTTTTGGAGTGCAGATGGAGAAACGTATCCTCATCGGCGAAGAATACCCATTGCGCACAGAAGGCCTTTCCGCGAAGGGTTGTTGGGGGATTCGGCAGGAGATATTCTCCCTCAACGGGGCTCACTCCGGAGTCATCTTTGGCAACGGTCCCCATCCCGGAAGCCCCGCCTGGACTTGTCACCCCCAAGGCCGGGGCCACGCCATCCAGCTCACCGCCTACCCTGACGCCATCGGCCTGGAAGAATGCCTCCAGGCTCTTAGATCATTTTCGTTCTAATGAGTCGCAAGCCGGGTTTTCTGGTGTTCCGCGGCGGAGGAGAGAAATGGCCGGAATGAACGCGGGGGAAACATTCCATTTCACCGACTGAAGCCTGGCCCTCCTTCCCCCCCGCACCGCCAGCATTCCCCCACAAAGAAAACCGAAAAATCGGGCACCTGCCCGATTTTTCGGTCAAAGGCTCCTGGAGATGGCTGGGGGCTTTTCTAGGAACTTGTCTTTATAATGGGTTTAAAACTTGTGCGGTAGCACCGCGCTGACGAGGAGCCCAATACCCCAACCACGCGACCCCGGAGAGACCCTCGTCTTCTCTCGGAAGGCAGGCCTCCCACCTCTCCATTCATTCCCCGGCCAACGCCTCGAAACGCCCTTCGAAGACCTCCCATTTTTGCCAAGTGTCCTCTTGGGGAAGGTCGGGCCATTCGGTACCGGTGGCGAAAATTTGCGCCTCGGCAGGAAGAAGATCCCAAAAACGCCGCCGTCGCTGCGGATCAAGTTCCCCCAGGATATCATCGGCCAAGAGGATGGGTTCCTCCTCCAGGACTTCTTTGAAAAGACGACACTGCGCCAATCCCAGAGCCAGAACCATCCCTCTTTGCTGGCCCTCCGAGGCCTGAGCCCGGGCATCGTTGCCACCCAGCAGAAAAGTCCAGTCGTCCCGATGCGGGCCGCTACCCGTACCCCCGCGAAAATGGTCCCGCTCCCGCTCGGTCGACAAACGCTCCCGCCAAGCCTCGGCATCGGTTTGCCGGGTGCCGGGAAGATAACGCAAGACTCCCTCCTCGTGTCCCCCCGTAAGGCGATGATAAAAAGACTCGACCAGCCCGGTGAGACGCGCCAACCCCGCCTCCCGCAGCTTCCGCAGTTGCTGCCCTTTCTCCACAAGCAAATTCTCAAAAGGGGCAAACAAAGCCTCTGCAAAGGGTGGTTTACGCAAAAGCTTGTTCCGGGCCTGCAGGGCCTCCTGGTAGTCCCTGAGAATTTGCAGATACTCCCGACTGGTGGTGCCCAGGGTCATATCCAACCACCGTCGCCGCAACCCCGGGGCGCCCCGCAGGATCTGCAAATCCTGGGAGGAAAATACGACCACCGGAAAGTGTCCGATGATCTCCCCCAGCCGGGGGATTTTCCGGTCATCCCACCGCAATTCCCGCCCCCCGGATCGCAGCCGAATCTCCAATTGGGAGTTTTCGCCCCGGTCGGCGGCAAAAAAATACAAAAGCCCCGTCTCCCCGGCGCCGGTTCGCATCAAATGATGATAATCCACGGTGCGAAAAGAACGCATCGCCGTCGCGTAGGCAATCGCCTCAAGGAGATTGGTTTTGCCCTGACCATTCGGGCCTTGCAAAAAAATCCGGTTCCCCGCAAAGCGCAAACGGGCCAGGGGGATGTTTCGGTATTCCTGAAGATGGAGAGCTTCCAGACGCACAACCGAAGACTATACCTTCCCGAAACCCTTTGGCGACGTTTTCCTCGAACCACGCCCCGCGGAAGACCCGCTTTTCTTTTTCGCCGAGGATCCTTTTTGGCGGTAACTACTGCGTTTGCCATGCCCACCGGGAAGCCCATCTTCCTTCAACGCCCGAATCTGATCCCGGATCAGAGCCGCCCGCTCGAATTCCAGAGCCCGGGAAGCCTCCAGCATTTCCTCGTTCAGCTCAGCAATCACTTTCTCGCGATCCTTCCCGGCCCCCAAGGCCTCCGCCACCAGCGGCGATTCCTCCTCCGCAACCTTTCCGGGATCATGCAAACTGGCCTGCAAACCGCGTTTCACTCCACGGGGTGTGATCCCGTGTTCCTTGTTATACGCCAATTGACGCGCCCGCCGGGTATTCACCACCTCCAAGGTTCGCTGGATGGACTCGGTTTGCACATCCGCGTAAAAAAGGACCCGCCCCTTTTCATGCCGGGCCGCCCGGCCGGAGGTTTGAATCAAACTGGTCTCACTGCGCAAAAATCCTTCCTTGTCGGCATCCAGAATAGCCACCAGCGCCACCTCGGGCAAATCCAACCCCTCCCGCAATAAGTTGACACCCACCAGGACATCAAAATCGCCGCGCCGCAGATTCCGCAAGATCTCCACCCGTTCAATCGCATCGATATCGGAATGCAAGTATTCCACGCGAATGTCCCCCTCCCGCAAGTAGTCGGCCAAGTCCTCGGAAGTCCGCTTGGTTAGGGTCGTAACCAGCACCCTCTCCCCCTGCTCCACCGCCAACCGGATCTCCCCTGTTAAATCCTCCACCTGCCCTTTGATCGGCCGGATTTCTATTTCCGGATCCAGCAATCCGGTCGGGCGGATCACCTGCTCGGCAATCACCGCTGAATGTTCATACTCGAAAGCCGCCGGGGTCGCGGAGACGTATAAGGTCTGCCCGGTTACCGCTTGAAATTCCTCAAAATTCAAGGGCCGGTTATCCAGCGCCGACGGCAAACGGAACCCGTGGCCAACCAGCGTTTGCTTGCGTGAACGGTCTCCCGCATACATCCCCCGGATCTGCGGGACGGTGACGTGACTTTCGTCGATAAAGGTCAAAAAATCATCAGGAAAAAAATCGATCAAACACCAGGGACGATCCCCTTCCCGTCGTCCGGACATATGACGCGAATAGTTTTCAATGCCATTGCAAAATCCCATCTCCCGTAGCATCTCCAGATCATACTCGGTCCGCATCCGAATGCGCTGGGCTTCCAGCAAACGCCCCTCCTTCTCAAAGGCCGAAACCTGTTGGTCCAACTCCGCACGAATTTTCTCCACCGCCGTATCCAGTTTTCGCTTCGGGGTGATATACTGGTTTGCCGGATACAAAGAAAATTGACGCAAATCGCCAATTTTTTCCCCGGAAAGAGGGTCAAATTCGGTGAGAGCCTCGATTTCGTCACCGAAGAACTCCACCCGCAAGCCCGTTTCGGTATAGGCCGGACAGACATCGACCACATCCCCCCGGACCCGAAAGCGGCCGCGTTTGAGATCGTAGTCGTTGCGCTCATAAAGATTGGCCACCAATTTCTGCAAAAACTCTTCCCGCGGCAACTCCCCGCCGACCGCCAGAGGAATCATCATTTCCCGGAAATCCTCCGGCGAACCGAGACCATAGATACAGGAAACGCTGGCCACCACAATGACATCCCGCCGACTGATCAATGCACTGGTCGCGGCAATGCGGAGGCGTTCGATCTCTTCGTTGATGGAAGAATCCTTCTCGATGTAGGTATCGGTTTGCGGAACATAGGCCTCGGGCTGATAGTAATCGTAGTAACTGACAAAATACTCCACCGCGTTTTCAGGAAAAAAACTCTTCAGTTCGGAATACAACTGGGCGGCCAGGGTTTTGTTGTGGGACATTACCAAGGTGGGCCGTTGCAGTTGCTGGATGACATTGGCCATGGTAAACGTTTTCCCCGAACCCGTCACCCCGAGAAGGGTCTGGTGACGGTTCCCCCCGCGAAAAGACTTGGTCAGGGCCTCAATCGCCGCCCCCTGATCACCCTGGGGTTCATACTCCGAATGAAGACGAAACTGCATACTTCCCAGTATGGTCAATATTGCCCTGAGGTAAATCCGGAAGGCCGGTTTGTTAAAAAAAACCGCCCAGGCAAAACTCCTACAGAAAAATCTTTCTTTCGTAGGACGACAAGCGATGCCGGAACTCGCGGATTCGCCGGGTTTCCGAACGAACGGCAAAATAGAAAACCAGAGCCACCCAAGAGAGATTGGCGAACCCGATAAGAATCGCCAGAATCATTAAATTCACCAACGAGGCAGCCCAAAAAAGCAGCAGGATGGAGAAGAGGACCAGTAGGGGTGGGGTGATACAAAGCGGGGCCATCGTTTGCCTGGGGCCTTTATTTCTGGTGACCCAAAACATCACCGACACCCCAATCAGCGATACCCCGATCCACCCAAAGAAATTTTGCAAAGGCACCCCGTAATAAAATCCCCCCGATTCCCATACCCAATATTCCCGCACCAGAAAAGCCACCGGTTCGAGAGTTAGATCCACCAAGGTGGCCCCCAGAGGGACAAAAACAAAGAGCGCCAGCGCGTTAAAACTTTCCACCGTGGAGATGCGGAATAAAGCATAGTCCAGAACCATGAAAAGCGATCCCAGAACAATCCACCAAGCCAGGGGAATCATCATAGGGATGGTCTGAAAAAGCAGCGGGCCAAAATTTTCGGTATAATGAAAATCTCCGAAGAGAACGCCCGTGTGAACTCCGACAATTTCCGCCGTAGCCGAAATAACCGCGACCCAGAGAAAGGCCAGTATGGACGTTTGCCAACCATAAAAACGAACCCAGGAAAAGAAAACCACCGCCGCGCCCGAGGTCATGTAAATAACGTCACCCCACACGTCGAAGACCGTTTCCAGACTGAAAGCGACGATGAATAAACCAACCGTGCTCCAAATCAGGAAGAAAGCCAGCAGCAGGAAATAGGATTGGCGCCACATAGTAGAAATCTATTCATTCGTTTTTCAGAGCCCAGCGCAACCCTTTTTCCAATTCCGTATGCTGGAAGGTGAAACCGTTTTCCAACAAAACCTTCGGTACGACTTTCGCGCCACCGAGGAGCATTTCATCGGCCATCTCGCCAAAGGCCGTCCGCAGAGCAAAGGCCGGCGCAGGAAATATCGTCGGCCGATGCAAAAGAGCGCCCAGGGTCTTCGTGAAAAGTTCGTTTATGGCGGGCTCGGGAGCCACCGCATTTATGGGGCCGCAGAGGGATTCCGTTTCCAGGACAAAAAGAAAAACCCTGACCAAATCCTCCTCGCTGATCCAGGGCATGAACTGCTTCCCGCTCCCCAGTTTCCCTCCTAATCCTTTGCGGAAGATCGGCAGAACCTTTTCCAAGAGTCCCCCCGAAGGAGAAAGCACGGGACCGATCCGCACCTTGACCACCCGGGTATTTTCTCCCTGCGCCTTATCTGCGGCGCGCTCCCAGGCCCGGCATAAATCAGCCAAATAGCCTTCTCCTGCCGCAGAAGTTTCATCCACCTGTTCCTCTCCGCGATTACCGTAAAACCCTGTAGCCGAGGCACTGACAAAAACCTTTGGCGGAGAGGCAAGCTCCTGACAACGAGTGGCCAACAAAGCGGTGGGGCCTTCCCGGCTGGTCCAAATTCGCTTCTTCTTCTCTTGGCCCCAGCGCCCTTCGGCAATGTTTTCCCCCGCCAGATGAACCACCCCGTAAAGGTCTTCCAATGCGGCGGGGTCCAGCTCTCCCTTTTCGGGTTCCCACCCAAATTCATCGGCGTTTTCCGGCTCCCGTCGCACCAGACTTCGGCTCTTATAGCCTTTTGCGGCAAGGGCTTTGAGCAATGCCCCTCCCACCATCCCCGAGGAGCCGGTGATCAGAATGATCTTTTTATTTTCCATAGGAGAATTTTACCGCAATTATCCCAAGCGGCAATCAGAACGGTTTACTTTGCAGGTTCGGTCGCCAGATCGTTTTTCCTTGGCCAGGAGGAGATGACGGCATTGATCAAAGTCGCCAGCGGAATTGCGAAAAACAGCCCCCAGAATCCCCAGATCCCCCCGAAGAAAATCAAGGCTACCAGAATCGCCAAGGGGTGCAGATGGACCACTTTGGAGAAAAGCAGCGGGAAAAGGACGTTGCCGTCGAGCATTTGAATAATGAGATACGCCGAAAGGACATAAATAAAATCCGGGCCCATTCCAAATTGAAACCAAGCCACCAGGGCAATGGGAAAGGTCACTACAGTCGCCCCAATATACGGAATCAACACCGAAAGGCCGGTCAACACCCCGAAAAGAATCGCAAAGTCCAGGCCCAAAAGCAGGAAGGCAATGGTTGCCACGGTACCCACGATGAGGACCTCCCAGAATTTTCCCCGGATAAAATTGGCGATTTGGCGGTTGGTATCGCCCCAAACCTTCTGCGCCAGCGTTCTTTCTTGGGGCAAAAACCCACTCATCCACGCAAGAATCTTATCCTTGTCCTTAATGAAAAAGAAAACCATCAACGGCACCAAAACCAAATAAACGATAAAGGTAAAACCGTGCCGCAGGATGCTGAGCATGATACCGAAAAACCGGTTCGTCAGCTCATTCTGATAAGACCGAATGTTCTGCAACAGTTGCGCAACGGTGGCTTCATCCACGTAGTCGGGATATTCCTCCGGCAATTTTTCCAAAAACTCCTCCGCGCTCCGCACATAATCCGGCAAATCCGACAGGAGGGTTCCGGTTTGCGCGATAAGGACCGGCACCAAGGCAAAGAAAGTAGCCAAAAGGCTGATCACGAAAACAAAATACACCGCCAAAACGGCTAACCAGCGGGACACCCGGCGCTTCTCGATGTAAGAGACAGGGCCCTCCAGAAGATAAGCCAGAATAATCGCCACAATGACCCCCGCCATCAAGCGCCCCATCAAAACAATGCCCAAAAACAAGGCCAACAAAATCCCCACCAAAATAATTTCCTGCCGGTGGCGCCGGTAGAAATCCTTGTAATACTCAAATAGAGCAATTGTTGGTGGTGGAGAGTCGCTCATCGAACTAAAGAAAATAAAATCCCGAGAGGATAAGTGAAAGAAAGTAACATTCTTCGTGCCAATGACAACCTTATTGCGGAAACGTCAAGAGATTGAGCACATCACCAAAGAGTTGTTGCTAAAAGGGTTTTAGTGAAAAACCGAAAAAAAGAGGGAAAGGGGGAACCTTTGATCACAATCCAACCGGGTAGGACAGCGTCATCTGAAGGTGACCGAAATGACCCGAATAAAACTACGTCCCCTTTCCCTAATTTTTGTATATTAAGGGCTATTAGCCTGTTTTGGTTTTTTGCGTCAGCCCGATCCCGACTGCCACGATTATCAGGCCGAGCCAGTCGGTAAGGATGACCCGATCGCCGAAGGCCACCCAGGCCATGAGCATGGTGACCGGTGGACCGAGGTAAAATAAACTGGCTACCCGCGTGGCGTCGAGACGGCGCACCAAAAGCCACATAGGGCATAGGCACCAAAGGAAACGCCCAAGACCAACCAAGCCATCCCACCCAAAAAGGCGGCATTGATTTCGGTGGCCAAACCTTCGATTACTATCGCCGGTACCGTCACCACCACCGCCGCTCCAAAACTCTGATAAAACAAATCCTGGTCCAGGGAAATATCCTGATCTCCCCGCTCAACGCTCTCTTTTCGCTGCAACAGACTCGCCACGGTTATCGCCAAAACCGAGCCAAAGGGAAGCAAATGCCCAAACAAGGTACCCTCCCCCCCAAAGGTCGTCCGACTACCCACGGCAACCCCTACTCCGACAAACCCAAGCACCAGACCCATCCAATTCAGAACCGAGGGGCGCTCCCCCATGAATTGGCTGGCGAGGATCCCTGTCAAAAGAGGTTGCAAGGCCACCACCAAGGCAACGATCCCCGAGGGCACCTCTTCCTTCAAGGCATACAGAACAAAAGCGGTCCAAGCACCATGCGCCAGGATACCGATCACCATGGCCTCCCCCGCCCGCTTGCCTCCCGGCCAACGGAACTTCCCGGTGATTACCAGGAAAACTCCCAGAATTAAGGCCAAGGCCCAAAATCGCCAGGCCAGAAGGGTTAGCGGAGACGCCATGGGCAGAACATATTTCGCCGCAATATAACCCGAGTTCCAGAGAAGAACGAAAGCGATACAAAGAAAAAAATTAACCGTCACAAAGGCGCGCATGAGCAAATCGTAGCTTTCAGGCCAAGCGAAAAGATAAAACCTTGGACCACCACCATAGAGGCCTCCACCCAGAGCGCAAGACCTAGGGGAAAGAAGGCTTCGGATTCATCTCCCTTACGACAAAAAGATCCCTTTCACCCTGCGACAGAGGAGGCAAAACGCCCCGCCGCCTCTCTGGCGGACCGCAGGAACGCTTCATGGGTGGGGTGTAGATCCTGACGCCATTGCACCTCCAGTTGAATCGGTTTTCGGTATTGGGATTTTCGTACAAAATCCTCTATCGCCGACCACTTGGCCTGCCCCTCTTCCTTATAAGGATTCCAATGCAGATCCTCTTGCGAATCATTGTCGTTGAGGTGCAAAATCTGCAATCGCGGGGCACAATTCGACAGAAGCCAATCGGTGTTCCCGGAAATCAAGGCATGCCCGGGATCAAAGGTGAATCCAATATAACTCTCGTCAAAGGTGGCAAAAGCGGCTTCCAGTGCCTGGCGGTCACCGTCTTCGCGATAATGGTTTTCGAGGGCAATACTTAGACCCAAATCCCGCGCGTCTTCTTCAACCTCTTTCAGCCCTTGAATAAAAAGATCAACAATTTGCGGGGTCATTTCAACATTCCAGGGAACATGATAGACCATGGCATCGCCGCCAAGCCTTTTGGTCAGTCGAAGCCGATGACGCAAAAGACGGATCGCCTTATCCCGGGCTTCCTTGGTGGGTGACCACGTATTGGTGTTTTTCGGATGACAGCCATGCACATCCAATACCTGAATCCCGGTCGCCCGTAAATCTTCCTCGAGTTTTTGGCACTCTTCCTCGGTCAAAACCTCCGGACGAGTCCAAGCATGAGATAGGTGTAGATGGGTAAACCCGGCTTCCCGTATACGCTGCAAGTTTTCCCGATAAGGCGATTGAAAGTCAAAGGCCTTGTCGGAAATAGAAAAATACTCCGATTTTGCTTTATCCATGTAAAAGCATTTCAACGGATATTCACCGCAACAGCACGCCAAAAACATTTTTTTTCGAAAGCTTACTCAACGCAAGATATGCGGATCAATTTACAATAGGCAACATGCCCTCGGGACTCCTCCATGGCATTATAGTGAAGCGTCACCACGCGCCTAACCCCAACAAGTTTGTCTATGGTTACAATTCCTCTCCCTCCCGCCGAAAAAGCCACTTTGGACGCCAACGAAGCCGTCGCTTCGGTGGCTTATCGGCTCAACGAAATTTTTGCTATTTATCCCATTACGCCATCCTCTCCGATGGCCGAATTCTGCGATGAATGGTCCGCTGGCGGAAAAAAGAATGTTTTCGGGGAAGTGCCCTCGGTCGTACAGATGCAGTCTGAGGCGGGCGTAGCCGGCACCCTCCACGGCTTACTTCAGGGAGGCACCCTGACCACCTCCTTCACCGCTTCCCAGGGATTACTGCTGATGATCCCCAATTTGTACAAAATTGCCGGCGAACTGACCCCCTTTGTCCTGCATGTCACCGCCCGCACGCTGGCCACCCATGCCCTTTCCATTTTCGGCGACCATTCGGATGTCATGGCGTGCCGCGCCACCGGCATGGGTATGGTAGCCTCGCGAAATGTCCAGGAAGCCCAGGATATGGCGGCGATCACCCACGCGGCCACGCTACGGGCCCGAGTTCCGCTTATCCACTTTTTTGACGGCTTCCGCACCTCCCATGAGGTCAACAAGATCTCCCTCCTAAGCGAAGAGGTATTGAAGAATCTGTGGCCCAACCAGGAAGCGGCGGAGTTTCGTCGTCATGGCCTCTCTCCCGAGCGCCCCGCCCTTCGCGGCACCGCTCAGAATCCGGATGTCTTTTTCCAGGCAAGAGAAGCGGCCAATCCGTTTTATGACCGTGCTCCGGAGATTTTGCAGGAGACCATGGATAAATTTGCGGAATTGACGGGTCGCTCCTATCGCCTGTTTGAATATCATGGTGACCCCGAAGCCGAAGAAGTCTATGTGGCCATGGGGTCGGGAGCGGAAACAATCGCCGAGACAGTGGAATGGAAGAACCGCCATGGCGGTAAAGCGGGGGTGATCAATGTGCGGGTGTACCGGCCCTTTGCCACCGAAGCTTTCCTGGAAGTCCTGCCGAAGTCGGTCCGCAAACTCATCGTGCTGGACCGCACCAAGGAACCTGGAGCGGTTGGGGAACCTCTTTTCACCGATGTCGCGGGCGCCCTGATGCAGGCTCCCGCCGACCGCCGTGGCGTAGACCTCCACGGGGGAATCTATGGTTTGTCCTCCAAGGAATTCACCCCCGCCATGGTGGCCGGGGTGATGGAAGCCTCCGCCAAAAACGAACTGGGCCGACACTTCACCGTCGGTATTGAGGACGATGTGACCAAGCGGTCCATCCCCTACGATGAAACCGTGGATATCACCGAGGATGACACCTTCTCGGCGGTCTTCTTCGGACTGGGCTCCGACGGAACGGTAGGGGCCAACAAAAACTCCATTAAAATCATCGGCGAGGAAACCGAAAATCACGCCCAGGGGTATTTCGTCTACGACTCCAAAAAATCGGGCGCGGTAACGGTCTCGCATTTACGCTTCGGTCCGCATGTCATCAAGGCACCCTACCTCATCCGGCAAGCGGATTTTGTCGGCTGCCACCAGTTTAATTTGCTGGAACGCCAGCCGGTGGAGGAGTATCTGGCCCCCGGCTCCACTCTGCTCATCAATGCCTCCTGCCCCGCTGAGCAAGTCTGGGATCGTCTTCCCGCACGCCTGCAAAAGGTTATTTGCGAGAAGGAGGTTAAAGTTTACACCATCGACGCCTACAACGTTGCCAAAGCCACCGGAATGGGCGGGCGCATCAATACCATTATGCAGGTGGGCTTTTTCCACCTCACCGGGGTCATTCCCGAGGAACAGGCCATCGGGGCCATCAAAAACGCGATCAGCAAAACTTACGGCCGCAAGGGGCCGGAAATCGTCAAGCGCAACCATGCCGCTGTTGACGCCGCCATTGCCGCGGTGAAAAAAGTCGATCCCGGCTCAATGAAGGAGGAAAAACCCGCGACCAGTCCCTTCGACAAAGCTCCCGATTTCGTGCAAAGGGTGACCAAAACCATCAATGACGGCTTCGGCGACCGCCTCCCGGTCAGCGCTTTTCCGGTGGACGGCACCTGGCCCACCGGCACCACCAGATACGAAAAACGTGACCTCGCCGCCGAGATCCCCGTATGGGATCCGGAGGTTTGCATCCAGTGCAACAAGTGTGCACTGGTCTGCCCTCACGCCGCCATCCGGCCAAAGTTTTATAAGGAAGAGGAACTCGCCAAGGCTCCGGAAAGCTTCAAATCGATCAAATTCCGCAGTCGGGACCACGACGGCTACCTCTACACCTTGCAAGTCGCCCCCGAGGACTGCACTGGCTGTACCCTTTGTGTCCAGGTTTGCCCGGCCAAAAACAAGTCGGCACCCAAATATAAAGCGATCAACATGGAACCCCAGGAGCCTCTGCTGGAGGCGGAAAAGGAAAACTACGACTTTTTCCTCAACCTGCCCAACCCCGACCGCTCCACCGTATCCAACGACATCAAAGGCAGCCAGTTCCTGGAACCGCTGTTTGAATACAGCGGGGCCTGTGCAGGTTGTGGCGAAACCCCTTACCTGAAGTTGCTCACCCAACTCTACGGAGACCGCCTGGTGATCGCCAATGCCACCGGCTGTTCTTCCATTTACGGGGGGAATCTGCCAACCACCCCCTACGCCACCGACGCCAGCGGCAAAGGGCCCGCTTGGGTCAACTCCCTTTTCGAGGACAATGCCGAATTCGGTTATGGCCTGCGCTTGGCCTTTGATCAGTTGCAAGGCCGGGCCCGCCACCTCCTGCGCGCCATCGCTCCCCAGGTCGGAGATGAGCTGGTCAATACCTTGACGGAGGACCGGCCCGCCCTGGAAGAAGAAATGGTCACCGCCCGCCAGGCCTTGGCAGAACTTCTGCCCAAACTTGAGCAGATCGATAGCCCGGAAGGCCGGGAGCTCAAAGTGATTGCCGACAACCTTCTTCCCCGCACCGTCTGGACGGTCGGCGGTGATGGCTGGGCTTACGATATCGGCTACGGGGGGCTGGACCACGTCCTCAGCCAACCGGGTCGCACGCGTATTCTGATTTTGGACACCGAGGTTTACAGCAACACCGGGGGACAATGTTCGAAGGCAACCCCCTTCGGCGCTTCGGCTAAATTCACCATCGCCGGAAAAACCACCGGCAAAAAGGACATCGCCCGCCAGGTGATCGATTACGGCGGGGTCTATGTGGCCCGCGTCGCCTTCGGGGCCAAGGACGTTCATACTCTGAACGCCTTCCGCGAAGCCGAGTCTTACCCCGGCCCCGCGCTCATTGTCGCCTACAGCCACTGTATCGCCCACGGATACGATTTGCGGCACGGTCTCGACCAACAAAAACTCGCCATGCAAACCGGCGCCTGGCCCCTGTATCGGTACGACCCCCGCCGCATGGAGAAAAACCTCTCCCCGTTGGTACTGGATTCTCCCCGCCCGAAGGTACCGCTGGACCAATACCTCCGCAACGAACTGCGTTTCCGCGCTCTTCTGCAAAAGAACGATGGGGCCGGCGTCAAAATAGCGCAGGCGCAAGTGGAACACCGTTTCGACGATCTCAAACGCCTGTCCGCCACCCTGGCTCCGGAAATTGCCGAGGAGGACCTTTAACCTCAAACCCCACTTCACTTATGGACCTCTCAACAAAATACGCCGGTATCCCCCTTGCCCACCCCCTCCTTCCCGGGGCTTCTCCACTGGTCGATAAACTCGACAACATCCGTCAACTGGAGGACTGTGGAGCGCCGGGGATCGTTTTGCACTCCCTCTTCGAAGAACAAATCATCGGCGAACAAACCGGACCCTATTCCATCCGTGAGCCCCATGAGGAAGCCTTCGCCGAAGCACGGACCTACCTGCCGGCGAGTGAGGATTTCATCCTTTCCCCCGAAGACTACCTGGAACATATCCGCCACTGCAAGGAAGCCACCAACCTTCCCATCTTCGCCTCCCTTAATGGAAGCCGGAGCGGGGAATGGCTACACTACGCCAGGGAAATCGAACAAGCCGGGGCGGACGCCCTTGAACTGAACCTCTATTTTCTACCCAGCGATCCCTCGGAAAATGCCGAAGACATCGAGAAAATTACCCTGGAGGTCATTCAGGAAGTGCGCTCGGTAACCAAGTTTCCCATCATTGTGAAACTCTCACCTTTCTTCTCCTCCCTGCCCCACTTTGCCAATGAAATGGCAGCGGCCGGAGCCAACGGATTGTTGCTTTTCAACCGCTTTTACTATCCCGATATCGATTTGGAAAATCTGGAAGTGGAACCCAAGCTCGAACTCTCCCGCAGCAGCGAACTCCTCCTGCGGTTGCGCTGGACCGCCATGCTGCATGGCCGGGTAAAAACCTCATTCGGCATTACCGGGGGAGTTCACACCCCGGAGGATGTGGTTAAATCGGTGATGGTGGGAGCCGATGCGGTGCAAACGGTGTCCTGCCTGCTGAAAAACGGTATCCCCGCCTTTCGTTCCCTCCTCGCTGGTTTTCAACAATGGATGGAAGAAAATGAATACGAATCGGTCCGGCAGATGAAAGGGAGTTTTTCCCACCACAATTGCCCGAATCCCTCAGCTCTGGAGCGCACCAATTACCTGCGTACCCTCCAACTCTGGCGAGCTTAAAAATCTTAACAACCATCGCTACACCCGCCGGAGGGGGTTACCCTCCGGCGATAAAGCCCCCAACCGGAATTCTTCCTCAGAGGAAATCAATATCCGTCTTCTTGGCGAAGGGGGTAAATTTTTCTTCCTATGGCACTTTGGTCACTTGGCTGACTGACTAGCATTCCTCTGCGGGAATGAGGTTCATCAAGAGTGCGGTGCGGAACACCTTGGAAGATGCGTGCAAATAAAACGGCGACTCTCACAAGAGCCGCCGTTTGGTAGAATTGTTATCAATCGGGCTTACCGTTTCCGGTAATGAAGAATTCCCCAAGAGAGGTTTCCTTCCCGTCCGGCCTTTACCCAATGTTGGAGGCCCAATTTCATCCGGTCCAGATAGTCTGTACTGATAAACTCCCGGAGTTCATCATAACGACCTTCCAAAACATCATGCACCTTTTGATAGTGACGCTGCAATTGTTCGGACATTTCCTCAAAACAGACTTTCTCCCAGTTGAGATCCCCGGCATATTCGTCATAAGCCTCAACGGATCCCAGATTAGGAAGATGAATCCGGTCGTAAACCGGCTGCAGAGCCTCTTTGTCAGCATCTGCCCGCTGGAGAATATCGGTAAAAACAAAGGGACCTCCGGGACGCAAAACCCGATCTACCTCGGCAAAAACTTTCTTCCGGTCGCCCGAATGAAGAATCGAGTCCTGGCACCAGACCGCATCGAAGGCAGCATCTTCGAAAGGTAGATTTTCGAAGTCGCCATCGACCACATCGATCAGGTGATCCAGTCCCTGTTCCTTATTCATGGCACGATCCCGCTCGTTTTCCACCTCGCTCAGGTTTAAAGCCGTTACGTTATACCCATGCTTCCTGGCCAAATAACGGGCGGAGCCTCCATAGCCGGCCCCGATATCGAGGATTTTTGCCCCTTCGGGAAGATTCCCAAGGTGCTCAACCATCTTTTCCACGGTCCGCTGGGACGCCGGAGCAATATCCTCATGGTCGTCCTTATAGGTGCCCACATGGATATCCTCTCCGCCCCAGACGCGAAAGTAAAAGTTGTCCGCATCAGTGCTGTTGTAGTAGTCGCGGGCTTTCTCCACGACGTCAGAACGACTGCTTGGGTTACTCATGAGTTTTCTCCTCTTCTTCCTCGACATACTTTTTCTGAGCCACGTGGACGAAGAAATCAGGCTCTTCCTGACGATAGGTTTCTTGAAAATCACCGTAAGTCGAAACCGATTGAAAACCGACTTCAAGCATGAGTCGCTCAACATAGCGCTTGCGCAGCGGGAACATGTTCAAATGGAAAACACTTTTATCCGGGAATTCATAACGAAAACGGGCCAGCCCTTCATCCATGTGTTCCGGTTCCGCTTTCACTTGGTCACCGCAGTAATAATAAGTGTGCTTGGAGGAGAACCCTTCGTCCAGAATCGCATCATAGTTACGCTGGTCGAGGATGAGAATGCCGTCATGCTTCAAGGCGGCATAAAATTCGGCCAGAGTTTTGCGGCGGTCTTTCTCCGAATGCAGGTGGGTCAGAGAATTCCCCAGACAAATAATGGCGTCGAACTTGCCGGCCACATCGCGATTCAACCAGCGCCAGTCAGAATGTACCGTGCGCAGGATATGACCACGTTTACGGGCGTTCTCGAAGGCCTTGGCGAGCATTACCGGACTGCCATCGCTGCTGACTACCTGAAAGCCCTCTTCCAAAAGGCGCACCGAGTGAAACCCAGTACCAGCGGCAGCATCTAATACTCGATGGCAATTGTGCTCCTTTAGAATGTCGATAAAGAAGTGGCCCTCACTTTTGGCGCGGGCATCCCAATCAATCAAGTCGTCCCATTTGTCCACAAACCCTCCAATATATTCAAACTGGTAGGCGTCCGTTTCTCTTACTGACAAGGGATCCTTCCCATAGTCCTGATCTCTTTTTTCCATGAGATCAGTTTGCGTTAAAGTTTCTTTGTTGGCGTTTAGTTTATCAGTCATAATCGGTTTTACCTGACTGTTCCGAAAAGGTTTTCAAAACAATCGAGAAGCCCCATCTTAACATACTGAGAGATCATGCAAGAATTTTCTCAGAACCCGACCCGTTTATCTGCTGCCCGAAAGACCGCTAATTGTTTTCATTAGCCGGAAGCAGAAAGATCCTGAAAACTTGCAAAAAATTCTTTCTGGTGGGGTCCTACCATGGCAATTACCCAAAGAAAACGTATTTACCCTTGCCCTTTGGCCCCGTCGGCGCTGATTATAAACGCTTTTTCACCGACCAAAGTGTCTTCCTTGCGACTATGAAAACCTTTACCTTTGCAGTTCTCCCCGGAGATGGGATTGGCCCTGAAGTGATGGCCTCGGCGCTGTCCGTTCTCCAAAAATCGGCGGACCGCCATGGTTTCGCCCTCAAATACGAAGAAGCCCCGGTTGGCGGTGCCGGCATCGACCAGGCTGGGAAAGCCCTTCCCGATGCGACCTTGGAGCTTTGCCGTCGGTCCGAAGCGATTCTTTTCGGTTCCGTCGGTGGACCGAAATGGGAAAACCTTCCCCCCTCCGAACAACCGGAACGCGCCTCCCTCCTCCCCCTGCGAAAGGCTTTTTCGCTTTTCGCCAATGTCCGGCCCGGCCTTCTCTATGCCGAACTTTGCCCGGCCTCGCCGTTGAAAAGCGAGCGGATTCCCGAGGGTATTGATATCGTATGTATTCGCGAACTGACGGGAGGCATCTATTTTGGCGAACCCAAAACCACCCGTACTCTGGAAGATGGTGATATTGAGGCCATTGACACCATGGTTTATCGCAAGTCTGAAATTGAGCGCATTGCCGAGGTCGCGATTGCCACCGCCCAAGGCCGCACCAAAAAGGTCTGCTCGGTCGATAAAGCCAACGTTCTGGAAACCTCGGTTCTCTGGCGCAAGGTCGTAACCGGATATTTCGCCCAAAAAGCTCCCGACATCGAGCTCTCCCATATGTATGTGGACAACGCCGCGATGCAATTGGCCCGCGACCCCAACCAATTCGACGTGATTCTAACCGAAAATATGTTTGGCGATATTTTATCCGACGAAATGGCGGTTATCTGCGGCTCCCTGGGAATGCTTTGCTCGGCCAGTCTGGGCGTTGGCAAAAATGCCCACGAGCTGCCTTTTGGCCTGTATGAACCCGCCGGAGGAACCGCTCCCGACATCGCTGGCCAAGGGATCGCCAACCCCTGTGCACAAATTCTCAGCGCCGCCCTCATGCTTCGTCATAGCTTCGGGCAGGAGAAAGCGGCCACCGAAATTGAAAACGCGGTCCGCCAAGCGGTCACCGACGGCTTTCGTACCGGCGATGTTGCGTTTGGTATGGAACCGGTGGGGACCAAAGCCATGACCGAAGCCATCCTGGAACGCCTTTAACCTCCCTCCTACCCACACTCACTACGGCTATGAATTCCCGCGACCTGCGTAAGAGCTTTCTGGACTTTTTTGCTGAAAAAGGGCACACCATTGTTCCCTCGGCCCCACTTCTGCCGAGTGCCCCCAATCTGCTGTTCACCAATGCGGGCATGAACCAGTTTGTCCCGTATTTTCTCGGAGAACAAGACGCTCCCTTTCCCCGTGCGGCGGATACCCAAAAATGTATTCGGGCCGGGGGGAAACACAATGACCTGGAGGATGTGGGGTTTGATACCTACCACCATACTTTCTTCGAAATGTTGGGAAATTGGTCCTTCGGCGACTATTTTAAAAAGGAAGCCATCGCCTGGGCCTGGGAATTATTGACCGAACGCTGGGGCTTCCCCGCCGAACGTCTTTATGCGACCGTTTATGAGCCCGGGGAAGGAGAACCCGCCGAATTTGACGAAGAGGCCGCCGCCCATTGGAAGGAAATTTTCCGCAGCGCCGGACTGGATCCCGAGGAACGGGTTCTGCGTTCCGGCAAAAAAGACAATTTTTGGATGATGGGCGATACCGGCCCCTGCGGCCCCTGTAGTGAAATCCACATCGACCTCACGCCCGAAGGCGACACCAAAGGCCGCCTGGTCAATGCCGACTCCCCTTTCTGTATTGAGATCTGGAATCTCGTTTTCATCCAATTCAATGCGGCCGCCGATGGCTCCCTCACCCCTTTGGCCAATCGCCATGTCGATACCGGCATGGGTTTCGAACGGGTGGCCGGCATCCTGGAAACCACCCGGAATTTTACCGACTTCTCCCAGCCGCCCTCAAATTACGACAGTGATCTTTTTACCGAGATCTTTGCCAAGCTTTCTGAACTCTGCGGGCAAAACTACGGCAAAACCGTTCCCGCGAAAATGACGGGCCTGAGCCCGGAAGAGAACCGGGATGTTGCTTTCCGCGTCATTGCCGACCATATACGTACCGTCTCTTGCGCTATAGCCGATGGTATCGCCCCTTCCAACGAGGGCCGCAACTACGTCATCCGCCGCATTCTGCGTCGAGGCATTCTTTACGGAAGAAAACTCAATCTGGAGGCGGGCTTTATGGGCCAATTGTTCGCCGCGGTGCAAAGTTCCCTCGGGGAGGTTTTTCCCGAACTGAATGAACAGGCCGAATATGTCCGCCGCACGATTGAATCCGAAGAATTAACCTTTGGGCGCACCCTCGAACGCGGTTTGACCATTTTCTCGAAATGGGCCGATGAAGGGAAATTGACCGGAGCCAACGCATTCGTCCTTTACGATACCTATGGTTTTCCCCTCGACCTCACCCAATTGCTCGCCCGCGAGCGGGGCTTGACCCTTGACGAAAATGAGTTTGCCCTCGAAATGGAAGCCCAACGCCAACGCGCCCGGGCCGCCCGCAAAACTTCGGTTATCACAGTAAAGGAAACCGAGGAGGCAAAGCTGCCGGAAACCCGGTTTTGCGGATATGACCTTCCCGAACAAAACGAATTCCCCACCAAAGCCTTGCAGATCATCCAAGACGGCGAAAACCAGTTGGTCCTCGTCGGGGAAACCCCTTTCTACGCCGAAATGGGAGGACAGGTAGGAGATACCGGTGCCTTGTTTACAGAAGGTGCCTCCCACCGCATCACCGACACCATCAAGACCGCCGACGGTGCCATTGCCCATGTAATCCCCGCCACCGAGGACCCTGCCCTCACCTCTGGAGCCAACCTCCGGCTCTCCATCGACCGGGAAAGACGGGCCCGCATCCAGCGATACCATTCGGCCACTCATTTACTCCACCACGCCCTGCGGGGCCATTTGGGCAATCACGTTCGCCAAGCCGGTTCCCTCGTTGCCCCGGACCGTTTGCGGTTCGATTTTTCTCACTTCGAAGCCCTAACCTCCGAACAACTGGAAGCCATCGAAAAGGAAGTGAATCAAAGAATACTGCGCAATGATCCGGTTTCCTGGAAAGAAATTCCGTTCTCTGAGAAGCCTGACGACGTCGTCGCCTTTTTCGGAGAGAAATATGGTAATATCGTGCGCGTTGTGGATATCGGGGGCTACTCCAAAGAACTGTGCGGAGGCACACACGTCCGCCAAACCGGCGAAATCGGCCTCTTCAAAATCATCTCCGAATCGGCTATTAGCGCAGGAGTCCGCCGCATTGAGGCCATCGTCGGCCTGGATGCCTGGCAAACATTTCACCAACAAGATCGTGTTCTCCACGAAATCTCCCGGCAACTGGCCTGTTCCACTGCGGATCTGGGCGACCGGGTCCACTCTCTGCTAAGTGAAAATAAAAAACTGCGGGAAGCGGAAAAGCGGGAAAAACAAAAAGCCGCCGCCCATACCGCAGGTAATTTGGCCGAAAAGCCCATCCTCGCAGGAAAACTCTCAATCGTCTGCGCCAGAGCCCCCGTTGACAACGCCCAGGCCCTCCGCCAAATGGGTAGCGAAATCCTCGCCCGCCTTGGCGACCATGGCTTGGTCCTTCTTGGCGCTACCGCGAACGGCAAGGCTATGCTGGCTTGCCTAACCGGACCCGGAGCCCGCGACGAAGGCTGGCAAGCCGGGCAAGTCATTCGGGAAACGGCTCCCTTGGTCGACGGTAAAGGTGGCGGTAAGCCCGATTTTGCCATGGGTGGAGGAAGCGCTCCTGATAAAATTCCCGCCGCCTTGGAAGCGTTCGCGAGCAAATTCCGCTAGATCCCAGCAAGCAAACCTACCACCCTGCTTCTGCTACCGAAGATAGAAAAAACTTTGCTCACGGTTTGCCTCTTCCCGAAGTCGTTCTTCGACCTTCTGACGATATTCCAAGTGATTTTTTATTTGTTCTTGCCAATAAGGAAAAGCCAAATTCTCCTCCCACTCCCGTCGCGTACGGTTGCTAATTACCAATATGTCCGCTAGAGATTTCATTTTCGTCTGATGCCGATTGAGAAAAGATCGATTTAACGAATGAATCTGGTTGGCACTTTGCAATCCCCGTGAACGAAGGTTATCGATGTGACGGATATCTTCCTGATGCTGCTTCAAAACCTTGCCCACATCCTCTGAAAAATCCGAAACCGAGAGGGGAATATTGTTGATCGGGTTTTGCAAAATGGAACTGGCGAGTTCGATTGTTTCTTCAAATTTCTGTTCGTACTCGGCAAAAGACCGTGTGTGACGATAAAAATCGTTCCATGAGATAGGCTCCCACTGCATTCCGTTCCGAAGAATGGTCGCATATCGGCGGGTCTCAGAATATCGGGATCCTTCCGTAACCCAGTTATCCGTGCCCGAAATAACCAAGGTTGATACCCCCACAACAGTATCATCCGCTCCCACCACCGGCCCGCCACTGTTCCCCGGAACAATTTGCGCCGTGACCTCCACCATTCCACTCCCCATACCCATAATCTCACCCCGTTCCCTCGTGATCACTCCGGTCCCCATACTGTTGCCATAGGCCACTACTTCCCCGGAAAAACTGACTTGCTCACTCAAGGCCAAACCATAAGTTTCAGGTCACTAGTGTCCAGTTAAAACCCGTTGAACATCAACTGCTTAGAAATACAAACCTCCTCATTTCTTGTATAGGAATTCGTAAGTAATTGATCAACAGGAGTTTTCTGAAATACATTCACGCTCAAGA
>JAIUMY010000023.1 GCA_022565335.1 Opitutales bacterium
CTGTACCAGCACACTCTTAAAACGGTCACTCCATAGCGGTCCATACCGGTCATGATTGGCATTGTACCAAATGCTCACCTGTTGCTTGTAAATCTTCACAAACGCCGACAAATCATGCATGCGGGCTCGCAAGCTCGCCCGCATCTTCTCCGCCTCCTCACCCCCGTCCTTCAAGGTTCGCTCCACCTGTTCCGGCGTATTCGGCGCATACTTGCGTGCCCGCTCACTCTTGCGTAAGACTCCATCCTCCCCATGCAGCATCCGGTACCGCCGCAACAACTCCCCATCGTCAAGTTTGATCCCGCTCTCATCCGGCACCTCCACCAAAACATGAAAATGATTGCCCATCAGGCAATAGGTCAGAATCTTCACCCCACAAAAACCCGCAACCTTAAACAGCATCCGCCGCATCACTGCCTTCTCCTCTTCCGAGAAAAAGATCTCCCCATTCACCGTCCGCGACATCACATGATACCACGCCCGCTGACCCCTTACTTTGATTCGTTCCTTTCGCATACCCCCAAAAAAACCAAAATTCCGTCAAGAGTCAAGGGTCAAACCCATAAATTTCTGTTGTTTATTTTCTTCCAAAAGCGGTTTGACCAGAATGGTGGCGTGGGTCTTAATTGTTTTTCCGGTTGCCCAGGTGGCGGAATGGTAGACGCAGCGGACTTAAAATCCGTTGGCCGTAATGGCCGTGGGGGTTCGAGTCCCCCCCTGGGCACCAAAATGAGAATACTATCACCCGCACTACATGTCTATTGATACCGAGTCTGCACTGGAAAAACAATCGATCACTCTTACCTGGCCGTCCTCTCTCGACCAGAGCCATAATTTTCTGCACCGCCACCTTGGCCCCACTCCGAGCGAGGAAGCGGAGATGCTCAAAACATTGGGCTACCAGTCCCGCGCGGAACTAATCGATACTGCGGTGCCCGCGGACATCCGCCGATCCGGTGAAATGAATCTTCCGGAGCCCCAGAGCGAGGAAGAAACGCTCTCCGAACTGCGTTCCCTGGGCCGCAAGAATGCCGCCGCCCGTTCCCTTCTGGGCCTTGGCTACTACGCCTCCAATCTTCCCTCGGTAATTCAACGCACGGTTCTGGAAAATCCCGGTTGGTACACCCAATACACGCCTTACCAAGCGGAGATCGCTCAGGGTCGATTGGAGATGTTACTGAATTTTCAGACCATGGTTTCTTCCCTGACGGGAATGGAAGTGGCGAACGCTTCCCTTCTTGACGAGGGTTCAGCGGCGGCGGAAGCGATGACCATGGCCCTTAATCAACACGGGAAAGGCAAGCGTAACCGGTTTTTTGTCGATACGAAGGTCCACTTCCCGACCCTTTCGGTCCTACGCACCCGGGCAGTTCCTCTGGGGGTGGAATTAGTGACTGGTGACGCAGGTGACTTTGAACCCGATGAAACTTTTTTCGGCGCTCTTTTCCAATATCCGGGAACCGAAGGATCTTTGCCGGACCTGAGTGATCCGGTCAGGGCGATTCGCGAAAAAGGTGGTGCGGCAATCGTCGCCACGGACCTACTTGCCCTCACTCTTCTGCGTCCTCCCGGAGAGTTCGGAGCGGATATCGTTATTGGCAATGCTCAGAGATTCGGTATCCCCCTTGGCTACGGAGGTCCCCATGCCGCCTTTTTTGCGACTCAAAGCAAATACCAGAGAAAAATGCCCGGTCGTTTGGTCGGAGTTTCGCGGGATGCCCAAGGGAAACCCGGCTACCGTCTTTCCTTGCAAACCCGGGAGCAACACATTCGCCGGGACCGCGCCACCAGCAACATTTGCACGGCGCAGGTATTATTGGCCATTCTGTCAGCCGCCTATGCTCAATACCACGGTCCTGAAGGTTTGAAGAAAATCGCCCGGAGGATCAACTGGCTGACCCGTAGTCTTCGCGAATCCCTGGTTACCGGGGGGCTGAAAGTATCGGCGGAGCCGGTCTTTGACACGCTGGTGATTTATTGCCCGGACCAGGAAGCCACCAATTATATCCGCCGCGCGGCGAAAAAAGGTTTCAACCTTCGTCCGCTTCCCGGGCAAGGCTTGCTGATCGCTCTGGACGAAAAATCCACACCGGCGGAGATCGCCAGCCTGGTCGATTGTATCCTTTCCGACCAGGAGCTTGTGCCCGCCGCCGAGAACTACGAGTTTCCCGCGCCTCATGCCCGCGAGAGCGCGATTCTTGAGCACCCTCATTTCCACCTCTATCACACCGAGACCGAGATGTTGCGTTATCTGCGCAAACTGGAAGGCCGTGATTTGGCTCTCAACCAGTCCATGACCCCGCTCGGTTCCTGCACCATGAAGCTCAATGCTGCGACGGAGATGCAGGCACTCAGTTGGCCTGAATTTGCCGATCTGCACCCCTTCGCCCCGGTGGAGCAAGCGGCCGGATACCAGGAGCTTTTCAAGGATTTGGAAAAATGGCTGGCGGAAGTCTGTGAGCTTCCCGCCGTGTCCTTGCAGCCAAACGCCGGTTCGCAAGGAGAATTTGCCGGACTGTTAGCCATTCGCGGTTACCATCGGGACCGCGGCGAGGAGCACCGGAATATCTGCCTTATCCCGGTTTCCGCCCATGGAACCAATCCGGCCAGCGCGGTGATGTGCGGCTTTAAGGTGGTACCGGTAAAGTGTGACGATGCGGGGAATATTGACCGTGAGGACCTAAAGGCAAAAATTGAGAAACACCGGGATTCGCTAGCGGCCCTAATGATCACCTACCCTTCAACCCACGGAGTTTTCGAGGAAGGCATTCGGGAAATTTGCGCGGAAATTCACGCCGTTGGAGGACAAGTCTATCTTGACGGGGCCAACATGAACGCGCAAATGGGAGTTTGTTCTCCCGGACGTATCGGGGCCGATGTTTGTCATTTGAATTTGCATAAAACCTTCTGTATTCCGCACGGAGGAGGCGGCCCCGGGGTCGGGCCGATTGCGGCGGCGGAGCATCTTCGTCCCTTCCTTCCGGGCCATCCCGCCGATCCCGAGAGTGCCACCGGACCAGTTTGTTCAGGACCGCGAGGCAGTGCTTTGATTCTGACCATTTCCTGGGCTTATATCCGAATGATGGGGCCTCAAGGACTACGGGACTCGACCGAGCTATCAATCGTTAACGCCAATTATTTGGCGCACCGCCTTTCCGAAGTGTACCGCATTCTCTACCGAGGCAACAAGGGCCTCGTCGCCCACGAGTGCATCATTGATTTGCGCGATTGGAAAAAGCGCGCAGGGATCGAGGTCGAAGACGTGGCAAAGCGTTTGATCGACTATGGATTCCACGCCCCCACGATGTCCTGGCCAGTGGCGGGAACGCTCATGCTAGAGCCCACGGAGAGTGAAAACAAGGCCGAGTTAGACCGTTATATTGAGGCGCTCTTGAAGATCTATCGCGAAATGGAAGCGATTGAAAAAGGCCAGGCGGACGCCAGCGACAATGTCTTGCGCAACTCTCCCCACACCGCCGAAAAGGTGACGGCAAGCGAATGGATCCACCCCTATTCACGAGAAGAGGCAGCCTATCCGGGTTCGTGGTCGCGGGATCGCAAGTTCTGGCCTTTTGTCGGACGGGTAGACAATGTATTTGGGGACCGCAACGTGATTTGCACCTGTCCCTCCCCCGAGGAGTTCTCGGATGAATAAGGTCTTTTGCCCCTTGCAACAACCAAAGGTCGAGACCGGCATCGACTCGCCGAAGAGGTCTTGACCTCGGCCAATTTTACGGGCAAAAACAAAGACAGTTTTCATTCTAAACCACGAACCACCCCTTCCTATGTCCTTTCACCTGAAGATTAACGATAAAGTCTCCGGCCCCTTTGACGCCCCCCAAGTCGAACAGATTCTCAAAATGAAAATCCCTGGAACCTATTTTTCCGAAGACGGCGGAAAAACCTGGGAAGATCCGGAGATATTCGGGAAAGAGGCCGAGCAAATCCTCGACCCCACTGACGAGCAATTGGAAAAGGCCTCCCCTCAAGACAAAGTGCCTCCCATCAAAGCCTCCCAACTCAAGCGCTGTCTTCTTTTCAGCGATATGAGCGAAGAGCAAATCGAACATTTCACAACGGCCCTGCGCCAATTTAAAGTAAAGGCCTACTACCCGATCATCAAAGCCGGGACCAAAGCCTCGTCACTCTTCATCCTGGTCTCCGGTGAGGCGCGCATATCGGTTCGTCCCGAAGGCAAAGAAGAATTGCTCAACGTCATTGAATCCGGACATTTTGTTGGTGAAGTGGCTCTTTTCGATGGAGGCACCCGTTCCGCTGACGTGATTGCCAACACCGATTGCCTGGTGCTGCGTATTACCCGTGAAGACCTGAACAAAATTGTCACGGAAAACCCTGCGGTAGCCACGCCTTTTCTTTTCAATCTCGGAAAATTCCTGGCAACCCGCCTCCGGGAGACCAACGAACGTTTCTTAAAGGCGAAAAACTTCGCGCAGTCCATCACCTCCTAAAAAAGTCCGGCGGAGAAACCGTCAGTTAACCTTCGGGCCGGATTGACCTTGCTTCTTTTCTCGCTTAGAAGAAGGGGAAGATGATATCCCGCAGAGCCAAGCGTCGTTTCCTGGGGGCCTTCTTTGGTTTTTTGACCTTAGTGGTTCTTTTGGCCATAGTGAACTTGTTTTTTGCCGCCTTGGAGCGGGAAAGGCGAGCCGAGGAAGAACGGGCGACCCTTCGTCCCCCGGAGACCCTGACCCATCAGGTTACGACCCGGGATTTCACTGAAAAGCGTCATTTCGGAGCCCGGATGCAACCTTGGCAAGAAGCCCAAATCGCCGCCGAAGTGGAAGGGCGTATTCTTGAAATCAATACTGAAAGAGGCGCATCGGTGACCGAAGGACAGCCTCTCCTCAAGCTGGATGATACTTTGACCAGGTGGCAGAAGATCGCCTTGGAGGCCTCACTGGAATCGGCGAAAACGCAACGGGACGAGTTTGCCCGGCGACTTCGGGAAGCGACTGAACTGGCTGAGCGGCGGGCGATTCCCGGCACGGAAAAAGAGGCCGCGCAAGCTCAAGTCGATATTCAGGAACGGGAGATTGGCCGCCTGGAGGCGGAGATTGGGCGGCTCGACGAATTGCTGGAGCGGCATACCCTAAAGGCTCCTTTTACGGGGATCATTGGCGAAAGAAGGGTCGATTTGGGGGACCGCATGGCTCCCGGTCAAACGGCCTTCACATTGGTTGACCACAACCGTCTTCGCGTGGTCTTTCGAGTTAGCGAGAGAGAATACGAGTTCTTTGTCCCGGGAACAATGATTGAGGTTGAGGTGACTTCGCGGCCGGGAAAATGGAAGGAAGCGCAAATCCTCCACCGGGCCCCCGCAACGGTGGGCAATAATGCCGGCTTCCGGGTTGAAGCGGTTCTGCCCAATCACGAGAACCCACTCCCCGCAGGCGGGACGGCAAGGGTACGTGCGCAACTTCAAACATGGCGGGACCTTCCCTTTATTCCTGCTACGGCGGTCCGTTTTGAAGGCTCGCAAACCATGGTCGAAATCCGCACCGAGGATTCCGACACTCTGAAAGAAGTCTCTCTGGGACCGGAAATTGAAGGGCTGTACCCGGTCTACTCCGGATTGGAGAGTGGAGAGACGGTACTCATCCGTTAAGCTGATGAACATCGCCCACTGGAGTGTTCATAACCGGGTCGCCGTCAACATGATTGCGATCAGCATCCTGATTTTAGGGATTTTCCTGGTGGTGAAAGAAATTCAACGGGATGTGTTTCCCGATGTTTCAACCAATTTTATCACCATCACGACCATCGATCTAACCACGGGCACGCCGGAGGATATCGAAAGATTGATCACCATCCCGCTGGAGGAAGAAATCGCCGATGTAGAAGGGGTGGTGAACATTGTCTCTTTATCGGAGGAAAACATCTCCACGATATTCATGGAGATTGATGCCGACATCACCAACCTCGATCCAATCCTCAACGACACCCGGCAACAGGTTTCCCGCGCCCGTCCCGACCTGCCGCCCTCCGCCGAGGAGCCGATCGTTGAGGAGTTCGACATCCCCATCCCCCTGATGACGCTTGGCGTGAAGTTGCCGACCGGAACCCGGGCGATCGATGTGCGTGACACCATGGATGCGCTGGAAAGAGATTTGAAAATTGTTCGCGGCGTTTCCGATGTTTTGGTCGACGGCATCCGCGACCGCGAGATCTGGGTGGAGACCGACCCGTTTATCAGCGAGGCTCTGGGCATACCTCTTACGGCAATCACCCAAGCAATCCGCGAGCGCAACCAAGACCGTGTTGCCGGGCGAATCGAGGGCATCGGGGGAGAACGAGTGGTCCGAATGCAGGGACAAATCCAAGATGCGCGTGAACTTACCTCGGTACCCCTAACGTTTACCGGAGATGGAGTCATTCGTCTCCGTGATGTGGCCACCGTTCGCGACACCATGGAAGAGGCTCGCACTGAGGCAAGGGTCAATCTACGGGAGGCCGTCAGTTTTACCATTATTCAAAGCAAGGGAGCAGATGCCCTGGAAACCGCCGCGGAGATCCGGCAAGTCCTCACCTTGGCCGAAGAAAGTTTTCCCGAAGGACTGGAGGCCACCGTCGTTGCCGACACGACCAAGTATATCGACGTGCGTATCCGCACGGTTGTGCAAAATGGTATCCAGGCGCTGGTCATTGTCACCGTTTTGCTTGTTTCCCTGCTCAATTGGCGCCTGGCCATTCTCATTGCGATCGGGTTGCCCATTTCCTTTGCCGGTACGTTTATTGTTCTCTATTTCAGTGGCGAAAGCCTGAATATCATTTCCCTTTTCGCTCTAATCATGGCTTTGGGCATGATTGTCGATGATGCGGTGGTGATTGCGGAAAATGTGTACCGTTATTTTGAAGAAGGCTACTCCCGGCTGGAGGCGGCCGTCAAAGGAACCACGGAAGTGATCTGGCCGGTGGTGGGCAGCGTTTCGACCACGATGGCCGCGTTTCTCCCGCTCATTCTTGGGGAAGGGGTTATTGGGAAAATCCTCTTTGTAATTCCGGTGGTGGTCATTTCGGGACTTCTCTTCTCGCTGATCCAAGCCTTCATCATTCTCCCCAGTCACATGTTTGATTTCATCCATCTCCCGAAATCAATCCCGGAGATGGAGCGCAAGCGAACAGCGAGTCGCAATGGGTTCGAGAAAATTCTTCTCACTTTGAATATCCTCTACTGGGAAACCCGTGGGCTGGTAAATTTTCTTCTCCGGGAGATCATCAACACCTACACCTATTTATTGAAAATCTGCCTGCGGATACGCTACGCCGTCATTGGCGGTTTCATCCTTTTACTTTTCGGTGGGTTGGCGCTGGTCAAATTCGAGATTCTCCAATTCGAGCTATTCAGCACTGATTTTGCTGACCGTCTCACCATCAAACTGGATTTTCCCGCAAGTTTTTCTCTGGACCAAACCGCCACAGAAACCAGAGAGATTGAAGAGAAAATCATCAACACCCTACCGGAGACCGATCTTTTGAGCATCTCAACCCGAATCGGAACCCGGTTGGACGACAGCAACAATTTTAACATTTCGGGGAGCAATCTGGCCTTTATCACCCTCGATCTTGACGAGGACAACCCCGAGGCCCGCCTGCCGAGCGTAATCGTCCGCGACCTGCAGAACCTCATCAATGCAATCCCAGCGGTCGTACAGGGACAGGTGGAGGCCGAAGGGGGAGGGCCTCCCGTGGGGCGCCCGGTCAATGTGCAAATCATGGGAGAAAACTTCAGTGACCTGCAAGCAGTGGCCGATGAAGTCGAGCAACGCCTGCGTTCGATGCCGGGAATTCGCGATGTGGCCAACGATTTTGAGCGCGGCAAACCGGAGTTTGTCTTCCGGGTTGATGAAGAAAAAGCCGCCGCGGTGGGAGTTTCGGTCGCCGCGGTCGGTGAAGCCCTGCAAGCCGCTTACCGGGGACTGGAAGCCAGCCGCTTCCGCCAAGGGAACGACGAAGTGGTCATCCGGGTGAGACTTGCCGAGCGTTGGCAACGAGACCCGGCCATCTTGCGGGGGCTGCGAATAGCGACCGATAACGGAGGGTTTATTGCGCTGGAGGAACTGGTCGAACTCTCTGAAGAATCCGGTTTACCCAGAATCAACCGCCGCAACCAGCGCCGGGTCATCACGGTTTCCAGCGAAATCGACTCTGACATTCTCACCTCGCGCCGGGCCAATGCCGAGATTGAAACCTGGCTACCCGGGTTTCTCGAGGAATTTCCCGAAATTCGGTTCAATTTGGCGGGTGAAAATGAGGATACCGAAAGGAGTCTGGAGGCCATGCGGGTCGCCGCCCTAATCGCTTTTCTACTCATTTATGCGATCCTGGCTTTCTTGTTCAACTCCTTTGTCCAGCCGGTGGTGGTCATGTCAGTCATCCCATTTGGCATCATTGGAGTCATCGGGGGCCTGGTCATTATGGGGGAACCGCTCGGGCTAATGGCCATCATGGGAACCATTGCCTTGGCCGGGATTGTCGTTAATAACAGCGTGGTATTCGTTCACTTCATCAACCGCGAACGACGAAAACATGCACCCGACGGCCTGCGGGCCGCTCCCCTTGAGCATGCCCGTTACCTGCGATGGTATTCCATTATCCATTCTGCCCGCATACGTTTTCGCCCGATCTTCCTGACCACGGCGACCACTATTGGCGGACTGTTCACCCTCGCCTTTTTGACTGATGGGCAGGAAGAGTTTCTTGCCCCGATGGCGCAGGCGATTGTCTTTGGACTTCTTTTCGCCTCGGCGATCACGATGATCCTTATCCCCTGTTTGTACTCCATTACCGATGATTTGAAAGGATTATTCCGCAAGCGACCCCAGAATTCCGAGGAATAAGAAGCCCCTCGGAACGTCCGAAGGCCTATGAACCACGAGGATGATAAAATTTCTCCTTTTCTCGAAAGAAGAAAAACCCTAGCGTCTAACTATGCCTGAAGAGATTGAAAATGTCCTGATCATTGGAACCGGCTGCGCGGGCTTGACCGCCGCCATTTATACGGCGCGGGCGAATCTCAATCCCTTGGTCATCGAAGGCTCCCAACCGGGGGGCCAGTTGACCACCACCTCGGAAGTGGAGAATTTCCCCGGGTTTTCCAAAGGAGTCGACGGTTACGGGCTGACCGATGAGATGCGTAAGCAAGCCAAACGATTCGGTGCACGCTTCACGCAAGGGTTTATTAAGGAGGCTGATTTTTCCGGTCATCCGCGAATTTTAAAGACCGAGAAAGAAACGTATCGGGCCCGGGCCGTCATTATTGCGACCGGAGCCTCCCCCCGGCTACTCGGCCTGGAGGCCGAAAAAAAACTTTATGGAGGCGGCGGGGTAACCACCTGTGCAACCTGCGACGGGGCTTTTTACCGCGACATGGATGTTGCCGTAGTGGGCGGCGGGGATTCCGCCTGTGAAGAAGCACTTTTTCTCACCCGGTTTTGTTCGAAGGTGTATCTGATTCACCGCCGGGATGAACTGCGAGCCTCCCAAATCATGCAGGACCGGGTCCTTGCCGAGCCTAAGATCGAGATGGTCTGGAACAGTTTGGTAGATGACATCCTTGGCGCCGATCAAGGGGCGGTAAGTGGGATCAGGGTTTTTGATCGGGTCAAAGAAGAAAAGCGGGAAATTTCCGTCAAAGGCGTCTTCATCGCGATAGGGCATATCCCGAACACCAAGCCCTTCGCCGAAGCCTTACCGGTTGACGAAAACGGTTACCTCCTTCCCGAAGGCAAGAGCCAGATCAAAACCAAGCTCGAAGGCATTTATGCAGCCGGTGACTGTGTTGACCACGTCTACCGCCAAGCCATCACCGCTGCCGGTATGGGTTGCCAGGCCGCCATCGAAGCTGAACGCTGGCTCGCCGAAAAATCGTTTTAGCCTACCCTATCAGGCCAAACTCCCAAAAGCGGCAAACGAAGATATTTA
Organism: Opitutales bacterium; assembly: GCA_022565335.1. Classification (GTDB taxonomy): domain Bacteria; phylum Verrucomicrobiota; class Verrucomicrobiia; order Opitutales; family T3Sed10-336; genus JAIUMY01. Next base: position 9,943 of record JAIUMY010000023.1, read on the forward strand.
CGTTCCCGACCCTTTGTTCGGGAAGAAGTGATGCTTCGATTTTGTCAGTCAATCCTCCATTCGTTTTCTTGACGAATTTCTGACAATATCGAAAATGAAAATATGCCTACCGCCCTGCGAATTGGCCCTTACCGATTTCATTTCTTTTCGGACGAGGGAAACGAACCTCCTCACATCCATGTTCGATATGAAGGACAAGATTGCAAATTCTGGCTGGAGCCGGTAGCTTTGGCTAATGATCGAGGTATTCCTGTCCACCGCATCAATGAAATCGAACGACTAATCCACGATAACAAAAACCTTTTTATCCAAAGTTACCATGAACACCGCAACCGTCAGCACTGAACCCTTGGCAATAGATGCTTGGGTCGAGAATCGGATCGTTTACCTCAGACTTGCTGATCAAAGAATTTTTGGATTCCCCGCAAGTCGCTTTTCTCGCCTCAAGAATGCGCCTGATCATCTTCTTGAACAAGTAACAATTGAAGTTAATGGCTACGCTCTGAGGTGGGAAGAATTGGACGAAGACATCACCGTCCCTGGTGTTGTCGCAGGACACTTCCAACTCCCACCCGAACCAGACGGTGCAGGAAACCGGTACCGTGCCCCGAGATGACTAATCATTCCTTACAACTTCAACCCCAGTCGTGTCAGCGAACCATGGCTTTCGGTACCGGCTCCTGACCTCGACGTTATTTACGCAAGATTCCCTCTGAAAGGGCACTATCAGAGGCCGTTCGGGTCAGCGATTCGCTTTCTGGCGGATGGACCACTCCTCGGCGGAAAGGACGAGTGACTCCATGGGGTGGGAGGGAAATTGAATATTTTCCGGAAAAGAGAAGCCCCGCAAGAAATCTTCTGCAGGGAGCATTTTGCCGCCCGGTCTTTGCAATTGCAGAACGTTGAGAATTCCTTCTCCACAAACGATGCGAACTGTTTTTCCGGTGGGATCGGGGAGAAGACTGCCAGGACCGGGAGACTCTTCGCCCGGGGACGTGGTTTCGGCACTGGCGCGACCAATCTTCAACTTACTCTCGCCGACCTCCAAAAAGGCCCCTGGCCAGGGATTGAGGGCGTTGATGCGGCGGGCTAAGAATTGGGCCGAACCGTTAAAATCAAGATAGCCATCGTCCTTACGGAGCTTGCGGGTGTAGGACGCCTCCGCGTGGTTTTGGGGAATGCGGGGAATCTTTTCGTCGCGGCAAAAGAGGGCTAAAGTGGAGGCTAATAAGGTCGGTGAGGCCAGACCGATTTTTTCCTCCAGATCGGCTCCGGAATCAGTTTCGGTTACGGGAACGGTTTCCTGCGCGACCATATCGCCGGCATCCATTTGGCGAACCACTTCCATAAACGTGACGCCGGATTCGGTTTCCCCACCGGCAATCGCGCCCACCGCCGGAGAGGCTCCACGGTAGGCGGGAAGAAGAGAAGCGTGCAAGTTCCAGATACCACGGGGAGCCAGTTCGCGAATGTTTTTTTTCAGCAAATGGCCGTAGGCCATCACGAGGAGAAGATCCGGTTTTGCCCCGGCCAAAGAGGCCACTAAATTGTCATCGGGCTTTTCCGGTTTCCAACAAGGAAGATCATGTTCCTCCGCCCAGGCGGCGGCAGGATTAGGCTTGGTCATTCGCCCTCTTCCGGTTGGTCGGTCCGGTTGGGAAACCAAACCAACCAGCTTTACCGGCAAATCATCTGGCGGTTGGTGCAGGAAGCGCAGAGATGGCAGCGCAATAGGATCAGCTGCCAGGAATATGATCCGCAGGGGGTGGCCCATCAGACATCAATCGTTTTGCGGCAGGTTTTTCAACCACTGGGATACCGCCGGAAACAGCCCTTCCAGATAATCTTTTTCCTCCAGCGGGGAAGGTAAGCCGGGAATCAAGGTCCAATATTCGTCGTGACGGATAGTTTCCTGCGGCCCTAGAGAAACAAGCGGGCTGAGGGTTTCCAATTCGATCAGTGAATCATTGCAGAAAGTCTCGAAACAACATCCCAAATCGGGATAGGTTTCGTTGGCTTTCGGCGGAACGGCATATTTGACGAAGGTATCGCCATTTAGCCAGTAGGCGGACCAACCTGGATAGTTGGTAAAGCCAAGTTTTTGGGGAGTTTCGGCAACCGCGGTATCTATCGCCAGGTAGCTGGAACGGAATTTCCAGCAAGGGGCGGAAAGATCGGTGTAGGTCCAGGGAACCATCGCCATGTTGGGTAAAAGATCGCGCGGGTGTTCACCTTTAGGGAAAAAAGGAACCACTCCGACTCCTCCCCGGCGGAGCATCGTTAAGGGCCAGGCTGCACAGGGAACGGGCCACATCCCGTGATTGGTCAGCGAATGTTCGATCTTCAGGGTATCGTTGCCAAGCACTTCCACGCCCAGGCTTTTTTCCATCCCGGTTTTTTCCTCGAGCGGTCCTTGAAGGCGAAAGCCACGGGCTCCGTGATCCACGCTGACGGCAGTATTATCCGGTTGGTAGGTACGAACCTCGTGTTCCGGGGAATGCCAGAGGCGGTGTCCCCCTCGAAGTTGATGGTCTTCCTCATTTTTGCCTCCTTGTTGGCCGGGAAATTGGTAAAAAAGGTTTTTCCCGTCGGGCCGTCGAAATTCCATAAATCGCGGACCTACCTCCAGGGGAGCAGTGACCACAAATCGACCCGTTTGGAGCTGCAGCGATTTCCAGCCCTCGAAAGTAGTTTCCGTAATGGTGAGATCAGACATAATAATTCCAGCTTACCGCCCTATTTTCCCGATGAAAAGAAAAACCACCCAAGAACCTTGAATTCTGTCAATAGTCAAGGGACGCAATTGTAAATCACCTTTGTCAATAGTCTAGAGCCAGACCCGTAAATATTCGTTTCCGGATTGCCTTGTGGGGAGGTTTGGCGCAGGATGCGATGATATGAGCAAGGAACCATCGGTGGCGATAATCGGGGCAGGACTGACGGGGTTAACGGCAGCGTATTTTTTGCAAAAGGAAGGCGTGGACGCTCAGGTTTTTGAAGCGACTTGCCGTATTGGTGGTGCGGTGACCACGCGGCGGGAGCGTGAGTACTTATTCGAACAGGGCCCATCAACCCTTCTGCGCGGCAGTCCGGTACTGGAAAGGCTTTTGCACGAACTCGACTTGGAAAAAGATCTCACGCCTCCCAATCCGGAGGCCAAGAAACGATTTGTCGTGCGCAGGGGCCAACCCGTCGCACTTCCTGCAGGCCCCTTGGCCTTTCCTTTTTCCCCCTGGCTATCGTTTAAAGGTAAACTGCGCCTCCTCACCGAACCTTTCCGCAAGCGCGGACCAGAAACCAAAGGCGAAACCGTGGCCGCCTTTGCCGAACGGCGCTTGGGTCGGGAAGTCCTGGATTACGGAGTCAACCCTTTCGTCGGCGGGATCTATGCCGGGGATCCAAAGAGGCTGGCGGTCGCACTGGCATTTCCTACCCTGGCCGAAGCGGAGGAGAAGGGAGGATCCCTTTTCCGCGGGTTTTTAAAACTGGCTAAGGAAAAGAAAAAAGCCCGCGGTGGGGCTCCCCGTCCGCCAAAAGGAACGGTTTCATTTGCCGAAGGATTGGAAAAGCTTCCCCAGACACTGGCGGAGGCGCTTTCGGAAAAACCTGTCCTAAAGAGCCCGCTGCAAAAAGCGGAACGCACCGGGGATGGCCGCTGGCAACTCACCTTTGCCGGGGGCGAGAGTAAAGTCTTTGAGCAAATTCTCATCACCACCTGGTCGGAAGAACTGGCCGCCACTCTCCCCTCTCCGCCGGAACGGGAAACTTGGCCGGAAATACGCTACGCCCCGGTGCAAGTGGTGACCCTGGCCTTCCCGAGAGCAACCGTTGGTCATGCCCTCGACGGTTTCGGAGTATTGGTTCCCGAAGTCGAAGACCTCCCCTTTTTGGGAGTCATATTTGCCTCTTCCCTGTTCCCCGGCCGGTCCCCTGAAGGGGAAGTTTTGCTGAATCTATTCATCGGGGGGGAGAGACATCCGGAAGCCGCTGCCTATAATGAAGAGCAGGTTCGTCAAAAAATCCTTCCCTCGGTCGCCGAATTGCTCTCGATCAAGGCAGAACCGAAATTTTATGCCGCCCGCCACTGGCCCAAAGCGATCCCGCAATACACCCTCGACCACCACTCTTTCCTTCTCAGCAGCCAAGCGGCCGAGAAGGCTTGGGCCGGATTTTTCCTGGCGGGGAACATGGTCGACGGTATTTCCATGCCGCAATGCCTGGAAAGCGGGCATAAGGCCGCGAGAAAGATCCTTTCCGCGCGGGGAAAGGATACCTGACCTCACCTTCTTCACCTTTTGCCCATGAAATGCCACGACTACTTTACTCTCCCGGAAGATCTGCCCGGAGCCGAAAAATTCTCCCTCGAAGCTGCCCCCTGGGAATGGTTAGCGGTACTCAGCGAAGTTCTGAAATCATTCCCGGAGTCGCCCTACCCTCCCTATCCCAAGGAAAAAATTCCACCGGGATGCTTCATTGGTCCCGGAGTTCATCTTCATCCTTCGGTTAAACTCTCTCCCAACTGCACTTTGGAAGGTCCCGCGATCATCGGCCCGGAAACGGAAATTCGCCCCGGCGCGTGGATCCGCGGGAAAGCCCTCATCGGACGGGGAGCGGTCATCGGCAACTCCACCGAAATTAAGAACGCCCTTTTGCTCGACGGCGCCCAGGTTCCTCATTTCAACTATGTCGGCGATTCCATTCTCGGACAAAAAGCCCATCTAGGCGCGGGAGTGATTCTATCCAACCTGCGACTGGACCAGGCGATCGTCGAAATACGCGGAGAAAGCATCACCCATTCCACCAATCTCCGTAAATGCGGGGCCTTCCTGGGAGACGAGGCGGAGGTTGGTTGCAACGCAGTCCTGCAACCGGGAACGGTCATTGGACGACGTTCGTTGGTCTTGCCCCTCACTTCCTTCAGCGGCGTTTTGCCCGCCCATACCATCACCGGGCAAAACGCCCGCCAGAAGGTGTTTCCCCGTAGGGATTAAAATAGTGCCGCCAACAGCGGAGCTAAAATAGGAAGATATATGACTTAAAAGGTCAGAGTGTTCCGCCCAGTCGCCAAGGCGACCCCGTGGGGCCCATACTGATCTTAGGTCTGAAGCGCTCCGCGCAGGGACACGAGGTCCCCGTTTTGGACTTACAGTGAATGCCGCATGATCCCCAACGTAAGGCCTTCAGAAGGACACGAGGTCCCCGTTTTGGGCTTACGGTGAACGGGGGCTTTACTTCTTTTGAGCCCCCGCGAAATCCCGCCCAAGCAGGGTTCGTAACAGTTCAGGCAATCCTGAAGGACGATACCGACCAAAGATCGGCCCCTTGACCTTCCCGGGGGAAGAAACATGATGGGGGTATGCTCTCCTGGTTTGGTCCAGACAAATTTCCGCTCTACCTGGCACCCATGGCTGGTTTTACCGACATGGTCTTCCGCGGGCTGTGCAAGGAGCGCGGTGCGGACGTCATGATCACCGAGTTTGTCATGGCCGACGGGTTGTTGCGGGAGAGAGAAAGGGTCTGGCGAACCATTGATTTCGTCGAGGAACAGCGTCCCATGGGAGTGCAAATCTTCGGGTCCTCCCCACAAACCATGGCGGAGGCCGGAAAGCAAGTGATGGATCGCCTGCAACCCGATTTTCTGGATCTCAACTTTGGCTGTCCGGCCGACAAGGTTACCTGTCAGGATGCCGGCAGCTCCCTTTTGCGTGATCTGCCGAAGCTCGGACGGGTCGCCAAGGCGGTAGTCGACGCCCTCCCCGACCAGCCGGTTACGGCAAAAATGAGAATCGGTTGGGACGAAAGTTCCATCGTGGCGGTCGAAGCGGCACGTATCCTTGAGGAAGCGGGCATTCGGGCGATCGCGGTGCATGGCCGGACCAAAGTGCAGGGGTATAGTGGCGAGCCCAACTGGCCGGTCATTGCCGAAGTGGCAGAAACCGTGAAAATACCGGTCATTGGCAACGGAAACATCACCGATGCCCGGGAAGTGACGAGGATCCGGCGCGAAACAAAATGCGCCGGCCTGATGATCGGTCGGGCGGCCCTCGGCTATCCATGGATTTTCAATGAGATCAAAGTTGCGCTGCGCGAAGGGACCCCTCCCCCACCGCCGACCCTGGAAGAACGTTGGGCCATTCTTTTTGATTACGCCACCCGATTGCAGGAGCAACTGTGTCCCTACCCACTTGAAAGAAAAGACGACATCGGGTGGATGAGGGCCAAAATCCTCTCGCTTACCAAAAACCTTCCCGGGGGTAAGAAAATGCGTGGGGCGCTTTCCCGGATAAAATCGTTGCGCGAGCTCCAGGCCCTCCGGGAGGAAACCCTGCAAGCAGCGGGCCGCCGGAAAGACTTTTCGAAGACGGCAAATCAAGTCTGAAAAAAGATCATACCCCCCCCTTTCCAGCTCTAAATTTCCACCGAGAAACAGATTTATCATCAAAAAAACACAAATCCTCACGCTAATAATGTTGTCGTGCCCGATTCCTGCTATATGAGTGAAAGCAATAAACCTATGAAAACTTCCCGTAAAAGCGTAAAAAAAGCCGTGCGTCAAAGTCTTGCCGCCGGAGGTAAAAAAGCGGGCAACACCGTTGCCGAAATCAAGGGGAACATTCTCCGCCATTTGCATTGTACGCAGGCGCATGATATCTCCACCGCCACCAAGCGTGATTGGTGGGTGGCCACCTCCCTGGCGGTCCGCGACTGTCTTCTGGAGGACATGATCGCCACCATGCAGACCCACAACGACCAGGACACCCGTCGGGTTTATTACCTATCGTTGGAATACCTGATGGGCCGGCTTCTGCAAAACAATATTGCCAACGCTGATCTCACCGAGCAGGTTCATGAAGCCTTGGGTGAACTCGGCATCGATCCGGTGGAGGTTTTCGAGCAAGAACTGGACACCGGCTTGGGCAATGGTGGTTTGGGCCGTTTGGCGGCCTGTTTCCTCGACTCCCTGGCGACCCTCGACCTCCCTGCCGTCGGCTATGGCATTTACTACGAATTCGGCCTTTTCAAACAAGAGTTCCTCAATGGTCGCCAGATCGAAAAGCCCGACGACTGGCTTCGCTTCGGCGATCCCTGGGATGTCATGCGCCCCGAGCACGCCCAGGAAGTTCGTCTCTACGGACGGGTGGAGCATCGCTATGACGAATGCGGCGATATGCGCCCTTGCTGGGTCGATACCAGCACCATCCTCGGTGTCCCCCACGACATTCCGATTGCCGGTTATGGCACTAAGACCGTCAATTTTCTACGACTTTGGGATTCCAAAGCCTCGGAAGAATTCGACTTCGATACCTTCAACGAAGGCGGGTACGTCGAAGCCATGCGGGAAAAGGCGATGGGGGAAAGTATTTCCAAGGTCCTTTATCCCAACGACAAAACCGAGAACGGCAAAGAGCTGCGCCTGGTCCAGCAATACTTTTTCGTTTCCTGTTCCCTGCACGACATCATCCGGCGGTATCATAAAAAGCATGACAACTGGGATGCCTTTGCGGAAAAAGTATTCATTCAGCTCAACGACACCCATCCTGCGGTGGCGGTCCCGGAACTGATGCGTATTTTCCTCGACGAGGAAAAGATGGGATGGGAGGAAGCCTGGAAACTGGTCAATTCCGTATTCGGATACACCAACCACACCCTCCTTCCCGAAGCACTCGAAAAATGGAGTGTTCCCCTTTTCGAAAAAGTATTGCCCCGGCATATGGAGATCATTTTCGAAATCAACCGGCGGCATATGGAGGAAGTGGAAGCCCGCTGGCCCGGAGACGATCAGAAAAAAGCCAGTCTCTCCCTAATTGAGGAGGGGTCTCCCAAGATGGTCCGCATGGCCTATATGGCGGTCATTGCCAGTAGTGCCGTGAACGGCGTTGCCGCTCTGCACACCCAGCTATTGAAGCAAGACCTTTTCCGGGAATTCGATGAGATGTTCCCCGGACGCTTGCAAAATAAAACCAACGGAATCACGCCCCGGCGCTGGCTGAAGGTTTGCAATCCCCGCCTCTCGGATTTGATCTCCGAAAAAATCGGCGATTCCTGGCCCAAGAATCTGAACGAGTTGCGGGGCTTGGAAGAATTTGCCGGTGACCGCGATTTCCAAAAGGCGTTCATGGACATCAAGCGTCAGAACAAAGTTGATCTGGCCGAGGTGATCAAGGACAAGTGCGGAGTGGAAGTAAGCCCGGATGCCATGTTTGATGTGCAGATCAAACGCTTGCATGAATACAAGCGCCAGCATCTCAACCTCCTCCACATCCTGACCTGGTATCGCCGCATTCTACATCACCAGGAAGAAGAGATGAGTCCACGCGTATTCCTTTTTGCCGCGAAAGCCGCCCCCGGATACGATTTGGCCAAGTCCATCATTCACGCCATCAATGCGGTGGGACACACCATTAACAACGATCCCCGGGTGAAAGGCCGGATCAAAGTGGTTTTCCTCCCCAACTACAGTGTCAGCATGGCCGAGAAAATTGTCCCGGCAGCCGACCTTTCCGAACAAATTTCCACCGCCGGCAAGGAAGCCTCCGGAACCGGAAACATGAAGCTCGCCCTCAATGGAGCCCTGACCGTGGGCACCCTGGACGGCGCCAATGTGGAAATCCGTGAAGAAGTCGGCGAGGAAAACATCTTCATTTTCGGGAAGGAAGTAGAAGAGGTGGAAGCGATCCGCAAGCAAGGGTACAACCCCTGGGACATTTACCACCAGGACGGCGAATTGAAAGCCGTGCTCGACTGGCTGGCCTCCGGCCACTTCACCCAAGACGAGCCCGATGCCTTGAAGCCCGTTGTTCACAGCCTCCTCGACGGCGGAGACCCCTTCCTCGTATTAGCGGATTACCGCGCCTATCTGGATATCCAGAAAGACATCGATGCCACTTGGAAAGACCCGGCCCAGTGGGCCGAAAAGGCGATTCTGAACACCGCCCGGGTCGGTAAGTTTTCCAGCGACCGAACGATCTCCCAATACGCCGAGGAAATCTGGAACCTCAAGCCCGTACCGGTCAAAGGGTAAATCCCCGGACATGAAGTCCACTCCCCGCTATCTCTTCGTCTATGGCGTCCTTCGCAAAGGAGGGAATAGTCCCATGGCCGGTGAGCTGGAACGATCTGCAAACTACGCCGACCCGGCCACCTTGGCCGGGCGGTTGTTCCGCATCGACTGGTACCCGGCCCTGATTTCCGACCCGAACCCCGAAAAGAACTATCCGGTTCGGGGAGACCTGTATGAATTGCCGGAAAACCAGCATGAGTTTCTCCGCGCCTTCGACGCCTACGAATCCTACGATCCCGAAGACCCCGGACGGTCTGAATACATCAGAGAGAAATGCCGGGTCCAATCACTCAACAAAGGCCACCCGGTGGAGGCCTGGGTGTACCTTTACCAGAGCCCCCTCACCGAAAAACCCGAAGTCACCGACGGCGACTGGCTCGCCGAACTCCAAAGGCAAGCAGGCAAGATCCAAACCAAAAACCGGGGCTGGTGAGAGCCCTGTGCTTTGGCAATGGTCGGTTTTGCGAAGGGCCGCCCGGGTGGCCCCACGCTCTGGCCAAAGGTTGGCGCAGGCCATCGGAATAAGCGTTCCCCTCGCCCCCCCTTCACCGTCCCACCGCGACGGCATCGCGCAAGCGCGAGCCCTACAAACGTTACCGTAGGGCCTTCGCTTGCGAAGTGCCGCCCGGGAAAAAAACCTATAGCGGAATAAAGGATAAACCAGAGTTTGCGCTGGCCAGAACGGTGTGGTAAAAAATCTTCTTTCCTAGAGGCAGAACCAAGGCCAAGGATCATTAAAATCTGCAGTTAGATCATGTTACCCAACACACAAATAGCCATCATCGGGCTCGGATATGTCGGATTACCCCTAGCTCTGCGCTTTGTCCAAAGTGGGACGCGGGTTATCGGGCTGGATAAGGACCCAAAGAAAATCAACCTCTTGCAACAAGGCCGTTCCTACATAGGCCACCTCGAATCCTCCGAAATCCGGGAAGCCCAAGCTGATGATCGCTTCATCGCCTCCAAAGATTTCAGCCTCGTGACCGACTGTGAAGCGATCCTCCTCTGTGTCCCCACCCCCTTGAACCAGTACCGCGAACCTGATTTGCAGTATGTTCTCAACTCCGCCACCGAGATTGCCCCCTATTTGGCTCCCGTTGGAGATAAGAAAAAACTCGTCGTTCTGGAAAGCACCACCTATCCCGGAACCACCGATGGAATCCTCCGTGAAACCTTGGAACAAGCTTCCGGGCTTACTGCGGGCACCGATTTCCATTTGGCCTTTTCGCCTGAACGGGAAGACCCCGGCCGCAAAGACCATTCGGTCAAAACCATCCCCAAGCTGATTGGGGGATTAACGCCAATCTGCCGGGATCGTTGCGATGAGCTCTATAAAAGAGCCATCGACCAAACCTTCCTGGTCGCCAATTGTCGGGTCGCCGAAGCGGCTAAGCTCACCGAAAACATTTTTCGCTCGGTCAATATCGCCCTGGTCAATGAGCTAAAGCTGGTTTACGAGAAAATGGACGTCAATATTTGGGAGGTTATCGAGGCGGCTTCCAGCAAGCCATTCGGCTATATGCCCTTCTACCCGGGCCCCGGTTTGGGCGGGCATTGTATTCCGATCGACCCCTTTTATCTCACTTGGAAAGCGCGTGAATACGACATTCATACCAAGTTCATTGAACTGGCCGGGGAAATCAATACCAGCATGCCCGACTACGTCGTGGGTAAAGTCAGTCAAGCCCTCAACGCCCATAAGAAATCCGTCAACGGCTCCCGCATTCTTGTACTCGGCCTGGCCTACAAGCCCAATGTGGACGATGACCGCGAATCACCAAGCTACGTTTTGATCGAAAAACTTGAAGCTCTCGGCGCGGAGGTATATTACAACGATCCCTATATTCCGGAGATCAAACCAACCCGCGAGCACCAACCACTGGCCGGACGCCTTTCGGTTCCCGTTGAGGACAACTATGATTGCCTGTTGGTGGCCACCCACCACGAAGCCTATAAAGACTTTGATTTCAGCACCTTCACGTCCCCCATCGTGGATACCCGGAACTGCCTGAAGCATCGCCCCAAAGCCTATTATTTAGCTTAGTTTACCTGAGCGAATCTTACCCAAAAACCTTTACCGAATTTACGGTTCCTATCCCGGCCATTTCGGGTAATTGAAATTTTTAAAATCTTCGGCGAAAAAATCCTGCACCACTTCGGCTGTTTCGCGGTCATATTGGTCAAAATAATTTTCTCTCCCTTCACTTTTTTCGTAATGTTTACCCGTGAATGAGCAGCCTGTTTCTTGTTCAATCTCATTGATTGCAGGTTCGCGATTCTCGAATTTATAAATCTTACTTACCAATGGTTCATCCTTCTCGTTGAGGATATAATCGCTCATGGTTAGAAAGTAAGGCGATTTATAAAAAGGTGAATCAGGATGCCGGGTTGATACCTTCTGGAGATGCTTGGCATAATCCTTGAATTTCAGGTCACGAGACAGGTCACCAACAAGAACACGGTAATTGAATAAAGAGAAAAAACGGTCCAGGGGATGGCGAACAAACGTAAAGGTGAATAAGCCATCATAGACCGTATCACCAAGCATTTTCCGCACTTGGGAAGCCGGAACATGCGCATCAAGGTAAGGCGCCCCCTTGAAAGGGCTGGCTTTTTTTTTGCGATCAGATTGCCGATGAAACTTTTTATCGAAGGCGGGGCCATATTTTATTGAAAGTGCGCTTTTAATCGATGTTGAGCCGGTTCTGGGAATATCAATAAACCATACATTTGCTTTCGCGACCTGTCGGCGGAACTGCCTTTTTTCAAGGTACTCTACTCTTCGAGAAAGTTTTTTCAAAAATCTTATCATCATATTGTAATAACAACCTCAGTAATAGTGATACTTGAGTGAACGCATTGATTCAATTCAATTTCCCAACCAATTTCGCACTGGCGGGATCAACAGGTCGTTGAATTACCGCCCTATATCCATCAGCGACAAAAGGAAACTCCTGAGAAAAAAGCATAAGCTCCATTCGGCAATTATTTCGGCATAGACAATAACCACCGAGCGGTTTACCTTAAGAAATAGAATGAAATTTTTCCGGAAAACGAAAAAGAATAAACCCTACGGTATGTTTGACGCGCTTGAAAAAGCCCGGGATTCTTGGGGGGTCTTTCCTCAGAGCGTTGTTGATGTGGGAGCTGCAAATGGAAAGTGGAGTTTACGATGTGCGAAGATCTGGCCAGACGCTGAATACATTCTAATTGAACCACTGGAAGAAAATCTTGCACCCCTTGCGGCAATCATCGATAAACGAACAAGTTGGAAACATGTATGTGCTGCTGCCGGTAAATGCGCAGGGGAAATTGAGTTTTCGGTAACCCCTGATCTTGATGGTAGCGGTTTTTATGAAGACAGGGCTGATTTTGCCAAGCGTAAAGTTCAGGTAATTGCATTGGATGATATTCCAACCAAATCCGGTGATTGTTTACTCAAGTTGGATACTCATGGTTATGAGGTTCCAATATTTGAGGGGGCTAAGAATTTGCTTAAGCGGACTAGTCTATTAGTCGTCGAGGTGTATGGCCAGAAACTTACTCCGCAAAGCCTCCTGTTTTATGAAATTTGCCAATATCTTAGGGAGCGCGGATTTCGCCTTGCTGATTTGGTTGATATTATGCGACGCCCCTCAGACGGCTCATTCTGGCAAGCAGATATGTTTTTCCTTCGGGCCGAGCATCCCATTTTTGCAAACAACCGATATTCTCCCGAGACAAAATGAAATATCGATTAACCAGAGCTACGAAAAAGAAGCAGTTAGAACACTTACTGAAACTATTAAAGCCATTTGCCACCGAGCACCAATTGATTCGTTTAGGCGGGAATTCCGATGGCGGTTACCTTATTCCAAACGATCTCATGGGGATAGACCAGTGTTTTTCACCTGGTGTAGACGTCACTTCGAACTTTGAACTTGCTTGTGCAGAGCGTGGCATGGAGGTGTTCTTGGCGGACTGCACCGTCGAGTCCCCCCCTATCCAACATCAGAATTTCCGCTTTGTTAAAAAGCATGTTGGCGGCTATGCGCGCAACCAGTTCATCGATTTCTCTACTTGGATTAAAGAAAATGGCAAGCCTGAGAGCGATCTACTTTTGCAAATGGATATCGAGGGTCATGAGTATGAAGTCCTCTTTTCTGCGTCATCGCAAACGTTGGAAAAATTTCGCATTATAGCAATTGAATTTCATTCTCTTGATCGTTTATCCGAGCGTTCTTACTACGATCTGGCCCTGCCAATCTTCGAGAAGCTAAGACAAAGCCATATTTGCGTCCACATTCATCCCAACAATTACGATGCACTGCGCTCCAACCACGGCATTTCCATCCCGAAATTTGCTGAATTTACGTTTTTACGCCGCGACAGAGTCAAAAAGATGGAGGTTGCCAAAACTTTTCCTCATCCCTTAGACCGCGATTGTTGCGACAAAAAGCCAGTGCTCCTGCCAAAGTGCTGGTATTCCACCTGAATTATTCAATTCGAGTTGTGAACTCTACGGTAACAAAAGGAAAACAGGATAGGGTATTAGTTTATGACTTTAATCCAACGGGCCATTGCCCGGGTTGGCTGTATTTAGTGTCCAGCGGATTTCGCGCTGCTGGTGCCGAGGTCTATGTCTATTGCTGTAAGGAGGATTCCCGCTTGATTGGTTGGGTTGGAAAATTAAAAGCCGACGGATGTTTTGTTGGCGATATAACTGACGAAATTAAAGAGCATGCGAGCCATGCCGAAGAGATTGCCCGCTGCGAAGGAATCACGAAAATCTTTTTCCCAAACTTCGATTCCATCGTCTATGAGATGGGAAAGAATAAGATTCACGGAGCCTTTTCGGGTATGGATATCGGTGGAATTTGGTTACGCCCCAACCTACGCGTCTCCTCCTCTATAGGTTGGCTTAAAAAGTGCCTGCTAAAGGTGGTCCGAACCCGTGCCCATAAAACGGCGCGCAGAAATGCCCGTGCCGTTGCCAATAACCGCCGCGGATTGGCGAATTTCGCCCCACAACAAAGCAAGAAAAACAGTATCCGCTTATTCTTTACCAGCGACGAGGCCATGGCAGATCCCGCGAAAATGTTAGGCGAAGCCGCCGTGGCAAAAATTTGTGACCCTTGGTTGGAACGAACAACGCACGAAAAGGCGGAGGCACGTCTGGCCCAAAACATTCCCCCTAATCGCCTAATGCTATTACATGCGGGAACCTCTCGACCAGAGAAGGGCCTGAAAGATGTATGCAATGCTCTACTCAGCCTTAGCGATGAACAATTGAATAAAGTATTCTTGCTTCGGGCCGGCACAGTAGATCCCCTGGATGCTCCCTCACTTAAACGCTTGCAACAAAAAAGAGCCGCCAGGGTGATGGATTATTTTGTCCCGGAAAACGAACTGGCTATGTGCTATGCCGCCGCTGACTGGGTCCTATTGCCTTATCGCCACCAGAAAGAGTCATCTGGTTTATTAATCCACGCTGCGGCCAATGTCCGACCGGTTATTGCATCCGACTACGGAATCATTGGCCATTACGTGAAAGAGCATAACCTGGGGCGTCTTTTTTCGCACTGCGACATTGAGTCCTTGAAACGACAAATTGCCGAAGTGATTGATAGCGGCGAGCACCACCAATGGGATTTGTCCGGGATGGAGAAATTTGCCCACTTGAATTCCCCCACCGCTTTTCGTCGGACATTAATTGATGGCTGGCTCATTGCGTAAGCAAGGCACTGCGAAGCTCCGCGATGAAGCGATTGGGATGCCAACGGTCCCGGATTGATGGGTCGATTGTCGGCGGATCGCTATCCAAAGCCAGGCGTATGGTGCGGGCGAGATCATTTATCGATTGATGGCGAAACAGAAGGCCACAGCGATTCTCACGGACATTCTTACCGATCATCCCATAATCAGAAGCAATCATGGGTTTGTCAGCGGCAATCGCATTGGCAAAAATCCCTGATGAATAGCGAAATTTCCGATACGGCAGCAAAACCCAATCGGCGGCGGAAAAATATTCCATAAAATCCGCCTCTGAAACAAATTCGTCGACCCGTTGTACCATTTTCTGTGCGGTCAGTTCATCCAATAGAATGCGCGCGGTTTTACCTAAGCGTTTATTCTCTCCCACCCGAAGCAGCAAAATACGTTTGCTGATGGCAGGATCTGCGGCCACTTGCTGAAAAGCCCTCAAGGCATCACCTAAACCTTTACGTTTTTCCGAGCTGCCAATATGGAGGAAAATGAACTTTTCCCGGGGAAGGTCAAAGCGACTCCTCGCCTCCCTTTGGTCAAGTTCCGGAAGCTTCTCCCAGGGATCGGGTAAAGTAGTAGCTTGGATGGTTGGATTGACTTTACTGATTCGCTTAGTTGCTGCGGGATCCAGAAAAAAAAGGTGCCCGATTTTCAAGCGGGAACTTTGACGCCGCAGAGCGTGATGAATCAAACGACGGTGCCGGGAGCGTTTATCCACTGGCGGCAACCAACGATAGATAGGATCAAGCGCATAAGGGTGAAACCAGATACCAGAGACGGAGCAGGAAAATTGACCTTCATGGGACAATAGTTCCCCAATACACCCATCCAAATAAGCAAACAAGACATTCGAGCAAAGTCTTTCTTTGCTGATTTTAGCAGCTTCGGTAATTAACGTTTGATTATCGTGAGAATCCGTAGGGATTATGGTGAATTCATTAAGATCCATACCCCGGCGGGCAAAGCAATCGCAAAGGTGTTGGTGCCCGCCTGGAACCATCAATTGTATCCGTTCGATCCCCAGCGCATCGGCGATCAGGGCGAGGTAAAAAGCACGGTGGCCGGATGGATCAGGATCAATGACAAGGGTGCGGCTCATAATATCAAAAAAGAATGGTCATAATCGCGCTTTACGAACAAATCTATTGCGCATATCCCGGGTTGCCCGTCGTTGATTTAAAACCCGTTCAATTCCATAGGAAAGCGCTCCCAGTGGGTGCTTATGTCGCCATTCATGCCGACTTAAAATTTGTTCACCGGATGAACTTGATTCAACGTGAAGCTTTGGCAGCAGCTTGGCCAGCATGGGGAACGTGGAGTATTCCTCTAGCACCCGTCGGCGAGCTTCCTTAATCGCGGGCAGCCGTTTTTCATAAGCTTTATGGGCAATCGCTTCCCGAACAACCTCAAGGCTTTGTTCGAAATCGGTTATATCAATCGGTATCAAACTCTCTTCTGGGAAATAATCAAACACATTGGGACAACCGAAATAAAAGGGCAAGCATCCCCCGAGAAAGGCATCAGCGAGTTTTTCAGTCCAGTGATGAGGTGCATAATGGTTTTCGATGGCAATGTGATAGCGATAGGGATCCAAGGTCTCGACCTTTGAAGCTATGGGACGGTGCCCATGCCCGTAGACTTCGAGTTCGGGCAACTGTTTTTTTAAACGTGCGGTAAAAGAATGCCGAAGCGAGTGCAGCGTGTTGCGCTGCTGCTTTGATGAACAGACGGTAGAGATCGACTGATCTTTATTAGCCGGGAACTCAGCGACCGCCTCGGAATACGTTTTCCCGTAAAACCAGACTAAACCGCACTGGGAAAAAATGGCCCCTGAGTGAGGAACGGCCCAAGGTTCCTGACTGGTTAGGACATGCCCAAACTGAGCGAGAAATGAGCGACCATAGATTTTAATCGTTGCTGGCTCAGCTGTTATTAGGAGAGTATTTCGCCGATCACAGTCGAGGATCTCCGTCCACTTTGAAAAACGCTCGCCCTTTGAAGACGGTAAATCGTCGTAAACAACCAGCCAGTCGTAGCTCCTTTCCTGCGGGTGAAACAGGAACTCAACATCACCAATCCGGGTATTGCCTTCAGGCAGAAAGCGTTTCCAATAGTTGCTAGGGTCAGCACTTGGTGACTTGTTGATAAATTTGACACGTAAAGGCATGGCAATGAAAGAATTTAGAATCCTCGGAAGGATTTCCAAAAGCCTCGAATACAGTCAAATTTATCCGCACGGGCAAAAGCTGCCGCTTGCTTGAGAAGGGCTTTGGTAAACTCTGCTTCCGTTGGGTTCAGAGATGTTATGGTCGTAGAATACTTCTCCGCATGTTCGCCCACTGGTTTTCGCATGATGTCGGAGAATCCGGCCTTTTGGTCAATTATCGTTGGGCACACGGCCATCACCTTTAAGGTTGGCGAAAGATGGCGGTAGTAAAAACGGTCGACCGTACGATAACGTCTAAGCCAGCGCCAAATGTTCTGTTCACTGGGCAGCAATGAAAGAATATGGTTGATACCTTTTACAGAAACTAGATACGCGTGGGCAGTGTTGCATCCAAAAACCTGATGTAAGGCATATTTCTTTCCAATACTCGCGCATTTCTTGAAAGGTGGCACCGGATCCGTAAAGCCAAAATAAAAAACATCAGGCGAATGGGCTGTAATTTGCTCACGCAATTTAAGAAGCAGATCATCTGGGGGAGCAACAGGCATATGGATATCGTCTTCAAGAACAAGAACGTGGCTCCATCCGGCCTTTTGAGCGTGTAGAAGAGCCTTTCGATGAGAGAGAGTACAGCCCGCTCGAGCAGCCCATGTTCGGTCGCGTTTGCGTCCACGAAAATAAGGCATCTTGCCAAATCCGGGAATTTCAACCCCCTCAATTGCGGAAATGCGCTGGACTTCGCGTGAGCGTAAATGAGGAAACATCTCCTTTCGCAAGTCCTCCCATCGGTCGCTGCGTCGATCGAGATTGATCACGCAGACACCACAGTTTTCGGGGAGTGCCTGACCAAGGTCCGTCTTGATAGAAGATTCAGCCATGCGGAGTTTCAAGTTTTCCAGTGTTCGCTTATCCAAGGGGCAGCCTTGGAGTGGTGATGTATTTTTTTACCCCGATAACCCAAGATAGCTTCATCTGGATTTGGTTTCCCATGAAAAACCAGAATACGGCATTTTTTTGGTGGCTTTGGGGCGCAAAACAAATTCAGGGGAAATTTGGGTCGGCAATTCCACTTAAAGCTTCGCACCCATTCATCCGGCCACCAAACGACATTCTTGGCCGCGTATGTGAGAAAGGCTTGCTCCGTATTAAACTGGGAAGAGTCTTCCGCACGGTGCATTTCCTTGAGAAAGGTTTGATAGATATGGTCTGATTCTGTACCTGCGTTAAAACGAAATACCGAGGAGTTGCCAACGGGAGGACGTTGCCCTATCAACTTTTTACGCCAATTGACCCAGTTGTGAATGATACAGAAACGGCCCGGCTCAAAATCAAAGAAGGGGTCAAGGGCCTCCATGATAACTATATCCAAATCCATAAAAAGTGTCGGACCTTGCAAATCCCCAAAGCCCGGACGAGTCAGTTCCAACTTTACCAAAATGTCCGGCCAGGCACGTTTGATTCCGGGATTTTGCGGAAAAGGGATCGTTTCAATTCTGGGATCCAGTCCTTCGGGATTATCGGTGCAACAAAAGAAGCGAAAGGGTCTTTTCAGGTTGCGGGCAACCCCGGCATAAAGCTTATTGACGTATTCAGCAGGATAGAGCTTTCCCCACTTGAGGCATAGAATGTTAACATGTTCGGGCATCAGAGTTCGATGATTCTATAGTGAAGGTTTGTCACTTTACCCCTAACAGGCAACTGGATAATTGTGAATCATCGAAATTGAAATCAAAGGCTTTTACAAAACGCAAGGCCGGCGCGCACCACCTTCAAAGGCGAATCGTAATTTTATCCAAGCTCAAGTCCTCCCAGCGACAATTTCCTCGTAGCTGGCCAGCGTATTTACCAGCATTTTCTCCAGGGTGAAGGGATTTTCCGGGTTCGGCCGGGGCGGTTGCGGGACCCAAGCTTGCAGGGTTTTCTGCAAAGCGGCGAGGTCGCCGAAAGGGATCAGCCCCTGGGGGAACAGGTGCCGCAGAATTTCCCCGACCCCACCATGGTCATAACCGATCACCGCCTTCCCAAGACAGAGAGCCTCGAGGGTGGTGCGGCCAAAGGATTCCGGTTTCTGACTTAGGGACAAGACCACATCGGAAAGGGCCAGCACTTCCTTCATATCGCTGCGGTGACCAGCAAAGGTCAACCGGTCAGAGATCCCCTGCTTTTGGGCCATATCTTTCAACTCCGCCAGATAGGCTACTTTTTTCGCTTCGGCCCCCCCGGCGATGACTGCGTGAATTGGTTGATCCTTCGGCAGGGCGGCGATCATTTGAATCAGGTCTTCATGGCCCTTGAGGCGAGTAATTCGCCCGGGCAGGGTCAGGAGGAATTTTTCCCTGGTCTCGGGAAAATCCCGATACCACTGGTTCAACCAGGATTCCGAAGGGCGATAACCAAAAGGGTATTGTTCCGGATCGACGCCGCGGTGAATGACGGTCAGCTTTTCCGGAGGGACTTTGGGGTAATTCCGCAAGACATAGTCTTTCACACTATCGGAGACACAGATGACCTTTTCACCAAAAGTCATTACTGCGGAGTATCGGTTTACCGAATAAAACCCGTGCACCGTGGTGACCAAACGCGGACGCGTCTCCGGGTCCATTTTGCGCCAGGCCAACCAGGCCAGCCAGGCGGGGAGACGGGAGCGCAGGTGCAAAATGTCTGGTTTTTCCTTTTGGAAAAGCTTTCGCAAGACCCTCACCTGCCGCAGCGACCCAAGCCGTTTCTTATGCACCGGCAGGGCGATATGCCGACTGCCGCCTTCTTCCAACCCGGCCACCATTCGCCCGCCATTGGAAACAACCAGGGATTCATGCCCTTTTTTTACCAAAAACCGCCCCAGTTCCAAGGTGCCGCGCTCCACTCCGCCCCCATTGAGTTCCGGTAAAATTTGAATGACTTTCATAGGTGTGGTGATCGGAGAGAGGTGAGATTGTAGCCAACCGGGAAGAAACTAGACAATGTTTTAAGCCATTTCAACGGGAAGTTCCATGCGATCCTCCGGGTTACCGAAGAATCGGTCAACGATGGCGTCGGCGATGCGTCCGGTTTCGTGGAAAGGTTGGTTGGCCTTGCTTCCGAATCCGTTGGTTTGCCAATCGGTAAAGGAAACGACCCGGCCCTCGCGTCGAAGGTCCTCTACGCTGTGGATCACGCGGGCTTTTTTATTGAGCCGGGGCATGGGGAGGATGCCGACTCTCGCGCCCGCAGTCAGGGCCTCGTAGATCATCGACATGCTGTCTTCGGTCACCCAAACCTCACGGCTTTGCAAAAGCTTCTCCGGCAACCAGCCTGGGCCAGTCTGTTCGTGCGGGAAAAACTCCACGGACTTTTCGGTCAGCACTCGATTTTCACAAAATCCCGCAGGCGTCCGTCGCGAATTGGTGACCAACCATGGCTCTGCCTGGTCATCCGGCAGGAGATCCTGCAAACATTGCTCCAATCTCTCCTCATCCCACCCATGGTGACGGGAAGGTCCTCCGATAAGAATCATCCCGGGGATGGATTTGTTCGGCAACGTCTCCGGTATCCGGTTGAGCGCACCAAAGGTTCGCCAAACCCGTCCGCCCCGGTCATCGATAGCCCCGTCGTGCCGGGGAATGACCGCCACATCAAAAAACCGCAAGGGCAAGGAGGGGCGCATGATGACCACCGTAGGAACCTTACGCCGCCAACGCTGCCAGGCCATGGGAATATGAGTTCGGTGGCCCGCGCCGATCACCAAGGGAGAATCGAAGGTTTTCAGGTATTCGCCCAAGATCCTGATTCTTTTACCGAAAGACAGCCCTTGCAAAGAGACCTTTTCCCAGGGAACCCCCACCCTGCGCTTTAGGGCTTCCGCCAATCCCACGGATTGGTTCTCGTGCCCGGGGCGCCCATCGGAAACAACAACAATCTGGGATGGCTTTTTCAACACCCCTTAAAAAAGTCGAATTTCCCGTGTTATGGCAAAGACTTTTCTGTTTGTTCTCAGGTCGATTTGGAAATACGGAAAAACAAACTGTACAACAACGGGCAGAGAATCAGCGTAAACAAGGTTGCCAGGGCGAGGCCGAAAATGATGACCACAGCCATCGGCCGCCACATTTCGCCTCCTTGAACTGCCAGGGGTATCAGACATAGAACGGTTGTCGTGGCACTCATCAGAATCGGTCGGACCCGTTGTCCCGCCCCGGAAAAAAGGGCTTCCCGCAGGTCGTCCAAGCGCGCCCGCTCGGACTCGATGGTGTCGATCATTACGATGGCATTGTTCACGATAATCCCCAGCAAACTAATCATCCCCAGCAGGGCCATAAACCCAAAGGGCGAACCGGTTAACCAGAGCCCCAGGGTGATCCCAATCATCATCGGGGGAAGGGTCAGGATGATGATCGCCGCCCGGCGAAAGGAATTGAACTGAAAGATCAGCGCCAAAACCAGCAAAGCCATCGCCAAGGGCATCACCGCCAGAATCGCCCGTTGCGCCTTGGCACTCTCCTCATCCTCGCCCCCGATTTCCACCTCATAGCCCAGGGGCCAATTCTCCCCGGCCTGCAACTCGGCGAGGATCGGGAGAACTTCCTCCAAAACATCGCTGGGGTAGCGTCCTTCCACATCGGCTTCGAGGGTCATGGTGCGTTTTTGATCGCGACGCCGGATGTTGCTGGCCTGCCATTCCATCCGGGTCTCGGCAACTTGTTCCAGCGGCACACTGGCTCCGGTTTGAAAAGAATAAAGGTCGGCCCCGCCCAGGCGCTCGGGATTGCGCCATAGCTCGCCCGAGGAACGGACCAAAATGGGAATCACCTGATCACCTTCCCGGAATTGGCTGGCCGGAAAGCCCTGCAAATGGGAACGCAGCGAGAGTGCCACATCCCGACTGGTCAGGCCCGCCCGTTGAACCCGGTCCTGATCCACATCAATGACTAGCTTCTTGGTCCACTCCCCCCAATCATCACGAATATTCCGAATCCCGGAAATGCCCTGAATCTCTGCTTCGACCCAATTCCTCAATCGATACAATTCCTCCATTTCCGCGCCACGAAAACGCAGCTGGATCGGAGCCCCGACCGGCGGCCCCTGCTCCAAACGCGAAACCCTTCCCCGGGTGTCGGGGAATTCATCCCGCAAAAGAGCCCGGAGTTCCCGCATCAGGGGATCCACCTGGGCCAGTTTTTCGGTTTCCAAGAGGAAAAAAGCATAGTTGGGAAAATCTTGCTTAGGCTCCAGGGCCAGATACCAACGCGGCCCCCCGGTACCGACAAAAACCCCCAGGCGACGGACCTCTTCTTTGTCCAATAGAATCGCTTCCAACTTTTTAGCGGCTTCCTCGGTCGCCTCGATATCGGTCCCATAGGGTTGCCAAAAATCAACCACCAGGATCTCCCGCTCATTTGGTGGGAAAAAAATCGTCGGCACGCGGAAAAAGACCACCGTGGCCAAACCCACCAGAAGAAAAACGCCCCCCAGAATAGGCCAGCGAAAGCGCAAGGACTGCCCCAGCAAAAATTGATAAACCCGCCCACCGGCCGGGGTCCCCGCGTTTTCAGAACCCTTCTTTTTCGCTTCTTTGGCCATCGAATGCTGGTCCTTCGTCTCATCCGGAGCCTTTTGCCCCTTACGCGGTTTCAACAAGTAATACCCGAGAAACGGCACCAAGGTGAGGGACAAGAACCACGAGGCCAACAGGGTCAACGTAACCACCACGAAAAGCGAAAGGGTGTATTCGGCAACGATCGACCGTGCCAGGGCGATCGGCAAAAAGGCACAAATGGTGGTAAAGGAGGCCACCAACAGGGGAGAGGCCACCTGCCCCACGACATCGCTGATCGCTTCCTCCCGCTTCATCCCCTCCTCCATTCGGCGGAGGATTTTCTCGCTCACCACCACCGCATTATCGACCAACAGGCCCAAGGCGATAATCAGCGAAGCGATAGAGACCTGCTGCAGATCAATCCCGAACAAAGGCATCAGGGCCAAACAGGCCAGCATCGCGGTAGGTACCAGCAAACCAACAATCAAGCCCAGGCGCCACCCGGCGGCTAAAAACATCACCACCAGGACGAAAAGAAAGGCCTGTAGAAGGCTGGACATAAAGTCGTTGATCGCCCGCTGAACGAACTTTGGCTGATAGGTCACGAAATCCCATTCGATTCCCCACGGCAGTGTCTGCTCCACCTCGGCCATGGTTTTTTGTATCCGGTTTCCCAAGTCTACAATGTTCCCGTCATCGACCATACTCACCGCGATAAAAATCGCCTCCTCCCCATTGAAGCGGGTCATCGGGCCGGGAGGATCCTGATAGCTGCGGGTGATTTCCGCCAGGTCTTCCAGAAAAATCGATTCCGGCATTCCGGGGAGCCGGAAACTCGCGCGGCGGATATCCGTCAAGGAAGTAAACTCGCCCGTGGATTCCAATAAAATCCGTTCGGGCCCAGTGACCACCGATCCGGTGGGTTGCAGGGTATTCTGCGCGTCCAGAAGCGTCGCCAATTGATAAGGGCTGAAACCGAACTCGGCCAACCGCGGACTGAACACATCGACAAAAATCCGCTCCTCCTGCACCCCGTGCAATTCCACCTTAGCCACCCCGGGTACGGTACGCAGACTCTCGCGCACCCGCTCGGCCTCATCCTCCAACTCCCGCGGACGAAACCCATCTCCCCGCAGCGCGATGATAATGCCAAACACGTCCCCAAAATCATCGATCACCTTGGGCGGCCTTACCCCCTCCGGCAAATCGGGCTGCAGGTCATCCATCTGGTTGCGCAAACGATTCCAGATCGGCTGCATTTCAAAATACCGCTCGTACACCGAAACCGTGACAATGGACATCCCGGCCAGCGACTGGGAATTGACTTCCTCGACTTCGCCGATTTGCCGGATCGCCTCCTCCACCGGATCGGTCACCAACTCTTCCACCCGCACCGGAGCCGCCCCCGGGAAAGCGGTCAGGACGACCGCATTACGAATGGTAAAGTCCGGATCCTCCAGCCGTGGCAAATTCCAAAAAGACCACCCCCCGGCAAAAGCAATCAAAAGAAAGAAAAGGGTCGCGGTACGGTTGTTCCGCAGGACCCAACGCGTCAGCCCGGACATCATCGCAAATCGCCCTCCTGTACTTCCCGCACCTCCACTTCGAGCCCCTCTTCCATAAAGCGAACCCCGCGCACCACCAACTGGTCCCCCGGCTCCAACCCTTCCAGGATTTCCAGCCCCCCATCCCGCAAGGTACCGGTTTTCACCTCCCGCCGGCTCACCCGTCCCTCCTCATTGACCACCCAGGCATAGGGGGTTTCGGTCCCGGTCTGGGAAATGGCGACCGGCGGAACAAACAATACGTTCTCCGCTTCCAGGGGCAAAAGAAACTCCACCCGCCCCGCCATCCCGGGACGCAAGCCGTTTTCCCGCTCGTCCAACTCAACGGTTACCGGCCACGTGGCCATACGCGTCGGTTCCACTGCAACCTCGACCACGGTGGCGGGGAAAGAGCGTTCGGGAAAGCGGTCAAAAAAGACCTCCGCCTCCCCGCCCCGCTCGATCCGGGCGATGACCCGTTCACTCACTCCGGTCTCCACCCGAAGTCGCTCCATCGAACTCATGGTCGCCACCAAGGTGCCCGCTTGCACCGTTTGGTATTGCTCGACCGGTACACGGCTTACGGTCCCCTCCCGCGGCGCCCGAAGGGTGGTGTGAGACAATTGTTGCTCGGCCAGCTCCAGCGACTTTTGCGCGGCTTTCTTCTCGCCTTGAGCGGAATCAAAAAGAGCCCGGTCCCGATCCAGCACACTGCGACTGACATTATCGGCCTCGAAGAGCGCACGGGTTCTCTGATAGTCCGCTTCCGCCCGAACCAACTGCGCTTCTGCCCGGGCTAAATTCGATTCCATGCGCTGCACCTCCAATTCATAATCCGTCGGATCCAATCGGGCCACCAGATCCCCTTCCTCCAGGACTTTTCCGGAGAAAACCGCCAATTCCTCAATTTCACCACTCACCCGAAAACTCATACGAACCTCCTGCGGACTTTTGGCCTGCCCCGAGAAATGCACCCGTTCGGTATCAGCCCAATCCGGAACCGTCCACCCGAAGACCGGCCTCGGAGCCACTCCTTCCGGTTCTTCCCGGGCACAACCCAGGAGGAAAAACGGAACCATCGTCAAGGCTCCAAACCGGAGAGCCCGTAGCGTAAATGTTTGCCGGAAAATTTTCATAACAGTCATTCTTCAGGGGTTATGCTTCTCGATATATTGTTTTAAAGCACCCAGCCATTGTTCATTTTTCTCCTCCTCTAAAAACGCAAACCAACCCATCGACCGCTGCAGGGCCAAGCTGTCCCCAAGATATTGATACCAGGCCAACTCCGCCCGACGGCGGGTTTCCAGCGCCTGGTTCTGCGCCTCCAGCAGATCGATTACCGAGACCACCCCCCGGGCGTAGCGCTCCTGCACAATCTCCAAAGTCTCCTCGGCCTTTTCCGCGGCCTGCCGGGCAAACGAGACGCTGGGCCAGGAACCTTCCAGGGAACGCGCCGCAGCCTCCGTACGCAGCGCCAACTTGCGCCGAATGCGCTCCATTTCACGCTCCAGCGCGCGCCCTCCGGCCCGCAGTCGCTGGACCTCACTGACTCGCCGCCCCCCTTCGAAAAGAGGCAGGCTCGCCGTTACCTGCAGCCCCCATTGTTCGTCCGGGGAAAGCCCCACATCAAGCGGGCGGTCGTCGTAAAACTCATACTCCCAACGTCCACCCGCGGAGATCTCAGGAACCACTCCCGCGCGGCGGCGCTCGCCTTCCCGCCGGTCCAACACCCGTCTTTCGCCTTCCAGCGCCGCTAGTTCGGGGCTCTCACGCAGCGTGGTCAAGGCGGCAAAACGCCGAAACAAACGTACCGAGCGGGTGGTCGACAAAACCTCTTCCATTTCCGTATCGAAAAAATAGTACCCTTCGCCCCGTTCCGGAATTTCCTGCAATTCCCAAAGCTTGTCGGTATCCCTCCCCAAAAATTCGTTCAGCGCCGCCTTTGCCTTATAAAAATCCGCCCGCGCCTGAAAGGTTGCCGCCCGTTGCTGAACTTCCCGGGCGTCCCACCGCAGAATTTCCTCCGGCCCCGAAACCCCCACCCGATCGCGGGTCCGCGCCAATTCCAGATTCCGCCGGGTGACCTGCAAATTATCCAGCTCGACTTGCCACAAAGCCCTCGCGGCCAAAGCCTCCAAATACCGCTGACCGGTTTCCTCCAACCGATCCAAACGGTTGACTTCGGTTTGGGCGCGGGCAATGGCAACCCCCTCCCGCGCGTTTAGAAACGCCGTCCGCACGGCGTCGCTGAAAAGCACCATCCGCACCTCCGCCCCACTGGTGGCAGTGCGCCGCGGCAAAATCCCCAAGCTGCGCTGGGCCCGGGTACGATCCACCTGTTCATACTCCACAAACCCCTCCACTTGCGGCAAAAAACGTGACCGCGCTTCCGCCACCCGCCAGCGCGCTTCCGTTTCCCGCGCCTCATCGCGCCCCGCCTCAGGAGCTTCGCGTTCGGCCCGCTTCATCGCTTCCTCCCAGGACAAGGGCTCTCCCAAAGCCAAACGTTCTTCGGTAAAATCGGCTTGCAGAAGCAATCCCAGAGGGGGTGCCCAATCAATTCTCCGGGCCGTTGAGGTGTTGATTAAAAGCCTTTCCTCAATTCTTAGAAAAACCGTCATTTCCTCCACTTGGGCGCCTCGTTTCACCTCCTCCAGGTGCAGGGACAAACGACGGGCCAAGCGACCCTCGGCATCCGGATTCAACGAGGCCAGAATCCCCTTTTCGACTTCGGAATGCCCCAAGGCACTGAAACTGATCACCCGGCGATCCGCCAAACCTTCCCGCAAGGCCTTATTTTCCTCTTCCGTAAACCGGGGCAAGGGAGTCAGGTAAACCACTGCCTCCCCGGGGATTTTTTCGAGCAACGGCCCCGCCTGGTCTTCAGCCGATAACAGGATCAACTCCAATCCCTGCCCGGCAGCCAACTCCCGGGCTTTGGCCGCCGCCTCTGGAAAAGCCCTTTTATAATGGCCATCAACGACGGCGTATAAACGCTCAAAATCCGTCATTTCCTGCAATACCTCAAAGTCCCGGAGCAACCCGCCCGGCATAACCACCCAATTGAAATTCGCCTTGCGTGAGGTCCCGTCCGCCCGTACCGGCAAATCAAATACCTCGGCCCGATGGGCAAAACCACTGATCACCGGCTTGGACAAGGGAAAATCCCCGTCCGCCGCAGCCATCGTTACCAAAACGCCATCCGCCAGAATCGCATCAACCGCCTCATCCTCCAACAAGGCTTCCAAACGCCCCCGCGCTACCTCCAGGTCCCAATCCGCATGGCCTCCGTCGACCAACTCGACGGTCAAGCTCGCCGCCTCAATTTCCGCCCTCAATTTTTCCACCAAAACACTCTCCTTAGCCAAGGGTCCATCCTGCACCACCGCCACCCGGAAATCTCCCGCCGTCGAGGCAATTGAGAAACCGGTCAGTAAAAAAAGTACCAAAAATCTTACCCCCAATACCTTCATCGGGTCACTCAACCCGAAATGCGTTTCACGGGCAAGAAAAACAAAATATTTCCGGGTTCCCCAAGGAAGGGCTGCATTTTGCTGCCCCCCCGATAACCAAAGACTCCCGTCGACCCTAAACCGAAAAATCGGGCAGGGGCCCGATTTTTCGGTTCCATTGGTAAGTAAAGGACGGCGACGGTGACCAATGAGAAAACCATGCGCTTCTGATCACCTCCTCAACTCAACAATCGAGCTCGGAGAGACCCTCGCCCTCCCAGAAACGCACCCACTCCGCCGGGAGGGCGAAGGTCCCTCTGAGCTTTCGCGCGACAACCCACCAATCGCTCCCAGACCGCACCCGCCTGGTGAATGGACGCCCGTCAAGAACACGCATCCCAACCTGACCAATCCGAGCTCGGAGAGACCCTCGCCCTCCCAGAAACGCACCCACTCCGCCGGGAGGGCGAAGGTCCCTCTGAGC
>JAIUMY010000024.1 GCA_022565335.1 Opitutales bacterium
CAATGTGAATTTGATAACCAGAAAAGCATACGGATATCGGACTTTCAATGCGTTGGAAACATCTCTTTATCATAACCTTGGAAATCTCCCAGAGCCAAAATCAACCCACAGATTTTTCTGAAGAGGCCTTTTCTATTGTCCCATGAAAACGCCCCCTTTCCCTCCTTTCAAGGTCTGCCCAGGGGCCTTTCGGTTCTACTCCGAAACTTTCCGTCCCCAATGATCCAAACGAACGATGACGACGACGAAATCCAATGGATTCACGCAGCGCAAAACGGCGATGAATCCGCTTTCCGCAGCCTCTTTGACCGCTACTACGAAGTGGTATTCCGGGTACTCTATCGCCTCGCGGGAAACCAGCAGGACGCCGAGGATCTGGTACAGGAAGCCTTTGTCAAAGCGGCCCGGCGCTTGCCGGGGTTTCGCGGGGAGGCCTCCTTTAAAAACTGGCTCTGCCGCATTGCCGTCAACGCAGCCCGGGATTGGTTCCGCAAATGTCAGCGTCGTCCCGCGACAGCAGACGCCCGGGAGGACCAACCCTCTTCCCTTCAGCAAATGGCCGCGCCTCGCAGGGACACCACCCACGATCTCCTGCATGACAGCCTTGGCCAACTCAAGGAAAAGGAACGCCAGGCCTTGGTGCTCACCTATTTTGAAGGATTCAACCACGCCGAAGCCGCCGAAGTTCTCAGTTGTGCCGAATCCACCGTCTCCTGGCATATTCACCAGGCAAAACAGAAATTAAAGGAAATTCTCTCTCATCATGTCTGACCGCGATCCCCAACTCCCCCTCCCCTCTGAGCCGCCACCCAAGCCTTCCCAGGAAGCACGGGAACGCGCCTGGCAGGCCGCACGGACCGCTTTTCAGGAATCCTGTCCAAAGCCTTCCCGCAAAATCTCCTTTTCCCTCTTTCCCGCCCTGACCCTGGCTGCCGCCGCCTGCCTCGCCTTGGTCCTGGGAGGTTGGCTGTGGTGGACCTCCGAACAAGCCTCCTCACAAGCCCTCGTAGAACAACCACGGAAACCCTCGGCACCAGAAAGCTCAAAAGAAGAATTTGCTACTCTGGAGGAACCAACCATGGCCACTCGGATTCTGGAAGAACTTCACGCCCTCTTCCCGGGACAGTTGGCCGCCTACATCTCCACACCGGAAAAATCCGAAATTGTTACTGCGGAGCAGTCCTCCACCTATTCCTCGCAACCGGTTTTGGTGGAGCTGCGCACCGCCTCCTCCACCCTGCGAATCGTCAGCTTCTCCGGACAAACCATCACCACCAAAGTGGATGACAAGGAGTATTCCCTGGAGTTTCTGATCACCGGAGAGGGTCATTTGATCATCGCCGGTGACGACTTCCATTGGCACAGCGCCGACTCCGAGGATCAATCCTCCTCCCCCTTCACCATCGATAGCACCATCCTCTGACGTCCCTTCGCTCCCGTGACTTCTTTTCGTCCATTCATTCCAGCATTTTTGCTACTGATCGGCTCCGGTCCCTTCGGGCTGCCCGATGAGCCAGTTGACGCCGGAACCTGGCACGTACAATGGGCAGACTCTCCGGGAGATGCGTATCAGCATTTTTATGGCAACCGGGAAACCTCTCTAAACCTCCTCCTCTGGACCGATCCTCGCTGGAGCTACGACCTCCGTCTCAATCTCCACCAAAGGGGAGGAAAACTCACCGTCCCCCATACCTTGCCAAGCGAGCAACGATCACTGAGCATTGCCGAAGAAGAATCATTCGGCACCTTCCATACGATTCGATGGGACGCACCCGAAGTCAAAGGCCGCACCGAAGTCATCCTTCGCCTGGAAGGAGAAAGACGGCAGGGCGAGACCCGGGAAACCTTGCCCGCCCGGACCTTGTCGCTGGTCCTGTACCCCACCGTGAAAGGTACGCCTCTGGCCAGCCTCGCCAAGAAAGGGTTCGTGGTCGTCCCGGCCCCCGAGCTTCAGGATTGGTCTTCCCTGCTACACCGCTATGGAGCGACCGTGCAAGAAACTCCCCCCAGAGACCTGGACCCGCAAAAGCTGATTTATCTGGCCACCACCCATAGTGATTGGCCGGAATCCTCACCACGGTCCCACCTCATTTTAATCCTACCGCCCGACAAGGGGCACCGGGAAACCATTTATTTCGCTGGTCCCGGGCAACCCACCCAAGCGGTCCTTCGCCTTCCACTGGAACACCGGAAAGACGCTCACCCGCTTTTTTTTGAAAACCTCCAAAGCCTCTTCCGCGCAGTGGAAACCTCACGTCCCCCCAAAGAATTATTGCGCTAACCCAATCAATCAACCCAACAAAACGATCATTATGAATAAAACACTGAAACTCTTCCTCAGCGGACTTACGCTTCTCCTGTGCCACAGTGTTCCCGTCTCGGCGGAAGAACGCTCTCCGGCCCTGACCACGGCCGTGCTGGACTTCTCCTCCAACCTTCCGGAAAAACCCGGACTCGGAGCGGAATTTGCCGACCTCTTGCAGGTTTATCTTTCCCTCGAGGACAATCTCCGCCTGGTAGAGCGGAGCCAATTGGAAACCATTATGAGTGAACAGGAACTGAGCCTTTCCGGAACCCTTTCCCCGGACCATGCTGCCCGGATCGGTCAATTGTCGGGCGCTCAGGTATTGGTCACCGGACGCATATTCTCGCCGAACGAACAGCAAGTTTTTTTGGTAGCCCGCATTATCGGCACCGAAACCGGGCGGGTCTTCGGGGAAATGGTGCAAATTCCCGCACCGGCAGAGGAGGTCAACGATGCCGCCATGGAACTCGCCGGACAAATCG
Source organism: Opitutales bacterium (assembly GCA_022565335.1). Classification (GTDB taxonomy): domain Bacteria; phylum Verrucomicrobiota; class Verrucomicrobiia; order Opitutales; family T3Sed10-336; genus JAIUMY01. The sequence continues at coordinate 2,788 of JAIUMY010000024.1, forward strand.
CCAGCACCATCAGGCAAAGAGCCTCGGAGTTGGTGGCGGAAGTGGAAACCGAAGAGCAACGCTTGGATCGCCTCCGTGCCTATTTGCCTGCCGAAGGTGATCTGCCCACGGTAAAAGTGAATATCCCCGAAGAACATTTCGGACAGTTCATCCCCGATCCCGCAGCGGAAACCGAAATCAAGCGAACCCTTCAGCAGTTAGGCTACCAACTGGTGGATGAAGGCGCTGACTGGACCATCACCGGTGAGGCTTTCAGTGAATTCGGTTCCCGCCGGGGCAATCTAATTTCCTGCATGGCACGGGTTGAAATCCGCCTGCAGCCCCACTCTCGCCTAAACCGCGAAGGCCACTTGGTGGAGCGGCAAACCAGCTCGGGGGTTGCCCTCGGAGAGAATGTCGCCGCCAAGAACGCCCTGCAAAATGCAGGTTTCGTTCTGGTCGAAAGAATCGTCCCCCTTCTGGTAGTGAGGTAGTAGATAGGGCACGAAACAGCCGCACCAGGGATTCCTGGTGCGGCTTATTTTTTTAAAGCCAACCCATCCTAAATTCCGCAGGTTAAGAACTTGATCCAAACTATGTACACGCTTCGTCATTCGACGGCGAAGCCGTCCTTGGAATGCGGTAAGCTCTTGACGCTTTCTCCAGGCGCAGCCTGCTGCGGCGTTATCCGCCAAAGGGTTCGACAACAGGTTGCCGCTGTACAATGCGCCGGTCGGCTTCGCCGTCGAAGAGAGAACCCTACCCTACAAATAGAATCCAATTCTTCAATTTTGGAATTTATTATCAAAGCACAAAGGTTCTCCCCTTATTACTTGCAGCCTCTCACTTCCGATAGCTTTTCTGCCCCGCTACCAGACCTGGATAGATTTCTCCTGAGCCCTTTTGCTGTCCCCAAAAATTCCTATTTATTTTCCCAACATACTCCCCGCTGCCCAGAACCACTCCCTTCACCAGTGCAGGCAAGAAATTCAGCCATTTCCCACCGTCCATGTTTACTCGATGCGATAAAAGTTCCGCAATCTCCTCCTTCGCCCCATCGCCGCCGGCCTGCCCCAATAATAGCATCCGGTACTCCCGCAACACCTCCTTCCCCCACTCATCCCCTCGCAATCCCCGCAAAATGTCCACCAGCCGCGCCTTCGGCTCACCCTCCATCTCTCCTTCCCCATACCCGCTAAAGGCATAATCACGCGGATCCTCCACCAAACCCGCACGCACCGGATTCAGATCGATATACGCCGCCATCACCAGCAATGCTGTCCCACTCCCCTGCACCAGCACACTCTTAAAACGGTCACTCCATAGCGGTCCATACCGGTCATGATTGGCATTGTACCAAATGCTCACCTGTTGCTTGTAAATCTTCACAAACGCCGACAAATCATGCATCCGTGAACGCAGACTCAAGCGCATCTTCTCCGCCTCCTCACCTCCGTCCTTCAAGGTTCGCTCCACCTGTTCCGGAGTATTCGGCGCATACTTGCGCGCCCGCTCGCTCTTGCGCAGTACCCCATCCTCCCCGTGCAACATCCGGTACCGACGCAACAACTCCTCATCGTCCAGCTTAATCCCACTCCCATCCGGCACCTCTACCAGCACATGGAAGTGATTGCCCATCAGGCAATAGGTCAAAATCTTCACCCCACAAAATCCTGCCACCTTAAACAGCATCCGCCGCATCACCTCTTTCTCCTCTTCCGAGAAAAAGATATCCCCGTTCACCGTCCGAGACATCACATGATACAACGCCCGCTGACCTTTTATCTTTAATCGTTCCTTGCGCATACCTCCAAAAAAAAACCAAAAATCCGTCAACAGTCAAGGGTCAAATCCTAAATTTATTTATAGAGTCTGTCCCTTAAATATTTCGTTGTCAATAAACGGCCCGAAGGCCGTTTATTGGGGATTCTTTAGAAGGAGAAGTTTACAAAGGGGAAGAAATAAAGGGGGTCGCCGGAGGCGTTGATGTTGGCCAGGCCGATTTGGAGACCGTGGAGATTTTCAGCGTAGTTGACCACGCCGAACTGCAACCCACGCATGTCCGCAGCGCTGTTGTAGAACCCGGTTTGCAGACCTTTGAATTCACTATGGGCGAAATTCACCACCCCGGACTGCCAACCGACCATGTCGCCTCGTTGGATGTTGATGAAACCGCCTTTGAGACCGGTGAAGTCACCGTAGACATCAGTGTAAAGGCCAGTTTGCCAGCCGACCATGTCGCCTTCGACAATGCTGCCAATGAAATTCCAACTAATGCCGACCTGATCGCCGCGAGTCCTGCCGAGCCCGATGAAACCAAGGTCAACACCTTTGACGTCTTGATTGATCGCATAGAATACATTCAAACGAACACCGGTGATACTGGTGTTTTCATCATGAATCTGGACAGGATGAAAGAGAGCGGCTTCGAAGCCTTTTTCGGACCCGGAGACCGGGACTGATAGAAGAAATGGAACCAGGAGTAAGGTAAGGATTTTTTTCATATGAGTCTAACCATGGGACCCAAGAAAATTATGTCAATTCATTTTTAGGTATTCTCGTTTTTTGGACTCCTTTTAAAAGGGCGTTTTAGCCTTTTTCCGAGAGTCGGCGGTCAAGATCGAACGCGGCCGAAATCATGGCAAGGTGGGTGAAAGCCTGGGGCACATTGCCCAGAAATTCTCCCCGTGGCCCCAATTGCTCGGAAAACAATCCCAAAGGACTGGCATACCCTAGCATTTTTTCAAAGAGATACCGTGCTTTGGGGAGATCCCCGCTGCGGGAAATACATTCGACCAACCAAAAGGAACAAATAGAGAACGTCCCCTCTCCGCCCTCCAACTCGTCGGAAAAAGCTTCTCCCACCCGATAACGATAAACCAGGGAGTCCTCGACGAGGTCATTCACGATAGCTTGCAGCGTTGACTGCCACTGCGGGTCCTCGGGACTTATAAAACGGACCAAGGGCATGATAAGGGAGGAGGCATCGAGAGCCTTTGCTCCTTTGAATTGTACAAAGGCGCGACGATCTTCATTCCAAAACTTCTGAAAAACGGATTGATAAATTTCATCCCGGCAAGATCTCCATTTTTCCAAAGGAGCCGGCAATCCTCTTTTATTGGCAAGACGGATCGCCCGGTCCAAGGCAACCCAGCACATGACCCGGGAAAAGAGAAATTCGCGATTCCCACTACGCACTTCCCAAATACTCGCATCCGGGTCCGACCAATGTTGCAGAACAAAATCCACCATTTTGTGAACGCCTTGCCAGAGTCGGTGGGAAATTTGCGGTCCGTACTTATCGAACAAATAAACCGCGTCCATCAGTTCGCCAAAAACATCCAACTGTCTTTGGGAATGATTGGTGGAGCCGATCCGCACGGGCTGCGATTTTTGATACCCCTCGAAATGGGTCAGTTGGGTTTCGCCGGAAAGGGCTTGCCCATCCAAACAAAACATTGTTTCCCAATCACTTTCCCCGTCCCATTCGTCGATTCGTTTCTGCAACCACTGCATAAACCCGTTGGCTTCCTCAGTGTAACCGAGGCGGAGAAAAGCATAGGTAGTGAAGGAGGCATCGCGGGACCATGTATAGCGGTAGTCCCAATTCCGCTCACCACCGATCTCGTTGGGAAAACCGAAGCATGGGGCGGCAAGGATGGACCCATGTTCACGGGAGGTTAGCAGTTTGAGCGCTAAAGCGGAGCGGTGAACAGCCTCGCGCCACCGACCATCATACGAACAACGGCTTATCCATTTGCGCCAATAGTCGGAAGTCTTTTTAAATGACTCAATGGAATAGCCCTGGTCCCTTACCGGAAGACGACCCTCCTCAGGTGCTTCTTGCATGACAAAGGTAATTTTCTCGCCCGCCTTGAGACAAAACTCAGCGTAGCCGACACCATCTTTAATGGCCAAACCAGTGGTTCCTTGCAGGAGAATCCGTAAGCCATCGGATTCTTCGGTATGAAAGATCAAGGCCTGGTCATTTTCCTTGGTGACTCGATGGGAGGTCCTCCCATAATTGAACGCTGGCTGAAAGTGCATTCGAAAAGAAACTTCGCCATGCACACATTTTACGCGTCGAACTAAAGCTTGCTCATGAGGATCGTCTTGGTCCACCACCATATAATTGGAAATTTCGGCAATACCCTCCTGGGAAAGAAAGCGCGCCAAAAGAATGTTGGTATCGGGCAGATACAGCTTCTTTTCCCGAAAATCATCCAACAACGGTTCAATCTGCCAACGTCCCCCTTTCTTGCGGTCGACATGAGCCGCAAAGAGGGAGGGTGAATCAAAATGAGGAAAGCAAAGATACTCCAAAGACCCTCCGTTACCCACCAAGGCAACTGTCCAGAGGTCGCCGATAATGCCGTAATCTTCGATGGGGGGATAGGGGTCTGGGTCGGGGTTATGCATAGCCTTAATCCTACCTCAGGGAGCGGAAATGGCAATGCTGGGATGGTTCTTTAACGAACGAAAAGAACTAACGATGAAAAGCGAGGGGATACCCAAGCGACTATCCCAAATAGGGAGGAATGGCCTCTGGGGGCGGGTCTGACTGTTGCCGCAAAACCTCCCGGCGAAGCCAGTCCAAAGCCATATTCACAGCTCGTTTTTTAACGGTAACCCGGGTGCCGGGAAAATTGCATTTTTTGGACCATATGCCTTGCGGAGTGTGTAGACCGATAAAAATTGTGCCTACGGGGGATTCGAGAGTGCCCCCTCCCGGACCGGCAAATCCGGTAACACTGGCGGCGAAATCAGAGGAAAATTTCTCCGCCGCACCGGCAGCCATCGCGACGGCCGTTTCTGCGCTTACCGCCCCATGTTGTTTTAACAGGCATTCGGGAACACCGAGTATTTGTACTTTGGCATCGTTATTGTAACAAACGACCCCTCCACTGAAGGTTTTAGAGCTACCGGGAATGTCGGTAAAAGCGTTCGCTAAAAATCCACCGGTACAGGATTCGGCAACGGCAACGGTTTGTCCCTCTTCGCGCAGGGTGTCATTTATAATTTGCCCCAAAAGGGGTTGACCAAACCCCACGAAATCATCGCCCAATATCGTGCGGCATTCATCGGCAATGGCTTGCAGTTTATCCGGCCCATATTCTTGGTTGGCGGTACTGAAACGTACATCCACCACCCCGTCCATCGCACAGTAGGCGATCTGCAGGTGAGGGTATTTTTCCCCCAAGGGGGCAACCATCTGTTCGACCACTGATTCGCCTACTCCAGCGGTGCGGATTTCCACGAAATGGTCTTTGCAGCGCAGAATTTCGAGCATTTCCAACCGGGGAACCACTTCATCGCGAAACATTGGTTGAAGCTCTTGGGTGGGCCCCGGGAGCATGATCAGGATTTTCCCTTTGGCGGAAACCCAAAGGCCCGGAGCGGTACCGTTTTTATTGGGTAAAATTTCGGCTCCCTCGGGAATTAGGGCTTGTTTGCGGTGGGAGGGCAGAACTTTGCGCCCTAAATTGGTAATATATTCTTCAAGTATTTTCTCCCAACCCAAATGTCTGACCAAAGGACGCCCGAGGGTTTCGGCAATAACTTCTCTGGTTCGGTCATCCGCAGTTGGTCCCAATCCTCCCGTGGTAATAACAATATCAGCGCGTTGCCAGGCTTCGGTAAAAGATTGCTCGATATCCTCGGGTTGATCAGAGACGGAAGTGTTGCGGCTGAGGGTTAACCCGCGGCGGGCGATTTGTTCCCCTATCCAGGAGAGATGCCCGTTGAGCCGCAGGCCAAGAAGAAGCTCTTCTCCTATGGTAATAAGTTCAATTTTTTTGCGCGAAGCCATTTGATAGGGTCAAGGGTTGCAGGTCAGCCAGAACTGAACCAAGCTAGAGGATAGAACAGGTTTACCAAAATGCCAAACGACGAAGCCGCAAATCTCAAAGAAAAAGTTCGCCGACTCCCCCAGGGACCAGGTGTTTATCTTATGAAGGACCGTTTGGGGAAGATCATTTACGTGGGCAAAGCGAAAAACCTCAGGAAACGGGTGTCGACGTACTTTCAATGGTCCGGGCGTAGATTCGCTCATCCGAAAATCCGCAGCCTGGTAAGCATGATCCACGACCTGGAGGTCATGGAAGTGCGCAGTGAAACCGAGGCCTTATTGCTGGAAGGAAAGCTGATAAAACACTGGAAGCCTCGTTACAACAGCGATTTCACCGATGATAAACGCTTTCTTTTGGTTCGCGTCGACACCGAAAACCCGATCCCCAAATTTCGCCTTTGCCGGTTTCGTAAAACTGATCAATCCAAATATTTCGGCCCCTTCGCCCATGCGGGTCCGTTGCGAAAAACTCTGGCTGAGTTGCGGCGACGCTTCGGGGTCTTGTTAAGCGACGGACAACCCAAGGAAATCGAACCGGGAAAATATCGGCTCTACGACGATGTCCGGGCTGAACTCTATGGTCACGAAAATGTGGTAACCAAGGACGATTACCACCAGCGGGTAAACCAGGCCTGCGAATTTTTGGAAGGAAAGGCGCGGGAATGGTTGGAGGAAATGAGAGAGGAAATGAAACGCGCTGCCGAAGCCCAGAATTTTGAAAAGGCGGCGCAACTAAGAGATGCGCTCCTGGCTTTAAAAAAGACCACCGCCAAAACGCGACGGTTCCTGCGGGATCCGGTCGTCGCCGGAGATAGCCGGGGTATTTTGGAGGAACTTCAAAGCGCCTTGGAACTCCCGACTTTGCCGCGACGTATCGAATGCTTTGATATTTCCCATATCTCCGGAACTTTCACCGTTGCCTCCATGGTTCATTTTTTTGACGGCAAGCCGGCAAAAAGCCAATACCGGCGGTATCGAATCAAGAGTTTCGTCGGCAACGATGACTTCCGCGCCATGGAGGAAGTGGTCGGACGACGTTACCGAAGGCTTCACGCCGAGGAAAAACCGTTTCCCGACCTCATCGTCATCGACGGGGGTAAAGGGCAAGTATACGCTTCGCTGGAAGCTTTTGCTGTTTTGGACCTCCCCCCTCCCCCATTGGTCGGCCTCGCCAAGAGAGAAGAAACCATCATTCTTCCCGACGAAAGGGAAAGCCTGACCCTGCCTTCCCATAGTGGGGCCTTACGCTTGTTGCAAAGGCTGCGCGATGAGGCCCATCGCTTTGCCAACACCTTCAGCGCGGAATTACGGCAACAAAAAATCCGCGAATCGATCCTCGATGATTTCCCTCGTCTGGGAGAGCAGAAAAAACAAAATCTACTCAAAAAATTCGGGGGCATTCGCAACCTCAAAAAGGCTACTGCCGAAGACCTGCAAGCAGTGGAAGGCATCGGCCCGAAAACCGCTCAAGCACTCTTCGACTTTCTTCACCCCGAAACCTGAGACGGAAGGTTGGAAGACCTTAGCGAAGAACTTTCTGGCCTTGCGGAAACAGCTTCGAATAAGCTACCCTAATTTCCATGCCTCCCATCCGCATCCTACCAGACACCGTGGCCAATCAGATCGCTGCCGGCGAAGTGATTGAACGCCCTGCCGGAGTAGTAAAGGAATTGGTGGAAAATGCCATCGATGCCGGAGCCACCCGAGTCGAAGTGGAATACCGAAATGGGGGTCGAAGCTTCTTGCGGGTTGAAGACAATGGAAGTGGCATGAGCGAAGAAGAAGCTCTCCTTGCCTTGGAACGCCATGCGACCAGCAAGATCCGGCAAGCGGAGGACCTTCTTTCGGTGCAAAGCTTTGGCTTTCGTGGTGAAGCCCTGCCTTCCATTGCCAGTGTATCAAAGTTTACCTTACGAACCCGTCGACCCGAAGACCCGGAAGGAACCGAAATCTCTGTCGACAGCGGAAAAATCCGTCAGGTCAAATCCTGCGGGATGTCTCCGGGAACGCGCATCGAAGTTCGGCAGCTCTTTGCACCGGTTCCGGCGCGGCGAAAATTTCTAAAGACTGACCTGACGGAAGCTGGACACATTGTGCAAAGCCTCAGACTTCAGGCCCTGGCCAACCCCGAAACGGCATTCCGGGTTACCGAAGGACCCAGAGAAGTTTTCAATACGGCGGTTTGCCCCGGCTTACGGGAGCGCATCGGAGAGATTTACGGTTGGTCGGTTCTCTCCGATCTTCTCGTCATCCCATCCGCCCGGGAAGGGGATTTGGAGCTAAACGGATTCATTCTTCAGCCAGGACGCCCCGGTCGCTCGACCCGCCAGGATATGCTGTCCTTTGTCAATCGCCGACCGGTACAGAACCGGACCCTAACCTATGCCCTCCTGGAGTCGTACCATAATCTTTTGGCACGAGGGCGTTATCCCCAGGCTTTTTTATTTCTGTCGATCAATCCGGCCGGGGTTGATGTAAATGTTCATCCGGCCAAACGGGAAATTCGTTTTCGTGACGAAAGCCGTGTCCGCAGCTTTGTCATTCGACACCTCCTTCCCCTTATTCGAAACGCCGCCCGGCCGCAAAGTCCGACTCCCCGGGAAGACTCAAAGCCAACTCCCCGTCGGGAGGATTTTCCGCCTCAATCTTCTGCCCCGGTCAAATCGAGCGACATTGAACCAGCGCCGGCCAAGGCTGCCGTTTTGCCGAAGTCCTCAGCCGCCAAACCGGGCCCACCCGAACCCGTCTCTACCGCCGGCCCACCTCCCCAGCCTTCCGCTGACCACTTTTCGCCGAAAACTGCGGATAAGCAAGCCTCCGCCGAAAGGCCGGCAACCTCTAGCGATACATCGGTTACGCCCCGCGCCCCCGGCCCTGGAGGCACTGCTGCATGGCGGGAAAACAGCTGGATGTACATTGGCGACTGGAAGAAGCGCTTTGCTCTTTTCGAAGCGCCTTCGGGTCTGGTTATGCTGCATTTGAAGGCGGCCCGGCAACGTATACAGTTTGAAAAAGTCCTGCGCGAGTTGCAGGCGACGAAAACAACTTCCCAACCACTTCTTTTTTCCCAGCCTCTGGAACTTGATCCGGTTAGTAGCAGTTTAATGGAAGAGAATCGAAGCACTTTAAACCAGCATGGGTTTTCAATTGAACCTTTTGGGCGTAATTTTTTCCGCATCGAGGCGGTGCCCACCTGGCTGGATCCCGCCAGTGCCGAGGATTTCTTGCGGGATCTTCTACACTTGGCCAAGGAAGAGGGATGGAACCCTGAGCGCATGGACCGTTCCCGCGAAGATTTGGCGCGGCTGGCGAGCCGCTGGGTCAGTAACGCGGGAATGCTAAACGCTGACACCATGCGGTGGTTACTCAAAAATCTGATGGAATGCGACAATCCCACGGTCTGCCCGCGCGGGCACCCTACCTATTGGGAAATCAGCGAATCGGAATTGAATCGCCGTTTTCGCATCAAAGAATGAAAGGTGTCCGGTCGATGACGAAGCGAACCTACCGCCTCCCGCTGGATGCCATTGACCTTATAGCGAAATTGGGTTCGTTTAATCTATGAAAAGGATCGTCGAAGATGAGATGCTGGACGCCCTTCCGCAAAATGACCCGGAGGCAATACGTAACCGGCGTGATTTGCGACTGATTAATTTTCTGCAAGGAAATTACCGCTGGCTGGGGCGGCAATTGAGAAAGCACCTTTTGCCGGGAGACCAGGGAGCGGAATGGGGCGCAGGGACCGGTGACTTGGGCGTGTATTTAAAAGAAAAGGTGACATTGCCGGAAAAGATAAGGTTGGACGGATGGGATGTCTGGGCAAGACCGGATAAATGGCCCAAAGATTGGGGGTGGGAACAAGAGGACCTCACCAAGATAAAGGCCTTTCCCTATGACTTTCTGGTAAGCAATCTGATTCTACATCAATTTGAAGACGATACTCTGGCCCATTGGGGTTCATTGCTAAACCGCTCCTGCCGCCTGATCCTCGCCTGCGAGCCGGTCCGACATAAGCTCCACCTATGGCAGCTCGAATTGCTCCGTCCGATGCGGCTGAGTCCAGTTAGCTGGCACGATGCCCGAGTCAGTATTCGAGCCGGCTTCCGGTGTGATGAATTGCCTCAAAAGCTGGGCCTTGCACCCGAACTCTGGGATTGGCAGATCCAGGAAACTTTTCTCGGAGCCTACCGTTTTTTAGCCCTGAGAAAGGGTGATCTTCCAGTTGGAGAAACGATCAGTGAAGGAGCTCCCGCATGAAGGAAGTCCGCATAGAAGGGGGAGGTATTTGTGGCTTGGCACTGGGCCAGGCCCTGGCCGCGGAAGGAGTTCCAGTAACCCTCATCGAAAAGGGTCATTACCCCCGGCACCGGGTCTGCGGTGAATTCCTCGCAGGCATTACGCCAAAGACCTTACGTATCCTCGGACTGGATGATCTTTTCGCCGAAGTTCCCATCGCCCGAACGGTAAGTTGGTTTAAAGGAGAAACATGCGTGAGCACCCACACGCTTCCCCAGGGAGTTCCCTGCCAATCGAGATACGTTTTGGACTTGGAGCTTGCCCGTCGCTTAACCGAGGCCGGGGGGATTTTACGAACCGGGGAACGCATAGATCCCCGCAAACCCGCGCAGGAGGGGACAATCCGAAGCCTTGGGAAGGCTTCCGGGAAAAGCTCTCTGTTGGGGCTGAAAGCTCATTTTTCCAATTTGTCTCTGCAGGCCGACCTGGAAATGCACCTCGGCGACCAAGCTTATGTAGGCCTTTCCAGAGTCGAGGAGGGCTTCGTCAACGGGTGCGGTCTGTTTACGCAAAAACGTGGATTACAGGCGAAAAAAGATGGATGGCTCCCAGCCTACCTTCGGGCAAGCGGACTCGAATTATTGGCCGAACGGTTGGAGAAGGCCAAGCTTCGGCCGGGAAGCTTTTGCGGGGTCAGTGGATTTACTTTTGGCCGTCCGGCAAATCGCATGGATTCCCCCAGCTCCGCGTTGTTGCTGGGAGACTGCCACGCCATGATCCCTCCTTTCACCGGCAACGGCATGACCATGGCATTTGAAAGTGCGGCACTGGCGTTTCCCGGATTGTTGGAATATAGTAAAGGACTACAAGACTGGCAAACCACTTTGGAAAGGCTATCGGCCAAACGTGACCGCTCTTTCAACGGACGTTTGCACCGAGCCATTTGGTTACAAAATCTCCTGCAAAAAGATGTGACACAAAAAATTCTCTGTGGAGCCGCCAGAAGCAAACTTCTGCCCTTCACCTTTCTTTACCGAATTCTGCATTGATGAAACTTCTCTCCCTGAAAACCGCGGTTCCGCCCAACTATTTCACCCAACCGGATTGCTGGAATATTCTCGCCAATTCCCCCGCCCGAAATCGCTTGCGGGATCGTTCCATGGGTCTTTTGCAAAAAGTCCTCACCAAGCCACACGGCATCGACCGGAGGCACTTTGCCATCGAAAACATTGAAGATGTTTTTACCCTTCCGGTGGATCAACTACACGCTGAGTTCGCCCGCCACGCCCCAGCTCTTGCGGGCAAAGCCTTGGACCAAGCAATGAAGGAAGGCCAAATTGCTCCGACAGAAATCGACGCTTTGCTGATTTGCACCTGCACAGGCTACCTTTGCCCCGGACTAAGCAGCTATGTGGCCGAACGACTGGGCTTGCGCAACGATGCTTTCCTGCAAGATCTGGTTGGACTTGGATGCGGGGCTGCCATACCCACCCTTCGGGCCGCCGAGGCGATTCTCGCTCGCCACCCCGGAGCCAAAGTTGCCACCGTCGCGGTCGAAATCTGCTCCGCCGCCTTTTATCTCGATGACGATCCGGGGGTCTTAATCAGCGCTTGCCTCTTCTCAGATGGTGCCGCAGCAGCAATTTGGGGCAACGAGAGCCACAATAGCGGACCAAAGTGGGAGGTCGCAGGCTTTGACACCCTCCATGTCCCCGCAGACCGGGAATTCTTACGCTTTGAGCAAAAGGATGGGTATATGCGCAACAAACTCCACCGTTGCATTCCCGGGAAAGCCGCCGAAGCAGTGCAATACTTATGGGAAAAAAATCCCGTCGAGGGGAACCCGCAGATTCTGGTTCATCCCGGTGGGCGGGATGTTCTTGATGCTGTCGCCGCTATTCTGCCCGGGACCCCAGAATTGACGATGAGCCGGAAAGTTCTCGCCGAACACGGAAATATGAGCGGCCCCTCCATTCTCTTTGCCCTGGAGGCCTTTTTACAAAACCCGCCCGATCCCTCCCCGACCGACCTGTGGTTAACCAGTTTCGGCGCCGGATTTTCGGCCCACTCCACCCACCTGAAAAAACTTTAGCACCACATCAGGACGAGCAAAAGCGTCAATATTTAGGTTCCTCCCCCTTAAAATTCAGGTCGATATTTTAGGGACAGGCCCTTGACTATCGACTAAGTTCTTTCGTTCAAACTGTTGATGGGTAGGGTTATACGGGGATTTAGAGTTCGCCCATAACGCGGGCGGCTTCCTGGACGTCTTTGTCGCCGCGACCACTCATATTGACGATGAGAATTTTATCGCTGGAAAGTTCTTTTGCCCTTTCGAGGGCGTAGGCGAAGCCGTGGGAGGATTCGAGAGCGGGAATGATACCTTCGACGCGGGCACATTCGCGAAAGGCATGGAGGGCTTTTTGATCGGAGGCGCTGGCGAAGTGAATGCGTTTTTGGTCGCGGTAAAAGGCATGCTCCGGGCCTACGGCGGCATAATCGAGACCCGCGGAAACGCTATGGGTTAGATCGATTTGACCTTCCTCATTTTGCAGGATGTAGGTTTTACAACCTTGCAGAATGCCGAGTTTGCCGCCTTCGAAGCGGGCCGCATGATCCCCTTTTTGAATTCCCCGGCCACCGGCTTCAACACCAGTCAGGCGAACATCGTGATCGTCGAGGAAGGCAAAAAAGAAGCCAATGGCATTGGACCCACCACCAACGCAGGCCACCAATTCGTCGGGCAAGCGGCCCTCTTTTTCAAGAATCTGGGCTCTGGTTTCCCGCCCGATCACCCGGTGAAAGTCGCGCACGATCATAGGATAGGGATGTGAACCCAGGGCCGAACCGAGAATGTAGTGGGTCGACCGGACGTTGGTCACCCAGTCGCGCATAGCTTCGTTGATCGCCTCTTTGAGAGTTTTTTGACCACTTTCCACTCCCCTCACTTCGGCACCGCAAAGCCGCATCCGATAGACATTGAGGGATTGTCGACGCATATCTTCCGCGCCCATGTAGATAACACATTCCAACCCCAGCTTGGCACATACGGAAGCGGTGGCGATCCCATGCTGTCCAGCCCCGGTTTCCGCGATAATACGCTTTTTGCCCATTCGCTTAGCGAGGATTGCCTGCCCGAGAGCGTTGTTGATTTTATGGGCTCCGGTATGAAGAAGATCCTCCCGTTTAAAGTAGATCTTCGCGCCTCCCAATTCCTTCGTGAGTCTTTCAGCAAAGTAGAGCTCAGTGGGCCTTCCCGCATACTCTTTGAGCAAAAGGGCTAGTTCTTCTTGAAAGGCGGGGTCTTCGCGGGCTTCCCGATAGGCTTTTTCCAGGTCGAGCAAGGGGGTTACTAAAGTTTCCGGCACAAACATACCTCCGTAAGGACCAAAGCGTCCGGAGGCATCGGGATGTTTAAGACGAGGGCCGTCGGTTTCAGCGGAAGGAAATAAAAGTGAACTCATAGGTGTTTTAGCGTTACAAGAGTGAGATCGTCTTGATAAGTGGCCCCGCCGGTGAAACGGTCCACCGATTCCACGATTCCCTGATTCAATTCGCGGGCGGAACGGGTGCGAAGGGTCTTGATGACATCGGCAAGGCGGCCTGAAGAAAACTCGACACCATCTTGATTCGTCATTTCGGTTACCCCGTCAGTAAAGAGCACCAGGATACTGTCTTTTTCAAACGGGATCGTTGTTTTTTGAATAACCGCATCAAAAAGTTCCGGCGTGACCATGCCAATCGCCATACCCTCACTTTTCATAGGCTCACATAGCCAAACGCCACTCTCGTTGTCAGGATGAGCGAGTAATGGCATTTCGTGGCCACACCGAGCCAATTCGACGGTATTTTTTTCCATGTCGACGACCGCATAAACCAGGGTAATAAACATATCATGGCGCATATCCGCCGCCATTGCCCGGTTTAATTCCTGCACCACTTCAGCGGGGTCTTCCAAAGTTCGGGAATAGTGCCGAAGGTTACTGCGACAGATGGTCATCAGGAGTGAAGCTGGAATCCCTTTGCCGGAAACGTCGGCAATGGCCACTCCAATACGATTTTCATCAATGGAGAAAATATCATACAAATCGCCCCCTACTTTTTGCGCTGGAGAGTAGAGGGCATCGATATCAAGGTCTTTTACCTGGGGAAACTCCCGGGGAAGAAGGAGTTGTTGAATATTACTGGCCAAGGTCAGGTCCAGGTCGATCTTCTTCTTTTCGATCTGCAAATTGAGCAGATCCGCATTATGAATAGCCAATCCTGCTTGTTCCGCCATGGATTGCACCAGGGAAAGGTCGGTTTCGTTGAAAGCCATCCCATTGGCGGGATTCACCACGGCCAACACCCCAATCATGCGATCCCGGAAAAAGATCGGGGCGGCAATCATCGACCGGATTTCCAACGACCGGTCATCATGCTGGGTGACCCGGTCATCCATTGTCGCATCTTCAACCAAAACCGATTTTCGGCGCTTGGCCACCTCCCCAATAAGCCCCTCTCCTAGATCGATTTTCTCGGATTTGAGAACCTGTTCGATGAATTTGGCTCGGGTTGTCAGTTTAATTTTCGAACTTTCGGGCAAGGGCTTTTGCGGAGGGAAAAGCCCTTCGACGGCGACCCCCTGCAGTAAATTGTCCTTCCCCAGTTCAAAGACACAGGCACTAAGGGCTCCGGTGCTCAAAATCGCCGCGTGGACAATTTCCTGGAAAAGCTCCTCCCGCTCAGGGGTATCTCCCAGAGCTTCCACCATGTCGTGCATGAAATCGACGACGATTTGCTTCTCCTGTTTGATTTGTTGCTTCTCGAAGACAAGGTCTCTGATTTCCTGTCGGGCACGGAAGTAGAGAAGGCCAAGAACAAAAGCCGCCCCCAGGAGAATCGTGAGAATAAAAATCATAATTGCCTAGAAGGGAGCAAAATCGACGGAAAAAGCATTTCTATAAAAAAACAGAAAAAACCCTCTCAGGCAAGCACGAGGTTGAGCGCTAATCGACGGCGACTTGATTTTTTAGAAAGGAAATTACATCCTGGAATTTGGAGCGGTTCTCCTCGTCAGCTTTGATCAGATTCTCGTGCGCTTCCAAGACCATTTTCGCATTTTCAACTTCGCTTTTGGAAGAGGCTTCCTCTCCTTCCAGTCTTTGCAGGGAATCGGTGTTGACTGCCTTCTCTCCCTCCTCATCGACGTGAAGAAGACGATGTAACCCGAGGTTTTTAACCAACTCTAAATTTCTGGTTCCGAGGCGGAAAAGAAAGATTTTCCCAGGCTCATCTTGTTTCCGCAGATCCAACGCCGCTCCGGCAATAGCCCCCAGAAAAGTGCTATCCATCCCAGTACAATCGGCGAAATCTATAATAAAATTTCTTTTCCCTTCGGGAATAAGTCGATTCATGAAATCCCGAAAAGGGCCACAATTGAGAAAAGAAATGCGACCGTTAAGCTTTATAATAACGGGATCAGAGTAGGCGTCTACCAAAAATGCGGGTTGTTCTTGTTCAGGCATTGGTAAGAAATTAGTCGTTCTCGCGCAGAATACTTCTCAAAACATAAGGCAGAATGCCCCCATGGCGATAATATTCAACCTCAATGGCAGTATCGACACGAGCCCGAACTTTCAGTTCCTCCCGCTCGCCGTCCTTTCGCTCAATAACCAGGGTTAGGTCCTGCCCTGGCATGAGAGTGTCGTTCAAACCGAGGACTGAAAATTGTTCGGTTCCATCAAGTCCCAGGGTTTTGGTAGTAACACCTTCGGGAAACTGCAAAGGAAGAACTCCCATGCCGAGCAAATTGCTGCGGTGAATCCGCTCGAAACTCGCGGCAACAACGGCTTTAACCCCTAACAGCTTGGTGCCCTTGGCGGCCCAGTCGCGACTACTCCCCATGCCATAATCCTCGCCAGCAAAGACGATGAGAGGAGTTTTCCGCTCGGCATAGACCTGACAGGCTTCGTAGATGCTGGCGGGCTTACCCTCCGGCATTATTTTGGTAAAGCCGCCCTCTTTGCCGTCCGCAAGATGATTCTTTACCCGGACATTGGCGAAAGTTCCACGGGTCATGATACGGTCATTCCCGCGGCGGGAACCATAGGAGTTAAAATCTTTTTTCTCCACGCCTTTGGCCAGGAGATACTGCCCAGCGGGGGTTTCCTCGCTGAAAGCTCCTGCGGGACTGATATGGTCGGTGGTCACAGAGTCGCCCAGAATCGCCAAAGGGCGCATCCCGGAAATTTCCTCAATGGACTCCGGTTCCATGGAAAAGCCATCGAAATACGGAGGTTTTTGAATATAAGTACTTTCTTCTTTCCACTCGAAGAGTTGGCCGGTGGTGTTTTCAATTTCCGTCCACTCCTTGTTCGCCTCCATGATATCAGCGTAGCGGGATTTGAACATTTCTGGTTTCACCCCCCGAAGAATCTCTTCTTGAATCTCTTCACGGGTAGGCCAAATATCGCGGAGGTACACGGGTACTCCATCTTTCCCAACGGCGATTGGCTCTTCGTTTAGATCAATATCAACCCGACCGGCGAGGGCGAAGGCGACCACCAGCGGTGGGGACATGAGGTAATTGGCTTTGATAGCACCGTGAATTCGAGCTTCGAAGTTGCGGTTGCCCGAAAGAACGCTGGCCCCCACGAGATTTCCCTCCCGGATACCTTCTTCTACGGAGAAGGCCAGGGGACCGCTGTTTCCGATACAGGTAGTACAACCATATCCCACAAGGTTAAAGCCAAGAGCATCCAGACTTTCCTGCAGTCCGGTTTCGTTGAGGTACTCGGTAACCACACGGGATCCCGGAGCCAAACTGGTTTTAACCTGCGGGGGAACATTCAAACCTTTCTCCAGAGCTTTTTTGGCGACCAATCCGGCGGCCAACATTACACTGGGGTTACTGGTGTTGGTGCAACTGGTGATTGCCGCAATCAAGACCGAACCATGACGCAGCTTGACTTTCCCGTCCTCGGGATAGTCGATGTCATCAAGGGTTGTTGAGTTACCCGAAGGCCGATTGGTAATCATCTCCTTCTCACTCATGGAATCGCCGGCGGTACCGTCAGGCTTCAGGTCCGAGTTTCCGGTCGAGGTGATGCCCGCGATTTCGCCTTCCCCCAAAGTGATCAAAACCTCTCGCTGCCGTTCTTCGGGGCTGAGTCCGAATCCGCCATCGGATGGGGACGTGGTGAAGAGATCTTCAAAGTTTCCTTTAAGCTCCGACAGGTTCATCCGGTCCTGTGGGCGCTTGGGACCAGCGACACTGGGTTCCACGGTAGCGAGATCCAATTCAACCACCTTGCTGTAATCGACGTCTCCGGCAGTTGGTATGCCGAACATGCCCTGGGCCTCGTAATAGGCTTTTACGGCAGCTACATCGGCTTCATCGCGACCGGTGTTCTGCAGGTATTTCAACGATTCTTCATCGACCGGGAAAAAGCCCATCGTGGCACCGTATTCCGGGGCCATATTGGCGATCGTTGAACGATCCGCGACGGTGAGACGGCGGGCCCCTTCACCAAAGAATTCGACGAATTTTCCGACCACATTTTCCTTCCGGAGCAATTGGGTCACCCGCAAAGCCAAGTCCGTAGCGGTGGTCCCTTCCGGAAGATCGTTGGACAAATGCACTCCGATCACTTCGGGAGTTTGGAAATACACCGGTTGCCCGAGCATTCCAGACTCGGCTTCGATGCCACCGACGCCCCAACCAACGACACCGAGGCCGTTGATCATGGTGGTATGGGAGTCCGTACCGACCAGGGAATCGGGATAAAAGACCGTCTGCCCTTCCTCATTTTCGCGCGAGAAGGCCACACAAGCGAGATATTCCAGATTTACCTGATGGACGATACCAATGGCTGGTGGAACAACCTTGAAGGTATCAAAGGCTTGCTGACCCCATTTCAGAAACTCATATCGTTCCAGGTTCCGCTGGAATTCGGTTTTCATATTGGCCAGGAAAGCACCAGGGGTTCGGGAACGATCAACTTGCACCGAGTGGTCAATCACCAGATCCACCGGTACCAGCGGCTCGATCATCGAAGGGTCTTTGTTCACTTCGGCAACCGCTGCCCGCATGGCCGCCAAGTCCACCAAAAGAGGTACTCCGGTGAAATCTTGCAACACAATCCTGGAAACCACGAAAGGGATCTCGGTTTTGGAGGGGTTGGTCGCATCCCATTGCGCCAGCCTTTCGACATCTGCGGTTTGAATTCGTTTGCCATCGCAATTGCGAAGAACAGATTCAAGAACCACTCGGATGGAGACCGGAAGACGGGAAATTTTCCCTACTCCCGCTTTTTCCAATTCAGGCAAGGAATAATAAATTCCCTTTTCTTCTCCATCGATCGTCAGAGGACGAATTACTTGAAAGGTATCGTGGTTGGCAGACATAGTGGTGGTGGCAGACGTTTTCGATAAATGGCGAAAGCAGGATCAATCAGCCCTCCGCGAGGACTTTCTTCATGGCTTCGAAATCGGGCAGTTGTTTCGGATCGTTGCTGTCGGTGGCGTAAACGATAGTCCCTTCCTTATTAATAACAAAAGCGGCGCGTTTACTGACTCCCTTAAAGCCGAGCAAGTCCTCAAAAAGGACGTCATATTGCTTGCTGACCTCGCGATTGAAATCACTCAGGAGCGGGAAATTAAGGTTTTTCTCCTTGGCAAAAACCTCTTGTGTGAAAGGGCTGTCGACCGAGATCGCATACACTTCGGCTTCCAGCTTTTCATATTCCTTCAACTGATCGCGAACCGAACACATCTCATCTGCGCAAACACTGGTAAAAGCGAGCGGAAAGAATAGAAGAACAACATTTTTGCTGCCCACGTTATCGAGAGGACTGATATCGGCAAGACCATCGGCATTCTTGCTTTTTAAGGTAAAGGCGGGTGCTTTAGTTCCAGTTTGTAAGGCCATAGGTAATTATGATTAAGGATTCGTTTTTTCGAGAGAGAAAGACCTTACTTTGCAGTAAAATCTCCGGCAGGTCAAAAATTTAAAACCATAAGGACGGTAAAACCGGGAAAATTGCCTTCGAACGAGGTTTGGGTTTGGCAAAGAAGGCAAGGACCGACAAGATGCCCCTTTTGTCATGAAAGCAGTTACGGCCATTGAACAAGGAATCGACCAATTGATCGGCAAGGAGGATCTGGAGAAAAAACTCCAATCCGGAAAACCATTGAAAGTAAAACTGGGGGTCGACCCCACCCGCCCGGATTTGACTTTGGGCCACGCCGTGGTCTTTCAGAAGCTACGACAATTCCAGGATTTGGGCCATACCGCCCAATTGGTCATCGGCGACTTCACCACCCGGGTAGGCGACCCCTCCGGGCGATCCTCCACCCGTCCACAATTGGAGGAAAAGGAAATCGAGGAAAATGCAACCACCTATCTGGAACAGGCCTTTCGGGTTTTGGACCACTCCAAAACCGAAGTTTTTCGCAATAGTGAATGGTTCGGGAAAATGTCCTTTGCCGATGTCTTGAAACTTTCTTCCAAGATGACCGTCGCCCGCATGCTGGAGCGCGACGATTTTGCCAAACGCTACGCCTCCAACACCCCGATTTCGATCGTGGAATTCCTCTACCCGCTAATGCAGGGCCACGACTCTGTTATTTTGAAATCCGACGTCGAATTGGGGGGACGGGACCAATTATTCAATATGCTGGTCGGTCGCCAATTACAAAAGGAAGCCGGGATGGAGGAACAGGCCGTCATTTGTATGCCCCTTCTGGTAGGTCTGGATGGTGTCAATAAGATGTCCAAAAGCTTAAACAACTATGTGGCCTTCAATGACTCTCCCAAAGACATGTTTGGCAAAATCATGTCAGTGAGTGATGAGTTAATGTGGGACTACTACCGATTGGTCCTCCAACTACCTGAACAAGAGATCAAAGCCCGCCAAACCGAGCATCCCATGGAGATGAAAAAGGAGCTGGCCCGTTTAATTACCGCCCGTTTCTACAGCGAGGAAGATGGACAGCGCGAACGCGCCGCTTTTGAGCAGGTTTTTTCCAAAGGGCAACTTCCGGACGAGATGCCGGAATTCAAATGGGATGCCCTCGCTGAGGCGGACGAATTCAGTCTTCCCGCCCTTCTCTCAAAAACCGGCCTCTTTCCGAGCAATAAGGAAATCCGCCGACTGCTTCAACAAGGAGCGGTCAAAAAAGACGGTGAAAAACTTTCAGGCGAGGCCACCAAGATGATCAACCGCCCAACAGAACCCGTCGTTTTCCAATCCGGGAAACGCCTCTTCTTTAAAATCTTGCCATAAAAAGAAGTCCCCTTCGGCAGGCCTCCAGCAGGGGCGAAAAACCGCGCGCCCGCTCGGTTCAGTGGATACCGATGAACGAACAAGTAGAACACCCCACCGAACGTGTCCCGGAGGATTGGTTGAAAGGCCGCCCCTTAAGCCTCATACCGGACTACTCCTCCGGCTCTTCCTCTTCCGCATCACCCTCGCTCGCGTCATCATCCGAATCACCAATAGTGCCATCGCCGTTTCCGGCAAAGGCCTCAAGTTCCTCATAACCCCAGGTCTGCGTGCGACCAGCCTCTTCCTCGCGAATAGCGGCCACTGTTTCCTCAGAGATTTCCGGAGCATCATTTCCCCATTCCTGGCGGATAAAAGTCATAACCCCGGCAATTTGCTGATCCGGCAGGCTATCAAACGCGGGCATTTCACTGGAATAATCGGCTCCGTTTAGGCCATGCAGGAGGATCCGGGTAAGAACTTGTTCGGAGCCAATAACCCTTTCCGAGCCAACCAACGATGGGAAAGCTCCCGCCGCCCCCTGACCGTTCGCCTGATGACAGACCTGGCAATTGCGGCTATACATCCGTTCTCCCACCAAAACCAGGTCAACCTCACCGTTATCTTCAGCGGCTGCGGCGGTCCCTCTACCGAAAAGGGTTTCGTCATACACCATGGCATCAAAACCTCCACTGTAAAAGGCAATATAAAAGCCTCCCCAAATGCCCAACACCATAATGCCGAAGATTAGCCCGATCGGCACTGGAGTCGAATTTTCCGTGGGCTCCATCTTTTCCCGTAATAGGGTTGAATGGACTTGCTGTAAACTTTCGTCGGAGGCCTTGGCTTGGTCCAGACGATGGTCTTTTTCAGCCGCTGAGGGTTCGTGGGATTTGGAAGAATCAGAGGACATTTGGAAAAATCAATTTAGAACTCTCTTTGGGCTTCCTCAAGGTCGTAATTCAAACGTTGGCTCAAAAGAAAGGCCACCAGTGCATCGGCCCGTCGGGTGGGAACGATCTCATAACCCTCCGGTGGGGCCTGGTCGCCCAGCCCGCTGAGGGCACGGGGATGGGGCTCGCCGGTTATTTTTCGTTTTTCAAAAAGAAATCGATAGGGAGGCATGATAGAGTCTGGATGTGACAACCGGGAATCGTAAAGGTGCGTATAATGCCAACCGGCATCGGGGATACGGTCGCCGACGTTTTTAAGGTCAGGCCCTGTTCGCATGGTTCCCAATACCATCACCGGTTGGTTGATATAATCCCGGGCCACCGATTGCCGGTCTCCCCAGCCCCACTCGGTATCTCCACCGAAACCGGGACGGCGAACTTGGTGGGAATGGCAATAAACGCATCCCAAATCCAAATAGACCTGTAGTCCTTGGGTGGCCAAGCCACTAAGGGGGGCGGGATGCATCGTACCATCATCGGCCTCTTGTCGTTCAAGAGCGCCGAACTGTTGCTGGGGGATTAGAACAACCCCGGTCCAGGAAAAAGCGAGAGTAAAAAACACCCCCAGGAAGATTACCGGTAGACTTTTCATGAGCGGGCCGCCTCCTTTCCAAGATCATCAGAAGTTTCGGAAAACAAAGTCGGGGCACTTTCTTTGGCTGGCTTCGCCGCCAGGATCAGGGCGACGTTTATGACGAAAGCCACATGCCCTATCAGAATCATGACCCCGGAAATACTGCGAACTACCAACCAGGGAAGAGTGAAACTGGTAATATCACCGAAAGAATCAACCCGACTGGGATCAGTCATATATAAGCCTTGAATCCATCCGGCAATGGTAAGGGCCACAATGTAAGTGCCCACCCCTAAAGCGACCGCCCAGAAATGCACCCGAATGAGGGTTGCCGAAGGCCACTCTCTTTTCAGAAGGCGAGGCATAATATAATAAAGCGCCCCAAACATGGCCATCGTGAACCAGGCATACATTCCCCAGTGTGAATGCCCCACGGTGAAATGGGTAAAACTGGTAATTTCGTTCACCGACCGCAGGGCCATCATGGAACCCTGCAAGCTCACCGCGGTGTAGCTCATCGCGGCAAATACGCTGAAGCGCAAAACGGGTGACCACTTGAGCATACCAAAACTTCCCACCATGGTCACATGATGGTTTAAGGCGGTAATCAACACCGGGATGACCATCATTACACTGGCCACCACCCCAGCCGAAATGACCCAGGCCGGAACGGGTCCTCCAATAAGGTGGTGAACGCCCGCCCAGTTGTAAAAGAGCGCCAGCGTCCAGAAGGCGAGAATGGAAAGATAATAGCTGTGGATCGGTTTACCAAGAACCTTGGGAATAAAATAATACACCGCAGCCAATCCCAGAGGCGTGAACCAAAGTCCCAAAACATTATGGGCAAACCACCAGTTTACCAATGATTGCACAGTTCCGCGAACCGGTTCAAAAATCAGCATGATTTGAGCCGTTCCGTAAAGCCACGGGAACCACAAAAGAGCGGCCAAAATATACCATTGCGAAACATAAACGTGACTGTTGGTTCGAAAGCGGAAAGTAATGATCGCCCAAAGGCCAATACAAGCGTAGGCGATAAAAAGCAGGGGCGTGGCATAGCCGGGAATTTCCAGCCATTCGATCGAAGTCATATCTCCCGCCAAAATGCCGTAAATGCCAACAGTGAGACCTACGTTCCAAAAGATGGCCGCAACAATAAGGATGTTGGCGTGGCGCATCCGCGTACGGGAAAGACGACACATTAACCAGAGAGCCACCGCAATACCCGCACAGGTAGACCACCCGTAGATCACCGTATTCAAGTGCGCCGTCCGAATTCTACCCATGCTCAACCACGCCGCATCCGCAAAAAATTCATAGTTGTGGAATTTGAAGGAGGCCAGCAACCCAAATAGGGTCCCCACCATCAGCCAGAATAGAGCGGCAATGGTAAAGACCAGAACCGGCAGACGAACCGATTCATCGATCTCTCCCAGGCGTGCCCTCTCAGCCACGTGAGGGTCAGCCCCGGGACGGATTGATTCTGTAAGTGATGGGCTATTACTCATTTTCGGTTAGGCAATTGGTCAGTGTCATCAGGTTTTTCTCCGGGGAAAAAATCAGTCGGTTCGCCGATCGGTTCATCTTCATCAAAAATAGTTTCCGCCCCTTTATCCAGATCCTTGAGCTGATCGTTTTTGCTGGCCCAATACAAAGCCAATACAGCCGAGGTGGTAATCCCTACCGCAATCCCTCCAGCCACCACAAAAAAGATCCAAGTCATGCGTCTTCATCCTCCACAGCATCTTCCTCGGCAGCCTCAATATCGCTGCCATCTACAGGGGCGTCTGGAGTTTCTGCAGCCTCGGAGGGTTCCGGGTCTCCTTCGGTCTGTTCTTCCGGATCAGCCATATCATCCTCAATTTCTACTCCATTCTCCTCCAGGGCTGAATGCGTTAGAATTTCTTCGTTAGCATTGATCCGGGCTACGGTAATTTCCATAGCGCGATCAATAGGCAGGCGCACGACCCGGGCATCGTGGTCAATCCAATCAAAACTGTTAAGTTCCCGTTCTTCCGTATCCATTTTGGACCGAAGCAATTCCCAGCGTTCCTCGTCACTCATTTCATCGCCCACCACGGTATCGACCCGCTGCGGCAAGTAGGCAAAGGCTACCACGATAACCATGATAAGCAGGGCACCGAGAATAGCGAGGCCGGAAACGGCGATGTTGGAGAGACTGGGCTCCGGGTCTTGAAAATCTTTTTGCGCGTTACTCATGGTGATGAAGGGACTCCAAAATTCGGGGGTCACGGACGGGAATGGGTTTCACGGAGGCGAAGCTTCTGAGGTAGGACCAGGCGCAAATGCCGCCAACGCCGACCAAAGCTGTCAAATCCCAAATTGAAGGAATAAAAGCATAGAGGGATTCCCCCATATCGTCCATCCTTGAGGGAAGGATATTAAAATAAATATCGATCAGCATAAATCCTAGTATCCATACCGCGAAGAAGGTCATAATACCGGGATTAACTTTAGTGCGGTACATCAACAGCATCAGGAAGGGGAAAAGAAAGTATCCGAACAGGAGGGCAAAGCCGACCGCCTGCCAATTTAAACCTTCCCGCATCACGTACCAATTTCCGGCCTCGGGGATATTGGCATTGTAAATCAGGAAAAACTGGGAAAAGGAGATGTAAGCCCAGAACATGGTAAAGGCCAGAGTCAGTTTGCCCAGATCATGCAAATGGGCCTGTTTGAAAATACCCGCCAGAACCCCCTTGCGGACCATAAAGAGCATAATGAGCACCGTGATGGCCAAGGCGCCTCGTACCGAAGTCGCGAAAAACCAAACCCCGTAAATGGTGGAGAACCAGTGGAAGTCCAAAGTCATCATCCAGTCCAAAGCGGCAAAGGAACCGGCCAAGGCGCCGGCAATGACGCCGTAAGCTGACCATTTGCGGCTGGAGAGAGAATGTTTTGGGTCGCCGTCTTTATCCTGTTGAAAAGAGTTGCGACGTAAGGCCCAGGCCAAAGAGATAAAAATGCCAAAATACAGGATATTGCGGAAGATGAACCAAAAATTATCGAGGTAAGGCTGCTTGACGTGCCAGAGTAGATCATCGCCAACAGTACTCACCTCTCCCGCGACAATACTTTTACTCGATTCGCTCATCCATTTCCAGATGATCCCCCCTTCTCCGTAAACCATCGAAAAGAAGAAAAGGAAAAAGAAAATGGCGGCCAACCAGGGGAACACGGAAATGCCATGCTCCAAATGACGGCGAATGATGATCGACCATCCGGCATCGAATAAATGCGAGAGCATCACCAAGAAAATCATCCCCATGGCAATCGCGAACCAGAAGGTAGCACCAATCAAGGCCCCTAGACCAACTCGATATTCATCACCGAAAATCAGGCCGAAAAGCGTAAAAGCCAATCCCAAACCTCCGGCGACGAGGCAGATGTGGGCAATCCGGTCCAGACCCATGGTTTCGGCTTGGCTTCCGGCAAGAGAATCTGCCGCTGCGGTTGATTCCGCAGCAAGGGGTTTTACAGGGGTGTCACTCATAATCCTAGCTCCTCTCTTTTATCACCGGGAACCTCGTCAGGAGATCCCAAGCGGGCTTTTTGCAAGGCCCGAACATAGGCAATAACCGCCCAGCGATCTTCCACGCTGAGCTTAGCCCGGTAAGGCATCATGGTTCCCCGCCCATGTGTTATGGTTTCAAAAATCATGCCTTCCGGCATCTCGCGCAACCGTTCACTGTGGAACGTTGGGGTGGCCAGCATTCCGTATTCTTTGGTAATCCCATTGCCATCCCCAAGACCACCATGGCAACTGTAGCAATACACCATGTAACGATCCTGACCACGGTCCATCACTTCCCGGCTAACCTCAATCGGAAACCCCCTCCCATATTCGCCGTCCTGGAAACCGGTACGGAGATAATCGTCGGTCAGGAGAGCCCGGCGTTCAGGGGTCTCGGCGATACGGGGCATCGCCCCGGAAACGACCGGACGGTCAGTGCGTCCGTCGGCGAAAAAACTACTCTCCGCCTGCGGCTTATACTTGGACTGGTGATCCATGTCCGGAAAGATTTCAATCGGCGGACGCTCGAAAGTTTGCCCGCGAAAGCCAAAAATCACCAGAATGGCGACAATGGCAAAAGCATAGAATATGAAAAAGTTGCGTAACATGGCCTAAATTCAGTCTTTCAGTTTTCCGATATTGCTCCCTCCGATATCTTTCAGAAGGTCCGGCGTTTTGGTTTCGTCAAAGTTGGGATCCGAAGATTCTATAACGATGAAGTAACGATCGTTGGAGGCTTTCTCGATTTGTTCGTAGTTCAAAGTGGGGTGGTGGTGCATCGGCAGACTATTGAACAAGAACATGGAAATAATCGAGCCAATGGCCGCAAACAGAATAGTCAACTCGTAAGCCACCGGAAAAGGAAAGACCGGGCTGAAATAAGGCATTCCTCCAACCACGAGAGGGTAATCCACTTTATTCATGTAATAAACCATCGACATCCCGAGAGTGAATCCCGCAACCCCCCCGCAAAACGCTACGATGGGAATTTTGGATCGGGATAGCCCCATCGCCTGATCCATGCCATGCACCGGAAAGGGAGTAATCACATCCCAATTCTTAAATCCGGCATCACGGACTTTCTCCGCCGCCGCCATGATGGCCCCGGGATTTTCAAATTCCGCTATCAGGGCAAAGGTTTCGCCGTTGTTTTCTGAAGAAGTACTCATCGATCTAAAAATACGGAATTAATGGTGGTTTTTCCCATGATGAGGATCCGCCTGAGGCATGACCGCCTTGATCTCTCCCATGGGCATTAAAGGAAGGAATCGCAGGAAGAGCAGGAAGAGGAACATGAAAATTCCAAAGGTTCCCACGTAGGTAAAGACATCGACAATGGTCGGACTGTAATACCCCCAACTGGAAGGCAGGAAGTCGCGGGACAACGAGGTTACGGTAATTACGAAACGCTCGAACCACATTCCGATGTTTACGAAAATACAGACGATCCAAACAATCATCGGGTTTTGCCGGATCTTCTTGAACCAGAAGAATTGGGGGGCGATCACATTACAGGAAATCATGATCCAGTAGGACCAGGCATAAGGCCCGAAAGCCCGATTGACGAAGGCAAAAGCCTCGAATTCATTGGCCCCATACCAAGCGATGAAGAATTCCATCATGTAGGCGTACCCCACCATGGTTCCCGTCGCCAGGAGGATTTTACACATACAATCAATATGATACTGCGTGATCAAATCGTGCAGCCCGTAGATTGACCGCAAGGGCAACATCAGGGTTAGCACCATCCCGAATCCGGAGAAAATCGCTCCCGCCACAAAATACGGGGGGAAAATCGTCGTGTGCCAACCGGGGATCAGGGACACCGCAAAGTCAAAGGACACCACCGTGTGCACCGACAGAACCAACGGCGTGGAAAGTCCGGCCAACAGGAGGTAGGTCATTTCGTAATTCCGCCAGTGACGGTTCGAACCACGCCAACCCATGGCAAAAATACCATAGGCAATTTTGCGGATTTTGGTCTTTGCCCGATCCCGGATCGTGGCCAGGTCGGGAATCATCCCAACATACCAGAAAAGAAAGGAAACCGTTCCGTAGGTGGAAACCGCAAACACGTCCCACAATAGAGGACTGCGAAAGTTCGGCCAAATGGCATTTGAATTGGGGATCGGGAACAACCACCAGGCAAACCACACCCGCCCCACGTGAATGAGCGGAAAAATCCCCGCACAGACCACCGCGAACACCGTCATCGCTTCCGCGGCCCGATTGATGGAAGTTCGCCACTTTTGCCGGAGCAAACACAAAATCGCGGAAATTAACGTACCCGCGTGACCAATCCCAATCCAGAAAACGAAATTAACAATAGCCCATCCCCAATTCACCGGATCCGCCAGACCCCATACCCCGACCCCGGTGCTGACCAGATAAATGATGCCGAAAACCGTAAAGAGGGAAACGAAAGCCGAAAGGGTAAAAGCGATCCACCACCATGTCGGTGTCTTGGCCTCGACGATTCCGCAAATTTTATTGGTGATCCAGTCAAAGTCGCGGTCATTCTCCACTAAAACCTGACGAGGCAGGTCAGCAGGACGGGCTTCATCTATGAGGGCAGTATTGGCTGGTACAGTATCCGTTAAAGTGGTCATTGAGTTCGTTGAGTCTTTGTAGATTCAGATGAGAGCAATTAGTTTTCCGCCCGGGAAGTGTAACTTTCGGGGTAATTTTTCATGTAGTATTCCTTGCGGCTGAGCGGCTGGGAATCATAGTCCGGCATCGCCGGATTGGGATTGCGCAGCCGACCTAAATAACTGGTCCGGGGGCGAACATTCAGATACCCCAGAAGCAAATAGTCCTGTTCACGGTTTTTCCATTTGGAAACTTCGCTTTCAGGATCGGAAATATCACCGAACATGATGGACTCGGTCGGGCAGGCTTGTTGACAAGCCACTTGGAAAGTCCCATCAGGAATTTTCACGTTATCCGAATCCCGGGCCAACACCTTTTGATTGATCTTCGCTGATTCAATTCGCTGGGTACAGTAGGTGCATTTTTCCATAACTCCACGCATCCGCACCGAGACCTCGGGATTTTTCTGCATCTTGTGCAATTCGTTCATCCCCTTCTCGCCCAAAGGCCCTAGATAGAGCTGATCGAGCTGACGTTCATTCCAATCAAAGAAATTAAAACGGCGCACCTTGTAAGGACAGTTATTAGCGCAATAACGAGTACCGATGCAGCGATTATAGGCCATAACATTAAGACCTTCCTCGTCGTGAACGGTAGCGTTTACCGGACAAACCGTTTCGCAAGGGGCATTTTCGCAATGCTGACACATGACAGGCTGCATGGACACCTGCACATCATCAGCCACCTCATTGTTGTCCTCCACCCCACTGGCGTAATAACGATCAATTCGAATCCAGGACATTTCCCGTCCCCGGATCACTTGATCCCGCCCCACGATGGGGATATTGTTTTCACTCTGACAAGCAACGACACAGGCATTACAACCCGTGCAGGTGCTTAAATCAACCGCCATGCCCCATTGATGGCGTCCCGTTAGTTCAGGATGCGGATGCATCGAAGTTCCCCGTGGGGTCTGGGTCGCCCTTTCATGCAAGGGCATATCGTGGTCATGCCGGAGGACCAATGGCGTATGAGATTCCATTCCCACGGTGTGGAAGGTATCGGATTTTTTCTCAAAATAGTCTTTATTCGATTCGCGGATAATCGCGCGGCCTTCCATCGACCAGTGGTTTTGCACATTGGCCATGTTGCGCGTCTCCCCGGTGAAATGCAGAGAGGCTCCACGGGTAAACGCAGGAGAATCAGAAAAACGAATCTCGTTACAGTTAAAACCGCTGCCCTCGCCAATGCGGCCTGTTTTGGTGCGACCAAAGCCATGATGCACCACCACCGTATAGGTCGCCAGGCCGGGCTGAATGTGAACCGGACCACGAACGGTTTTATCCCCTACCCGCAACTCCAAAATTGGCGAACGCTGGATACCCGTTTTGATTTCGTTGGGATTTTTCCGGACAATGGCCAAAGTCGGATCGGGTGCTTCCAAATCAAGCTCGCGGGCTAAAGTCGGGCTTATCAGGATAGCGTTCTCCCAAGTTAGCCGGGTAATCGGATCCGGACATTCCTGCAACCACCCGTTGTTGTTGAAACGGCCATCATCAACGGAGTTGTCTGCCAAATAGCGGACTTCGAGGTTTCGCCGACTAAATCCATCAGTCCCCGCAGCCTTGGTAGGAATAAGATCGCTGACCGCACCGGTCGGCAAAGAACGCTCAATCGCTGCGTAGGAAGAGTCTTCCAGTACGCCATCATGCAGGAACACTCGGAAAACCTTGTTCTTATCCTGGCCGGAGCGGAGTTCAGTAATGGTTTCAAAAACCAAATCATAAGGATCCGTCTTATCCATTCCAATCAAGCGGGCCAAGACCTCAAGCTCGTTGTATCCTTGGAAAAGGGGCAGTATCATCGGTTGCACCGGGAGGATGGTCCCGTCGGGAGCTCTTGTATCGCCCCACGATTCGAGATAATGAATCCCCGCGATATGAGCCCGCGCCCCCTCGCTGGTCTCGTCATAGTAATACCCGTAGCGGATAACCTCCCCTACTTTTTCTTCAATTTCCTTCCAGGAATAATCTACCGGTAAATTGTATGCTGGATTTCCGTTGAGGACAAAAAGCGTTTCCACTTCCCCGTCTTCGACCTTACCCATCAACTCATGGACGCTCTCCGCAGCATTTTCCTCCGTAGCGACAAAAGAAACGGTCTCCCCAACCGCACCCAAAGCACTGTTGGCCGCGAAGACCGCCGCTTGTACCGCCTCCGATAAGTGATCTCCGGCCAGGATCACACTACGGGAACCATTCTCCACCAAGTCTTCCACGCAACCATCGATCCATTCCTGGTCCAGAGTCGAATCCGCAATGGCCGCTTCCAATCGCGCTTGTAAACGGGAATCCCCATTGGTCCGGCGAAGAACCCCTGCCGCGACCGCGAAGGCATAGGCTTCGGTCGCACTGCTCGCCAACCTCTTCCGATGGTCCGCCATTCCCCCGGTAAGCGTCATCGCACTTTCAATGCTGTAAAGACGATTCATTTCATCACCCGGGGCGGTAACCCGACGGGCCTGGGCAAAAGCCCGGGAGTGGGCAATCCGGTTGGGGTCGTTTCCTAAAAAGTCCGCATCCAGCGAAAGCACCCGGGCGGCCTTGGAAAAATCATAAAGCGGCTTCGCCGGTTGACCGAGTAAACGACTGAGAACCTTTTCCGGACGGGTATAATCGAGAGGTTCGTATTCACACCATACCGCTTCCGGGAAACGCTCGGCCAATACTTTGCGCAATCTTTGGCGCGTTGGGCTACGGGATTGGTCCGCCAATATCGCTAACCCGCGACCTTGAGCATCACGATACTTGCGGGAGAGTTCGTCCAACAAGTCCCGAATCGCCGAACGACTGGCTTGCCGGCCATCCAGTAAAGAACGGGTCGCCCGATCGGGATCGTATAAATTTAAAATGGAGGCCTGCGTTGGCAGATCCGTTTTCCCGTTGTTGGGGGCAAAGGAAGGGTTTCCCTCGATTTTTGTCGGACGGTTCGCATGGGTTTCCGCCAAAACCGGAACCCCATAGCCACGAAGCGGCATTGAGCTGGCGAAAAAAGCCGGTTTCCCGTGAACCACGTGTTCCGGTTGCTGATTGTAAGGAAGAATAACTTTCTCCGGACGCCGGCATCCGGTCATCCCCATACCCGCGAAAGCAAAAGAAGCCGCCATGATTTTGAGAAAATGGCGGCGATCCACCGTTTCCAAAATAGACGCCCCTTCGGGAAATTCGCGGTCCAGAAAATTCCGGAAACCCGGGGTCTCGGCAACCTCGTCAAGGCTGCGCCAATATTTGGGGCCGGCTAATTCTTCGGCCGTAGGTTCAGGCAGTTTGGTAATTTTCTTCATCGGTGGCACCCTGAGCAGCTAAGGGGAGGATTAACATCCCATTCTTCTTTAAATTGTAGTCCCATTTCGAGTTGGGCCTGACGGGATTCAGGCCGCCAGTCCATATTGAAAATCTCATCCAAAGGCCGAAGATATTCCTCCGGTTTGCGATGACAATCAAGACACCAAGCCATACTGAGTGGTTGATCATGAGTGACCACCTCCATCTGATTGATCTGTCCATGACACTCATAACAGCTGATCCCCCGGTTCACGTGAACCGCATGATTAAAATAAACATAGTCCGGAAGAGCGTGAATTCGAACCCAGGGAATGGGCTCCCCACTCTCGTAGCTTTGCCGTACCAATTCCAACTGTGGACTGTCAACCGCCACCGCGTTGTGACAACTCATGCAAGTTTCCGTGTCGGGAACATTTGAGTGTCCTGATTGTTCTACATGGGTATGACAAAACCGACAATCAATACCCAGTTGGCCAGCGTGCAGTTCATGGCTGAAGGGGACAGGCTGTGTCGGGGCATAACCCACCCGAGTATATTTGGGCGTAAAATAATAGGTAATGCCGACCACCGTGGTTGCGAATAAAACCAATAAAATAATTCCGATTTTTATCGGGAGGGCATTAGTCCATTTAGGGAAAGCTGAGCTCATGGTAAGGAGAAATTTTTAATAGAACTTCATAAAGCCTCGTCGAAGCCTACAATCAGATGGTCTTTCGCAAAACCGCCCTTTTATCCGGTTCGACTTTGAAAGGGAGATCTTCCTTTTTTTCCTCGGCGCTTTTCAGAGCCACTTGAAAATCGGTGGCAGCTTTTTGCCCGGGCTTCGAATAACCCAGAGACAAAATGCCCACTGACGTAAAAAATGCGGCCGCAAGAAAATCTTTACGGCTTCGCTTGGGAGAAGAGGTGTCGAGACGTTTTTCCATCAATCAAAAACAAAACAAGCCTCAACAAAAGTTTCCCCGTCACCCGTTGGCAACAGAAAACCGTGTTCGCTTAGGTTTTTTTTTCAATCTTTAGAAATACTTTCGAATTACATAGCGTGGGCTTATAATGCTCAAGCTTTTGCATTTCTTGCCATCAAATCCTGTCTCGTTCCGAATTTCCCCGGAGTTCATGCCCGGTCTCTCAAACTTTTCCTACTGAAGCCTAAGAAGACCAGCCAACCAAAAACCCCTTCAGGTAAAAGCTTTTTGAAAAATATCTTCCAACCGATCAACCATCGTTCCCTCCAGTTTGAGATCTGCCGCAGCTGAACTATCACGAATCGATTCCTTCCGACTGGCCCCCGGAATAGGTATCACATGAGGCCCCTTTTGCAAAAGCCAAGCCAGAACAAGCTGATACGGTGAACGCCCAACCTCCTCCGCTAAACGATTTAGCCCCAAATCTTCCCCATTTAGCTTTTTTGCCGCCCCCATACCACCCAGGGGACACCACGGCAAAAAGGCCATTCCGCTGTCCCGGCTTGCGCTTAAAGTTCCCGGAATGTTGGGATCAGCCCCGGAACGGGCAAGGTCAACAGACCACTCTGGTTCACGATGATTCGGGCCCAATTGGTTTTGCACACTGACCACCGGGACAATTTTATGGGCTCTAAGAATCTCCTCGACCCCATAGTTGGAAACGCCAACGTACGCAATCTTCCCCTCTTCCCGCAGCTCCGCAAAGGCCCCCAAAGAATCTTCCAGAGGAACTTCCGGATCAATTCGGTGATGTTGATAAAGGTCAATCCTTTCCACCCCCAGATTCTTAAGCGATTTTTCGCAAGCCCTTTTTAGGTATTCAGGCCGACCATTTCGCCCCCAATCTGTCCCCGTACGAATAATCCCCCCTTTCGTCGCAATTACTACCCCTTCCCGTTCCTCTTTCGAAAGACTTTGCAAAAATCTGCCGACAAGTCGCTCATTGTGACCAAAATCATTCTCGCCCGTACAGTAGCAATCGGCGGTGTCGAAAAAGTTCACCTCACAGCGAAACGCTTCTTTCAAAACAGCCAACCCCTCTTCCGGTGAAGGCCGACTCTGACGAACTGAAAGAGGCATACACCCCATACCTATAGCCGAAACCCTCAACCCCGAAAAACCCAAGTCACGAAAAACCATAACCCTCCCCGACCCCCAACCTTCCTCAAAGTTCCCTTTTTTAAGTTTCTTCAACTTAAAGATTGACGAAATACGGGTTTTTGTTTTTTTGGGGGTATGCAACGAAAACGCTTACATTTTACAGACTGTCCGGCGGTTTATCATGTGATGTCGCGGACAGTGAATGGAGAAAAGATTTTTGGCGAGAAGGAGAAGGCCGTTCTTGCCAAAATGTTACACAAGGTGGCGGCCTTTTCAGGGGTTAAGGTCTTGACCTACTGTATGATGGCCAATCACTTCCATATTCTGGTGGAAGTGCCCGCTGCGGAGGGCATTGAGTTGACCGACGAGGAGTTGGTGGAGCGGTACGGGCATTTGCACGGGGAGAATAATCATTTGCGGAAGTCTCCCCGCTCGATAGCCTATGCGCCCAATTCGGTGGAGCAGGTGCAGCGGACGCTGGAACAGGGAGGCAAGGAGGC
>JAIUMY010000025.1 GCA_022565335.1 Opitutales bacterium
GATGCTCGCATTGGCGATCACCGATCCCTGCTCGGCGTCCAACAGAATCGAACCGGTTCCGTTGGCGCTTACCGCAATGCCGTTGGCCTCACGCTCATCACCACCAGTTTGGTCCACCAGAGCATCGCCGTCATCCAAGATCAGATCACCATCGAGCACCACCAGGATGATGTGGCCGTTCTCAAGAGTGGTCAGATCGCTCTGCGCAAAATCAGTGTGGTCGGTCGTCGTCGCATCACTTTCAAACTCGGTCCAGTCGATCCGTACCGAGGTGACCGTCGCAGCGTTGTCCTCGGTGAGGTAAATGCCTCCGGTGCGGGAGAGTGCGGTCAGATTCTCAATATTGGTCGTCAGGTGACGATCCGCGGTGCCGATATCCCCTTCGGCTTCCAGGCGAAGGTTCGTCGCGGTCACGTTCTTGCTGGTCCCTGCGGCGTTCACAATCGCTCCCTCAACCGCCAGAATCGAGACATCGCGGCCGGTCACATTCGCCACCGTCACCGTATTTTCGGCCCGCAGGCGAACAGTCGCATCGGTCGCTTCCACTTCCACGCTGCCATCCATCGTCAGATCGCCGGTTTCCGCATCTATCGAAACATCCGAACCGTTGGTCTTCACCTCAACGTTTTCGTTCAACTCCACATCGACATTCCCCTTGATGGTGATCAGGCCGGTGCCGGAAAGGATGCTCGCGTTAGCCATCAAAGAACCATTGAGGGCATGGAGATGGATACTTCCGCTACCATCCGCCAAAACGGCATTGCCGTCATTTGTCCGGCCATCAGTCTCTTCCAAGTCCACAGCAGCATTTCCGTCCTCGAGGACGATATCCCCATCAAGAGCAACCAGGATAATACGGCCATTATCATTAATTGTCGCCAAATCAGACTGGGACTCGTCAATCACCGGGGAAAGGGTGGCGTCCCGAATGAATGACGAGACCTCAACCCGGACCGAACTAATGGTCACGCCATTTTGCTCTGCAAAGCTCATGCTGCTTCCGAAAATATGAGCCGTTAGAGTATCGACAGAAATGGAGAGCGGGTTATTCGGCTGGGCGATGGAGCCCCAAGCCCAAATGCGGAGATTGCTTGCGGTCACATTTACCCCTGAGCCAGTGGCTCGGGTAACCGAACTAAAGGAAGAAATGAGCGAAACATCGGCGGCGAGGACCGAACCCAGAGTAATGGCTTGATGGGCACGCAAGCGAGCAGACGAATTGCTGGCCACCATGGCGGCGGTACCTGCCATGGTGATGGAACCGAGTACAGCCTCGATGGAAAGGGTTCCCGGCTCGCTGGTGCGGATTTCGACCAAGGCCGAAAGATCGATATTTCGTTCAGCCTGAAGGGTGATATGGCCTTCAGTGGAGGAAACATTGGCATTCACGAAAATATCAGCATCCGTCCCAAGGGTTTCGAGAAGGATATTTCCGCTACCATGAGCGGTGACCATACCATTTACAGTGAGGTTTCCTTCTTCTACCGTGACGATGATATCTCCGTTTCCGCCTTGGGTGGTCAGGCCGCCGGAAGCAATTTCCAGGGTGTCGACTTCGCGGAGGACGATGCGACCGCTGGTAGTGTTGGTTCCGGTCACCGAGCCAACATCCATATTGATATCCTCGACACCGACATCACCGATGCCATTGACCGCCAGCAAGGTGGCCAGACCGGAGGTGCGGATATTCGGTTCTTCAAGTAACGTATTGTCACGGATCCGGTCGCCGGCATCGACGGTGATGTTCCCGCCAGCGGTGCTTTCGAGGAGGGAAAGGAAGATGTCGCCGGAGGCGGTGTAAGTGATGGTGCCTTCCTCGGTCTGGGTGGTCGTACCATCAAGCATGGTTATATCTCCATCCTTGGCCTCCACCTCAATGGTCCCCGAACCGTTGGTGAGAATATTGGCGTTTTGGTCGATAAAGATCGCCGCCTCAACCACGATGTTGCCGCCCTGCGATTGAACCCCGATCCCGTCGGCATTGACCCCGTCATTGATGGTGATTGATCCGTTTTCGGAAATGATGAGAACGTCTCCGTCGCCATCGGTGCGGATATCACTGATGGGTTGGTCGCTGCCGGGGGCAATCGATCCGAAGGCGGCCAAACCGGAGGCATAAAGAACTTCGGTGACCTCCACCATGGCGACCGTATCAATGGTCAGCGACCCGACATTGCTTATCTGAATGGGGCCTTCAACCGTGTAGGCAGCGATCAACGAAATATCGGTTAACATCGGATCACTGGCCGTACCGATTCCGGTTTGGGCCCGCAAACGGAGATTTTCCGCCGTCACATCACGCAGGTCTTCCCGTCCACCACTGGTAATCGCACCATTGATCACTGCCACTTCAACATTTGCCGTACCGGCATCAATGCCGGCGATTTGGGCATTGTTGCCGGATTCCACAACAATGTTTTGATTCTCAGTAATCAGCGCTCCGAAAGTTTCTTCACCGTCGTTTTCAATGACTATTTCCGCGTTTGCCGCCGGGGCCACCACCAGGATGGTTCCAACCTGATTGGTTTCCACCGGAGCGTAGATCTCGACAAGGCGGTCAGCCCGCAAGGTGATGTGTCCGTTCGTGGCAGTGATGGCGGCGTTCACTACAAGTTCCGTATCGGCAGCGATTCCACGCAAAGCGATGTGTCCGTAATCTGATCCCTCGTTTCCGGAAGCCGTACGGACTTCCCCATCCACAGTAATCCGGTTGGCCAAGGTCAGTATCCGAACATCACCACCAATTGCATTATTGACCACCCCGCCGAGAGTCAGGTCATCATCATCGGTGAGGGTCAATCCGGTTTCTTCCTGGATGATTATATCCCCGGAGACCGTATTGAAGGCGGTCAAACCAGCAACGCGGGTATTGATATCCTCTTGCTGGGTGGCGTTAGCGCCGATGCCGGTGGCGGCCTTGAGATGAGCCGTACCGTCAGTGACCAAATTGGCCTCTTCAAGAGCAGTGTTGTCGCGAATATATCCGTTTTCCGCATGGAGGAAAAGATCACCGGTGGCACTTTCAATAAGGGACACGTTGATATTGCTGTTGGCGTAGAGGTTGATGTCGCCGTCTTCATTAACGATCGTCGAACCATCCCCCATGAAAATAAACCCGTTGGTGGCGGTGAGAGAAATTTCCGCGTCGCCAGCAGTGATGAAATCGACATTGGCCCCGTCGAGAACAATGTTGCGGTCGGACGTCAAGGTGATGTCGCCGGTACCACCGAGAATATCCGCGTTATCTTCGGCGATAATATCCCGGTCGTCGCCATTTGCCGTCAGGATGACCTCACCGCTGCCCTGTGCGTTGACGGCAGAGCCGTTGCCATTGGAATCAGTCAAGGTGATCGTTCCATCGACAGTGGTCAGAACAATGTCTCCATCATTGTCGGTAACCAGGTCAGCTTGGCTGATCTCGGTCACACTGGAGGTGGTGGCGTTGGCAAGGACCTCCTGGACGGTAACTTCGACGTCACGGATGATGACGCTGATCGCATTATGAATGTAGATTCCCTTATCGTCGGTCGAGGTGCTGTTGGCGTGGGCGGTCAGGTGATCCACGGTGGTCAAGATTGGAGTATCGGTGGTGCCGATGGCATTTTCCGCCTGGAGACGCAGATTGGTTGCCGTGACATTCATGGTGGAGTCCACCGCACTGAAGATGGACCCATTAAAGGAGCGAACCGAGACATCGGTGCCAACCAGTAGGCCGAGGGTTGAATGGCCTTCGGAACGAATCAGAACCGAGGAGTTGGTCGCCGTGGTGACGACCTCCCGGTCCATGGTGAAACTGCCCGTTTCGGCGATGATCAAAACCGTACCCGGGGCACCGGTGGTGATATCATCATTTTGTTCGATGTTACGCTCCGCCCGGAGAGTGATATGGCCCGTTCCGGAGGAAACGGCTCCGTTCACCGTCAGATCGGAAGTTTCTCCATTGGCACGGATAAGGATGTTGCCGGACTGATCAGCGACGACCGAAGCTCCGTTGAAGTTGCCGTCATTGAGGGTAACCGAACCGGTTGCCACCAGGACAATCGATCCACTGTTTCCGGTCCGCAGGTCCGCCAGAGCGTCGGTATCCCCGCCGGAGGTCAGGACATTGTCGGTATCAACAATCTGCACCTCGATCGGATTGATTTCATTCACTGTGACGTCCCCGGTTTGCTGGATAAAGATACCGGTAAAGGATGGGTTTACTCCGTCGGCGTAAGCGGCCAGGTTGGTGGTCGTGGTGTAAATCGGGGTGGTGCTGGTTCCAATCGCCCGGGCGGCTTCCAGACGCAGATCGGTGGCGGTGACATTGGCGGAGGAGCCAAGTGCGGTAAAGATGGAGAAATGAGCCGAGACCACCGAAACCCGGTCGGCAGTGATGGCCGCGAGGTAAATATCCCCTTCCGTCAGACCGGTTGTAGTAAGGTAAACGGAGGAACCGGTGGCAGTCACCGAGCTGAGTTCGCTCATCACGATCTCACCGTTGGCGGAATGGATAAAAACCGTACCCGGTTCGCCGGTGGAGATAGAACCACTGGCCAGAATGTTAATTGATTCCTCGGCGGTAATGCTGATGTGACCTTCGGTCGAGCTGACCGAAGTTTCAATGTTGGCGGAGCCTTGGAGAACTTCGAGAAGGACGTTGCCCGATCCATTCGCGGTGACATTGCTGGCGACGTTCAGGTCACCTTCGCGGACCGAGATCAGGATCGGGCCGTTGCCCGCGGTGGTGACTGGACCGACAATCATGAGGCCATCGCGTTCGTCGATATGGATGCCACCGGAAACCGTGGTCTGGGCAGTCAGACTGCCAATCAAGGTATCGATATCTTCGTCACCCGGGGCACCGATGCCAGTCTTGGCAGTCAGATTGGCGATTCCAGTAGTCGTTAGGTTGACAATCTCATCACCGGCAAAGTAATCGGTAATCGCCCCGTCAGCCACCAAACGGATTTCACCTCTGACAGCGCCAATGGTACCGAGTTCGAGATCGCCTTCACTGTCCTCCAGATTATCGATAAAGATATCGCCGCCATTCGTCTGGACATTTACCAGGATGACACCATCTGTTTCCGTCATCCGCAGATTGGCCGAGCCAACAAAATCCGGATCACCGGTAATAATGATGCCGTCAATAATGACATCATCGCCATTGTCCTTAACAAATCCATCCTTCCACAGGGTTGCCCCCGAAATCGTCCCCTCGTCAACCCGGACCACATCGGTTAAATCCAAGGTGATGTTGCCTAAAGCGGTTAAGCTCAGGATTTCAGCCCGAATCAAACCGTTATTTTGAGTAATGGTACCACCCGGAGCCTGCATCAGAACCCGACTGCCCGCATTTCTGGCCCATACGGTAATATCTCCTCCCTCACCGGTGAAGGGAACATCATTGAAAAGAATGTTGCCTCCGTTGACTCCTCCGACCCGACCGGCGGAAATTTCGATGCGGTGGTTGCTGGTTGATGAACTGGTGGTGAAGAGGTGTCCGGTGTCTTCCCCAACGGAATTCACAATCACGGAACCAGCCACGTCCCCGGAGTATCCCGACGTAAGGGAAATGCGGGTTAGGGCTTGGACGGGTTTATTGATAATAATATTTTGCTCAGCCTCGATTCGAATCCAGGGGTTCCGCTGGATGAACGTATTGATGGCCGCATCAACCTTAACATCCGAAACCAGGGACTTAAAGCGCAGGAAAGCGGCTGCACTGGATACGGAAATGTGAGAAGCGGGAATAAACTCAAAGACATCCTCAATATCCGCATCGAAGAAATCGGTATCGTTGGCATACCCAACCTGCACCCGTCCTCCGACAATGGTCGTCGGATTTTGAATGGGAGGTGGGCTACTGGTAAAGTTATTAGGCGTGGAACCGAGGTCGGATACCAGAACATCTCCGCTGCCATTTTCAACATCGCCGAAAATTACTTCCACAAAACCGGTGGAAATGGCCGCGATTTCGCGGTAGGTAATATTCAAACGATCCTCATCCTCTCCGAAGAAGAAGACCGGGGCCCCGACGGCCATATTCCGGGAAACGGTGAAAGGCTCTATAGTGAAGACTGACATACCGCTGGTTCCGGACTGGTTGCGGATACTTCCTGAGCCGCCGAGTAATTCAACTCGATTCGCCGTTAAGGTAAGATCTCCCGTTCCCACCGAAATGGTGCTATCAACGCGCAACAAGTTACCGGCCCGGGCATGCATATTGTTTACCCGAACCTGCTGGTTGAAATACAAATCGCTATCGTTTCCAGCTGTTAAATCCGCTTGGTCGGCGGTAAAGCGCCCTTCAAAATTGATAACGTCATTGGATACCACCGTAAAATTATCAATACCGAAGACCTGACCGACATCATTCCGGAAATTAACGGCCCCATTGGTATAAATCTCAACATCGCCCTGGACATCAAGACGAGCACCGGGAGTAAACGTGACGCTGCCGATTTGCGACAGATCATTTTCATCGCCGATAATTAGATTTCCATCGATGCGAACATCGCGCTCGAAAGTAATTTGCGCTCCGTTTTCAATAATTAGATCACCGGACAGGGTGATGGTGTCATTAAAGGTGATGTTGGCTCCTTGCGTGATGGTCAGGTTGTGGATCTTGGCATTGTTTCCGATGGCCCCCACAATCTGGATATTGCCGGTGGCATCCAGAATGATATTTTCCTGGTTATCCGGATTGGTGGAGGAATTGGGAAGAGTGCCATTTACCGTTCCGGGAAGTTGGAAGAAAATTCCTCCGGCAGTGGCCCGGAAGGTGTGGGTTTGGCCCGGGTTGACAATCAAGGCGTCGTTGATGGTAATCGAATCGGCCTCAGTGGTCCCGGTATCAAAGAAGGAGGTATTGCCGGAGCCATAGACAAAGAGGTCTCCGTCAACGAAGGTATTTTCAAAGAAGTGGGAATCGCCCCGAAGAATGGTGGTTTCCTGAAATTGCTGGGTGGCGGTGACCACTTTGTTGCGGCCGTCTTCCCGCCCGACCTGGAAGTTGTCGAATCCAGCCTGGAAGAAATCAATTTCGAATTGGTCCAACCCGAAGGTGAAGGGCTGCCCAATGGTCACCCGGGGAACAAAGCTATAGTTGGAGCCCCCTTGCAAGTCGAAGAATCCGACCACGCGGCCATTTTGGACCTGCGCGCGGGCGGTTGCCTGTTGACCGGGCATGGCGATATCCACCTTTGGCGAACTGGTGTAACCGGAGCCTGCGTTGAGGATTTCGATTCCTACGACACTGCCGTTTTCAAGAATCGCCTGAGCGGTGGCTTGCGTTCCCCCCGCGAGCTGCGGAGCGGATAGAGTAACCACCGGAGGTTCGGTGTAGAAGGTTCCGCCGAACGTTACTTCAATGCTGCTGACGGCACCACCGAGTGCGGTAGCCACCGCAAAAGCCCGATCCCCCGGAGCGTTGAAAATGACCAGTGGCTCATCCGCATAACCACGGCCCTGCCAAACGATATCGACGCCAATGACCGTTCCGTTCTCATCCAAAATCGCTTGCCCAATGGCACGGGAACCCGCCAGTCCGAGAGTCGCGGTCGGGTCTGACGGACGAAGGCTCAGGAGATTGGCTCCGGTCGAAGAGACCACGGCGTTCACATTGAAGTTATCGGCCACCATGACAATGTTTCCGGAATCAGCATTCAGATTTCCGCCGACAAAAACCAAATCCCCAGGCAAAAATTCCCGTCCCCCGATCACTGTTGGCTCAGTATAGGTTTCATAGAGGGGAATGGTCTTTTCCGCATCCTGCCAGAGAAGTTCACCCGCGGAGTTGGTTCGCTGGACCGGCATCCCCAGATTCATATCACCACTGAAACTGACCAGATGAATATCGGAGGATTTGGTGGTGACGCCATTGATGCTGTCGACGAGTCCGATGTCGAATCCGTTGTTCTCAAGAATGTAGATCGCGCTATTGCCGAGTTCGGTTCCCCGGGCGACAAACACCCGGGTGTCGGTCTGGACCGGACGAATAATATTTCCAACCCCTTCGTGGGCATCCAGGACGAGGAAGCCATTGGCGGCTTTGATGTGTTTGGTGGAAACGCCGTCACCGATTTTGGCCAACCCATTGGAAAGAATTTCCACTTTGGGGGCGACCGCGTAACCACCTCCCGGATTCACAATATTGAAACCGACGATCTGGCCTCCTTCGATGATCGCACTGGCTTCCGCAGCCCCTTCAATCTTTACAGTGGGGAGGAAATCGGTGGTGTAATTCTGACCACCGTTCAGAATCGTAAAGCCGACGACCCTGCCGTCACCATCCAGGATGGCTTCAGCTTCGGCCCCGGAACCACCGGCAATGATATCGTCGAGCGTTTTATCTCCAAGAAAGCGGAAGTCCCCTTTTTGCCAGGCGATTTCGGAGTTCGCCGGAAAGTCGACACTGGCACTGGTAAGAACGCTGCCTTCCAACGTTCGTAAGGTAATCGTTCCCCGTCCATCGCCGGTTCCCGCAGCTGACCCCAAGGCGGAGGTGCTGACACTGGCATTCAGATAAATAGAACCTGGTGCCGTGATGTAGGCATCCGGAACCGGAATACTCGAATAATTACTGCCCACCGAATGAACGATAAAGTCCGTAACTTCTCCGGAGGAATTAACCACGCCCTCGGCAAAGGCTCCTGCGCCGGCCCCGGAACTGCCGCCGCGAACCACCACCTGAGGCGCGAAATTGTAGAAACTTCCGCTGGTGTTCAGGCTGTAGCCGGTAACTTGACCTCCGGAGATCACAGGAGTTGCAGTCGCCGTATCACCCCGCCCCAGAACTTCCATCGTAATGCTGCCATTGTTGATCGTTGAAATCGGATGATCGACGGCAAAGCCTTGATCGGCTACCAACAAAATAGTGTCCGCGGTAATCGGTCCGGTGTTAATAAAGCGTTCTGCCCGCAGATTGAAGCGGCCCTCGAGGGATACTCCGCCCGAACCCACCGAAACATCCGCACCCGCAGCCTGGATGGTGATATTTTCCACCGAATCGGTCATGCGGATGTGGCGATCTTCATATTCCAACACATGCTGGTTACTGATGCGGCTAAGATCGATCTCCTGGCTAAAGCTGGCGACATCTTCCAGCACAAAGCGAACGGTGTCATTCATGCTGGTGCGGTTGATAAGCTCAATGGTCGGATTATCCGAATAACCTTCTCCCCGGTTGGTCATGATGATACCGGAAAGTGTCCCGTCTGGATTCAGTCCGGCAACAGCGCGAGCACCGGTCCCCGTTGCATCGGTGATCCGAACATCCGGTGCGACCAAATATCCCGAGCCTCCGGAGGTCATTGCAATCTCCGCAATACCATCACAATCATCCATGGTAACCAGCCCGAGAGTGGCGAGGGACATGGGAACAATATCATTATCAATGGTAATGCCTGCTGTGGAGACGTCATCAAAATCGCCCAAAACGAAGGTAAAGACGTCATTGCCCAGGCCTCCCCGAAGGAGTAACCCATTGCTGTGGGTATGCGGATCACGGAAAGTCAGATCATCCCGGTTCTGACTTCCACGAAATTCGGTAATCGCCGCCAAGTGGAAGGTCGCCCGACGATTACCGCCAGCCTCGATAAAACTATTGGCGCGGGAAAGTTGTCCACTCAGGGGGAAGAAGGACTGGCTGAAATCAATCAATGTCGATTCGTTATCCAAGCCCAGATCAGAAAGGTTGATGTCCCCAAAAGCCGATCCGAAACGGATATGATTGTTCGCGCCGTCTCCCCCGCCACCTATCGAATCGGCGTCGCGGCCCGCATCGACCACATTCACGGTATTGTCTCCACTCCCCAGGGTTATGGTATTGGAACCGGATATCCCGTCAAAGTACGTATAACCGCTGCCGTTTTTCGTAAGAGTGTCATTTCCTGTTCCCCCGATAATCCAGGATGCGTTGGTTGCGTGAGTGGAGCCAACAGTGAAATGGTTATTGCCTTCCATGCCCTCGAAGAAGACCCGCAAGCCATTCAATCCGGAGGCGTTGATGGTATCGTTCCCCTCTCCGGCATAGGCGACCACCATCGAAACATCATCGAAAACCTGAGTGTAGAATACCCCTGATCCCGTCCGATTCAGCAACTGGACCGTAACCGTGCTGCCATTGTTGGTGATGACAAATCTCTCATTCCCATC
This sequence comes from Opitutales bacterium, assembly GCA_022565335.1. Lineage (GTDB taxonomy): Bacteria > Verrucomicrobiota > Verrucomicrobiia > Opitutales > T3Sed10-336 > JAIUMY01. The sequence continues at coordinate 10,141 of JAIUMY010000025.1, forward strand.
CAAAATGGATCTCTGGTTGCGGTCATAGAAAGGATCATCGCGGGAAATACGGGCTTCCGAATTGGGGCCCATATTCAGCAAAAGGGCGTTGCTCACAATATCCCCATCCGGCGTCACAAAATCGACCATTTCCCCCAGTACCGGTGGTCCCAGGCTCCCTTCCCAATTGAAATCGAAAAGAGTGATTCGGGCGAAGGTTTTACCCCCTTCGAGAATGGTTACCCGTTTGATACCAAACGGATAAGGGACCGGGATCATCACCTTGTAATAATAGCGGGCAAAAACCTCCGCTTTCACCGAGATATTGAACCAGTCCAAGGGGTTGCCAGTATAATCCACAATGGCATACAGTTCGCTAAGGCGGATTCTGCCATCGGCATTGGGATCATTCAGATCGACCGAGGCCGTTACCGAAAAACCTCCTTCGATCCCGCCCCTGGCCAACCATACATCGATGCCTCCATACAGGGCCATAGAGGCTTGAAGAGAAAACTCCGGAATGTCCCGTCCACTGCCATCCGGATTGGCAGTATCACTGATGAAGAGACCATCAATGGCATAGAAAGGATTACCCGTGTCCAATACCTTCCGAATCCCGTACGTGTCGTAGCCAAAATGCATTTGGGCGTTGATATCAAAGGCGAAACGAATGCCGACCTGGAACGGCCCCAGTTGAACAATGGGAATCCGGACCCCTAAGCTGAAGTCCAGACTGGGCAAACTGTAGGTAACCAAAACCGCATCACCACCCATCAAAAGACTGAAGATTTGGGTCGGATCGCTCAGAATGGGGAAGCCAAATCCTCCCGAGGAAGCGGCAAAGGTTAGGGTGGGACCGGACCCATCTCCGCCGCCTCCGCCGCCGCCGAGTGAAGCACCGGGTGCACCGGTCAAAGCATCAAAGGCTCCTTGCGCTTCCTCCAAACCGCCATCTCCAATCAACGACTGATTTTGTTGACTGAAGGAGGGAGCGGTCAGTTCGTTGTTATCATAGAAGATGTCCTCACCTAAACCGTCTTTGCTGGAAGGGATCCAGAAATTCCCCATTGGAAGATAGACATTCATATCATCGGGCAAATCCCGCATAATGGCCGAAAGATCACTGACCAAACGAACCACATCAATAAAGGTCGCGATGGCTTGTCCCTTGGGTCCACCGAATTGGTAAAGAAGATTGGATAGACTGATATTCCGACCCGCAATATCGGAAATGACCGGAATGGGATCGGTCAGAATTTCAATCAACGGCCGAACCGGATCCAACCCGTCATCGATCTCTGCCAGCAGTGGTCTCATGTACTGGGTTAGGAAAGAACCCATATCCAGACGGATATCATTCACTCCGAGGTGCGGGTACCAGTTCACTTCACCGAACGGATCTTCATCCAGAAGGTTTACCGAAAAGCCCCAGTCAAGGTTCAGGTCCGCCCGAATCTTGGGGAAAGCGGCATCATCACTGACGGAGAGTTCGACCGAAAGGTTGACAATGATATCAGCGGAAATCGTCAGCTGGATAATGTTGCCGGAATCCGGTCCACGCAATTCCTCCCAAGTAATCATGTTCTCACTGGGGTCAAAATCAACGGGCAATACCGGCAGCCAATAACCCCAACGCAGAACATCGGTAAAATCGCTGGTGCTGCTGGGGATTTGCCCTCCGGCAGAGGTGAAATTGTTTTCATTTAAACGACCTTCTGCCGCCAAGTCATTCAAGCTAACTCCCGTCGAAAGAAGCATAAAGAGAGGCACTTCCCAGTCGTCTTCGACTTCATCAAAGAGAAAAATCGGCTCCAGCAAACCATTGGTGCTATCGAAAACAGCACCGTCTTCAACTCCGGCATAGTCAGGATCAACAATGTACCATCCCGTGCCATTTTCCGTAATGTCGTAGTAGGGATCACCCAATTGAATGTATTTTACCCGGATAATGTCCGTAGTTCCGCTGCCAAACTCATCCGGAATGCGCAGCACAAAAACCCAATCTTCATCCCAGAGAGGTTGCCACTCATCATCACCATCCAAGTAGACCCATTCTCCGTCGACGAAGGAAACCATTTCATAGGTAATCCCCACGCTGCCAAAAGAAGGCCGGCGTTCAATTTCCATCTTCCACTCATTTTCTTCCAGAACGGAGAGGAAGAAATCCCGAATATCATTGGCATTGTCCTCATCGACCAAGTTTACAATGAACCAGAGATCTCCACTATTGGTATTGAAGAGATTGTTGAAACTGACCATCGGGAAGCCATTGGGGTTCTCCTCGGTAAAGCTTAGCCCCAAGTCGGTAATCACTTCTCCGTTCCAATCGGCACCGACCCATCCCGTAATGGAATCGCCGGCGATAATATCGTTATCGGACGATTGCTCGGAAGGATCCCAAAGATTGATCCCGATTCGCGCGACCGCCCGGCTGGGCAGATGGTTATTCCGGCGAACCCCCTCGTCCTCGTCATTGCGATCATTTGGTGTGATTTGGTCCTCCTCAAAACCAAAGTAATAATCAGCGTCTCCAGGGGGTTCGAGGCCAACTCGAATTTGATCCGTAGCTTCAACATTCAGGAAAAAGAGCGAACCAAAGGCGACGAAAGGTTGCGCCCGATCGAATTGAATCATTTGATCGGTATCAAACGATCCTTCCTGGGCACGGAATTGTCCCAGTTGGTCCAGATACGCAGGAGCCCATTCTTCGGTTTCACTATCGAACCCGGCGATCACCCAAAAATTGTCCGGCTCTTCAAAATTGATTTCCGTGGTGCTACAGCCACACCTACTCAAGTTTCCTCCGAAGATCAAATTGCTTTCCCATTCGGAGAGATCCAGAATATTGCCCTCTGCGTCGACATTGATCACGTAAAGCGGCATCCGACTGCCATCACCCTTGGGCGGTCCCATCGCCCATTCCTGGTCCCGGCGGTTCCAGATCCCAAAACCGGTTCCCGCATCGCTGTCCGGGAAATTGGGAAGATCGGGATCATCGACCGGGCGGACTTCAAAATATTCCTGGGCACCCCGAAGCGTCCCTTCGACCCGGATGTCCAACTCATTGCGGTCCCCGTCGACCTTGATGTAAAAACCGTCATCCAAATTGAACCCGAACCCAATTTGCAGATCCCACCCAACGGCAAAACCAAAACCGCCATCCAAGCCCAGATTAAATACCGGCTCCAGAGCGGAGAAATCAAGATCCGCATTGAAGCCCGTATCCAGCAAAACTTGTCCCAAACGAATTTGAAATTCCAACCCATGCGCTCCAAACCCGCCTTTATCAGTAAGGGAATCTCCATTTTCATCCAACCAATCGAAAATGACCGCATCGGGACTACCCGCTTCGACCTGTCCTTCCAAGCCGGAGATACCATTGATTTCCAATAAAATCCCGGCCCCATCGGGTCCGAGGAACCGGAAAATGGATTCTTTCGCCAATTGACCAAAAGCCTCGCCAGCCCCGCGCAAACGGTTCCGCATATCCTGCAACCAGCCATCACGGAAGCTAAAGATGGTGTTCGCAGCACCCGCGAAGGCTGGTCCGACAATGGGAATCGGCATATTGCCAACCGCGGACAGACCGGCTTGGATCGTACCGAAGAAGAAATCGATGCCATCCAGGATCAACGCCGGGTCGCGCAGCAAATCCAACAAAGTCGGGGTTTCAATGCCGGCATCAGATTCTGGATCGGGCACATAAAGATCCACATTGCCACTTGCTTGTACCGCGCCTTTCTCCGCTCCGGTCAGTTCGGGCCAGGCGATTTGGTCTTCCACAAACTGACCATAATCAAAGATCCGTAATTCGAAAACATTGCCCCCGACAATACCGGTTTGGTTGGCCGCTCCGGTTCCCGTATCTGGATCAATGATGGTTAACCCTTCGACCATCCGGTTACTGAAGAGATTGATCGTTTCGGTAGGCGTATAAATGGGTAGGACGACCTGTACCGAGCCGATTATTTCCCGATCAAAAGCTTCATTGGAGAATGCGGTTTCCCCAGTCTCCTCAGTCCCCCCAAGATAGTATTTTCCATCGGAAGTCGATGCCTGCCCCTGCCCCAAACGCATGGTTAGATTGGCAAAATCCTGTTCATGTAAATGTAGTAGGAAGGGTGTCCGGTTTTGATCTTCCAGATTTAGATAAACGGTTTCCCCGTTGTGCTCTTGCGGTTCCCCCGCCAAAATCGCGATACCATCACGAATAAAGAGACCGAGCGCCTTTTTGCTGGAGGTAAAATCAATGCCTTCGGCATAGATGTTAAAGTCCACGGAGATCGAAGTGCCGGTATCCGGATCGCCTTCCGTTCCCTCCTCGAATTCGTAGAGGAAGAAGCGCGGCTCCGATGGATTCGTCAAATCGATACCCAGGGCGATGTTGAAAGTGACCAATCCCTGGAAGGTTGCCGGGGAACGATTGGCCCCATCAATCAAGCGATCCAGACCATCCCCACTGCCCTCGGCAAATTGGGCAAAGGTCTTGGGGTTGATATCCACCGGACGGTCAACGCGGGTTCCGGTAATGAAGGAAAATTCGATGCGGAACGCCTCATGGTCATCGTCCCATACAACCTGTACTTCGGAGGCGGAAAGGCCAAACGCTTGCGCGATGCGCCCGGGCAATTGGTCGGCCGATGAGGCGGGATTCTGTTGCAAGGTGCTGATGCGGGCGGCGAAATCTCCCGGCAGATGCCAGAAAGCGTTCATCGCGGTATTGATGATCGGCAGAGGTTGCGAGAAGAAACTATCGGGGTCGGCGAATAGGTCTTCAAATCCGGCCAACGCCAGGAACATCCCATCCACCACCGATTGAGTCGAGAAACCCGTCTGGGAACCAATCGTGCCGAAGGCCTGTAAATCCGGCAGGATGTCCAAAACCACATAGTCAGGATTCGAAACCTCTCTCAGAACCTGTAACTGGAGGAGATTTCGTTCTGCCCGGAAGTTGAATTGGTCGCTGACATCGAAGGTAACCCCATCAATTTCGTTAAGCACCGCCTCTTCCAGTTTCTCGTTGAAGAGGGCCACCAATTCGGCAAATTCGGTAAAGTCCGCAGCCTCGGCCACGGTAACGGTAACCTCATATTTGTCCCCTTCATTATAGAAGGTCACGGTCGTGTCTTCCTTGATGTTTCCGTTGGGAACGCCATCCACCAATTCCAAGTGGAACAGGGGAATGGGGAGACTTTGATCGACAAACTTTTCGATACGGATATCCCGGAAATCCGGGATAGTGAAGCGAATACTGGCCGATTCATCGATGGTTACTCCGGGAGCGGAAATATCTTCCAAAGAGATCCAGAAATCCAGGGGATACCCGGAGATTTCGATACTCAAAGTGTCCGCAGGCTCGGAGAGGACATCGTTTACCGAAAAAGGTGCTCCCGTGGAGGGGACAATTTCCCGGGCCGCCACCTCGACACTGAACTGGCCACTATTCCCCAATTCGCCGAAATGAATCTGATTGAATCCCAAGCTTGCCGTTCCACTCACTGCGGTCGGCAAATCATAAGTCAATTTCCCAAATACCAAATCGGCATCCTCCTCCAGATCGTCCCCATCAAATCCCCGAATTCGGGTTTCCACTCCTTCCACCGACGAGGTCAAACGCAACTGACCTTGGAAAGTCGGCCCGGAAAAGTTAAGCTCTTCCGCAAATACTTCACCCTCCGGGGCCAGTATGTTCGCCGTAAATGGCCAATGGGGTTGCGGCGGTCCCGTTGTGTATAAATGGAACGCTTCGGTTTGTCCGCTGAAGGTCGTGGCAAAAACCAAGCCTTGCAAGCTGCTCAACTCATCGCCGGAACTGATTTCGCCGTTTTCGTCGATATCAATAAAGGCACTGGCCATTTGGGTATTCACATACCCAATCAATTGGCCGAAATTGGTAAAATCCTGGGTCGCACCGGCAAAAAGGGGAATCAGGTAATCAGCATCGCCAAGGGTCAGGGCGATAACCACATTCTCTTCCAGGACCCCATTCTCATTTTCCAACAGGAATGGTGAACTTTGGCTCCCCAGATGGAGCGCATTGGTAAACTCAATACGATTCCCATTCGCCCAGGCAACAAAGGAATCCAAGGTCAAATTAACAGTACTTCCATCCGCCACATTGGTGGCCGTCCGCAAGGCGGAATTGATGTCGCCAACCAAATCCTGCAATGAGGTGTTGCCCGTTGTATCCGAAGCTTCCACTACCACATCGTACTCATTGCCCAAAACAAAATTGACCGTAAACTCAGCATCCCCACTAAGGGTAAACGAACCGGAAGGTTCAAACGAATCACTGCTGAAAGTTATGGGGTCCTTTGGCAGAAGAAGAAAATCAATCACAAACCCAAACCCGAATTCAGGATGGAGGGTTACTTGGGCCGTGGCATTCGGGGAAATCTGACTGACCGAAGCAAAGGTTAGGTTTAAGTCCAGATCAGCGGTAATGGTGTCGCCATCCTGCATTCCTTCAAAAAAGCCAAAGGACACAACCCCGGTTGTCGGATTATAGGAATAGGCATCGGGAACTCGTCCGATAATCGAGCTATCGACAAAATCCTGAAACGTCAGCAAATCTCCCGGCCGCGGGGTGGAGGCATTGTCCCCCACAAAGAACCCGAGAGGCACCACCTTACCGGCCGTTTCCAAATCAACAAAATTCAGGTCCAAAAGATTCGCCTCCTCCCCGCGTTGCAGGCGGAGAGTAAAAGGAGCGGTTGGCTCCGCAGTCGCTTCCAACTCTCCCGTCAGCCCTTCCACCAGGGCGAAAACATCTACCTTATTTTCCCCAAACGCATTTTGTAAAGCGGTCGCCAATCGGACCAACATTGCATTGGCCGTTTCGCCAGCAACCCGGTTCAAAGTAATGATCTCCGTAGTATCGTCCACTGTGACCGACAGAGAAACGTCACCGACCAATGGGTTGGTGGGATCTAGCTTGAAAGAAGAATTCCAACCCGAGCCAACCGGGGCATCGAGGAAGACCAATTCCTCCGTCATTAAACTGAATTTCTGCAGATCCCCCGGTGCCTCGGGATGAGGTACCAAATGCATGCTGCTAATGCCGCTGCCGGAAGGCGCAAAAAAGGCCAGAGATTCGGAAATATTCAAAGCCCGCAAGCCACCGTTGGCAGGTCCGTACAATCCACCAATGGCATCCAGAGCCGCATTGATGTCAGCAACAAGGTCATTGAGAACATTCCGCGAAGAACTTTCCGCAATCGTGATTTCCCGGTAATTTGAGAGATCGTTGTTCAAAACCAGGGCAATGCGAATTTGATTTCGAATCAGGGCATCCGTACTGCCATCAAACAGCCACGCCCCTTCAAAGTCCGGATCAAGGCGGATATCGGTCAAAGCATCGGTACCCGGAGTGACCAAAAGAATCTCGTTGATATCGATCAGGTCACCAATTTCCGAGGCAAACAAGGAAGCCCAGGAGAACACTTCTCCAAGATCAATGTCTTCCAGGAAAGGCAGAGGAATCCCAAACAATTCCTCTCCACTATTTTGGAGGAGCCGGAAAATATCCCCGGCATCCAGAATGGATTGGATCACTTCCTCAGGATCAATCAGTGAAAAGGCCTGCACCCGCTCGTAGGAAGTCGCGGTGTAAATGGGAGTGGTATTGGCAAAAATATCCTCAACAAAGACTTCGATCTTGGTATCGGGCTCCGTCACCGTCTGACCGAACAACGAGGCGGCAATCGGAATTTCCAATTGAATCTCCCCGCCATCGGCAAAGAAGTTTCCGAAATGACTCGTTTGCCAGGAATTCAATTGCCGCTGTTGCACCTCTCCGGTAAACGCCATGGGCAGAGCACCGAAGAGGCGTCCACTCATATCCACGGTCGTCCCGCGCAGCATCCCGATTTCAATGGCCAGATTTTCATCACTGAATTGGAATCCGGCGGTACCACGAATGTTCTCAAATTCCAACAGTATGTTAGCGTCGGCAACGGAGGAGTCATCGAAAAGATAATCTGCCAGGTCGACATCCAGATTGAAGGCTAACTCAACGCCCCCACCGGCACCAAAAGTGAGATCTTCGGTCAATCGCAAACCGAGGTCATCCTGCAGCAACCCCAGCTCCAGAACAAAATCCCCAACATCCTTGGTGGCGGATATTTCCACCGCCATGGTAAACCCAGTGGTTCCCATGGGCAGGAACGCCACCGAAACATCCCATGTATCGGCATCCAGAATGGTGCCAGCGATGAAATTGAAACGGTCGGTCAGCGCATCTCCGATTTCACTTAGATAGGAAAAAGGGAATCCGGATAAAGGCGAATCCGGAGAGAACACCTCGCCTAGATCAAAAAAGCGGCCAACATCCCAGGGCTGCAAGGTAATCCCATAGTCATTCCGCTGCTCTACGCCGTCATCGGTCTCAACAAACTTTTGCGGGAAAATAAGGTCCCGGAAATTGCTATTGATGTAAGGGATTATATCCGTGCTCTCCCGAATCTCTTCTGGAACCAAACTATTGTTGGGCTGCCAGGAAGAAAACATCCCGGACCCAACCTGATTGAAAAAATGCTCGAATAAATCGCCGAAAACATCGTCCAAATCTTCAAAGATCCCCTCAATCCCCTCGTCCAAAGTGGCCATTCGGAGGATCATCTCGTCGGCAATGACGGTATCGGGAACGACGGGTTCGGCCTCACTGTCACCATCGGCAAAAGTGATCTCCCAATTGATCGTCCTTTCGGACAGATCGGCGGCTGCATGATCCTCATGCTCGAACTGCACCGAACGCAACAAAGCACGGTAGTCAACCACCGAAGCGGCCCCCGAAAAAGTCAAATCCCCTCCCGAAAAACTCCCCGTAACGCCAGTGGGCAGCAAATCATTATTAAATACCAGGCGGTCATCAGCATCCACCTGATCTCCCAGAGCCCCATGCCGCACCTGAATGAGGACCCCACTTACCTCCGTTCCGGAAAGTTCCAATTCCGGCGCCAAAGTCAGAGAGGTTTTCTCCGTCGCACTGAAAAGAGTTCCAAGGTACACAATAGGATCCGAGACTTCCAACGAGAACGCTGAAGAACCGGCAGCCGGATCCGCAACCGGTTCGCCCATCGGCTCCGCCGCAGCAAAAAGATCTTCGTCCCCACCCTCTTCAGAAAGCTCATTCTCGTCCACCATTTCCTCCCAATACGCAATTTGGGAAGATTCCTCCTCTTCAAATACATCTCCATCGCCCAACGGGGTCGCGGAGAGCAGAATCCGACTTTCAAGGCCTTCAACTTTGAAATGGAGAGAATTTTTCAAGATTTTTAATTTAGATAGATACCCTTTTTACTCCTTTACCAAAAGAAAACAAGCTTTTTTTGATCTATTGGAAGTTTTTTCCGGCCCCGCCGATAACTTGCTGCGAGATCTCCATATCCTTCTTAATCAGTTGGTAACGCTGTTTCAGAGCTTTTTTTTCAGCGGTTCTCTGGGTTCTGAGAAAAAGAAATTTTGCCGCCCCGGGGAGGGCTAAGAGCCCGCTGACCCTTAAAACCTTTTGTAACACGGTCGAAACAAATTTTTGATTCCTAACCCAGAGTTCATCTTCCCGGGCCGAATAAAGACGGGTTGATCCCGGATCCCCCTGACGCCCCGCCCGCCCCATCAACTGCCGGTCAATGCGCCGGGATTCGTGCCCTTCAGTCAGAATCACGTGCAATCCTCCGGCCTCGCGAGCCTCTTTGCTGAGCCGAATGTCAGTGCCCCGACCCGCCATATTGGTGGCAATGGTGATGGTCCCCTGATTTCCCGCCCGCACGACAATCCCCGCCTCCTCTTCATGGCGAACGGCATTGAGAATGGAAAAACCCAGATTTTCTTTTTCCAGTAAACGGGCCAGGTGCTCACTCGCCGCAACACTCCGGGTTCCGACCAACACCGGCCGCCCGGATTGGTAAATGGCGACGATCTCCTCTACAATGGCCGCCCATTTGGGCTCTTCGCGGGCGAAAAAACGGGGCGGTAAATCTTTTCGCTGATTCGGCCGATGGCGCGGAACGATACGCAGCGGCAATCGATAAACCCGCCAAAACTCCCTCCGGCCCTCCTTCGCCGTTCCGGTAATTCCCGCCAAATGATGGAAAAACCGATAGAACTTCTGAAAACTCACCTGCGCCAGGGTTTCCGTTGGGGGGGAGAGATCCACTTCCTCCTTGGCTTCCACCGCTTGATGGAGCCCCAGCCGCCAACTCCGGCCAGGCATGAGGCGTCCGGTAAATTCATCCACAATGACTATCTTTCCGTCAATCATCACATATTGTTGATCACGCAAAAAGAAATGCCGGGCCTGCAAGCTTTGCCGCACCAAGTCGACCACCCAATCCTCCGCCGCCAAGAACCCTTTCTGCCGGGAACAAAATTCGGCCACCGCTTCCCGCCCCTGGGGTCGCAAGGTAACTTCCTTGAACCGGGAATCGACCTCATAATCCTCCCCCGGCAAAAGAGTTGCCGCACAGGAATCCGCCGCCTGGCAAGCTTCCTCCAAGGCTTCATTCTCCTGTTGGCGACTGATGATCAAAGGCGTCACCGCCTCATCGATGAGTTGGTTGTCAACCTCATCCACGATCGCAGTATGCAGGCCGCGCAAAACACTCCTTCGTTCGTTAAGAACCTTCCCGCCCAAGCGGGCGACCGCCCGACGGCCGGAATGAAAGAGGGGCCCCAATGCCAACTGGTCCCGGAGAAAATCCGCTACCAACTCCTTCCCGGTACAATAAACCACCCCCGCGCGATACACTTGTTTGCGCTCGGCGCCCTCCATAGCCGCCTGAACCGCCTTGGCGGTAACCCCGCAGGCGGAAAAAAACGGATTCAATTCGGCCGCATCCCGGCGGGCCAGGTAATCATTGGCCGTGATCACATGACAGGGCTTTCCCGTCCAAGCCGCCGCCGCGGCGGCCAGAGCAATGGTCAGGGTCTTTCCCTCCCCGGTCGCCATTTCGACCAAACTCCCCTCGGCCAAGGCCAAGGCCCCCATCAACTGGGTGCGGTAAGGGGTCAAGCCAAGTCGCCGACGCGCCAAATCCCCAAGGAGCGGCAAAATATCGGGCAACAGGGTTTTCCAATGGCTCCCGGCTCGCCGGATTTCCTGCCTCTGCGTATGCAAAGCATCGCGCAACTCACGATCGCTTTGGGCCTCCCAGCGTTGCATCGCCGCTTCGATTTCGCCCGCCTTCTTCCATAATTCCCGGGAATGTTTCAAGCGCGATTTCCAAAAACCCTTGAGATCATCCCAAATCGCATCCAACCCCGCCGGCACTTTCTCTACCTTGCGGATTTCCGACCGCAAGGCGTCCCTGCGGGGAGGAGAAAATTGGTGGGCTATCGCAGGTTCGGACATGGTTCCCCTACAATTGAAAACGATCCTGCACCATTTGGCGCAACTTCCGGTACCACTGGTGTAAATAGGGTTCGGGGTTCACCTGAAACCGTACCCGTCCGGTCCGGCCATGGTGAAGCGGGGCCCCCTCCCCTTCCAAATCCATCCGAACGAGGAAAAAGGGTTCGACCGCGCGAACGCCCTGCCCGTCATCCTCCCGTACCTCAATCGGTCCCTGCGAAGCCCATCCCAAGGCGGGTGAAGGCAAACGCTCTTGTTGCCCGGGGACAATATGTACACTTTCAGGAATGACTTCGTTTCCGGAAGATCCGTAAAACCGGATACGGGGATTGCGCAAACCTTCCTCAAAAAGCAAATTGGCATTCCGCTGCCCCACCACCGCGAAAAAATGCCAGCTCCCCTCGGAAACCACTTCGCCCAGGATCATCCCCCGGTTGACCCGGCGCCCCAACTGGTCATCCGCCTGCCCGGCCGCTAGAAGACCGCTGCGCGGGGCTCGGATTTCGACCGCCTGTTCGCGCTCGGACAACTCCAACAACCGCATCACATTGGCGTCATACCTTTGCTGCCAAACCTCCCGTCCAATACCCTCCGCGGCCAGCAATCGCCGACTCATCGCTTCGAGCAAAGCCGTTTCCGCCTCCAATTGCCGACGCGTCATGCCGAGTTCAGGATTTTCCAGACGAATTAACAAGTCGCCTGCCTCAACTTCCGATAAATGTCCCTGATGCAAGACCACTTCCCCATCCGTCCGCGCGACCAAAAACACCGCATCCTCGGCAAAGAGAACCCCATGGGCGTGGAAATACCGGGGAGCGGGAATCACGCCCAAAAGGAGAAAAACCAGCCCGATAAAACCTGCCGTCACCGCAAAAGCCCGATTACGAACCCGTTCAATACGGGGCTCAGTGAAAAGAAATTTTATCCCCTTCGTCGCCGGAATCACAAAAAGCCCGATAATCGTCAAAACCGCTGCAATAAATCCCAACCCCAAGTACCGGTCGGCAACAAACATGATAATGACAAAGGTGATGTACAAGCGAAAGGTCCAACTCGCCACCCCAAAGAAAAACAGCCAGATGGCCTCGCCCAACCCATTCGATGGTTTCTCTGAATGCTTGCCGCCAAAGCCATACTTCTCCACCACATGACCGATTTGCTTGAACGAACGCGGCTGCAAATTCGGAGTATCGGTCAGATCCGACAAAATGTAATACCCGTCAAACTTCAGCAAAGGATTGATATTGAAGAGGATCGTCGAAACCGAGGCCACCACCATCAAATTGAAACACCACGCATTGAGCAGCCCCGGCCCGGTAGCGGCCCAGACGAAAGCGGCGATGGCCGCAATGGCCAATTCCACAATCATCCCCGAAGCCCCGACCCAAATCCGTTTCCACCGTTCCCGGAATGCCCAGGCCGCCGAGGCATCGACATACGGGATCGGAGTAAACACCAAAAAAGTAATCCCCATGGTATGGACCTCTCCACCAAACCGCTTAACCGCATACCCATGGCCAAATTCGTGAATCACCTTGGCAATGACGAAAGCCAATAACAGCAAAGGCAGGTTCCCCGGGGCCAGAACGCCCTGTCCCCGGGCAAAAAGTTCCTCCCAGTTGGCCACCACCACCGCCAGACCACCGCCCACCAGGGCCAACCAAAGCAGGGCCCCGAGCGGGTTGACCAGCCATTTGACATAGGGAAAGGTACGGTTCAGAAAATTATCCGGATCCCATAGGGGAATTCGCAGGAAGAAAATCCCGAACAAACGGGATTTCCACTCCCTCGCATGGCGTTTTTTTTGCCGCTCGAAGAGCTGGGCTACATCCGCCGGAAAATCACTGACCACCAAATTGCTCTGGTACAGGTTGGCCAGCATTTGAATAACCTCCCCCTGCCCCGGCGCCTGATCCCCCTCCCGGTCTAGCGTGGATTGCCAGATCTCCTCCACCGTTTGGGTGCCGTCCAACCTCCGGATAAAGGCCCAGGCTTCCGGGCGAAACCGAAAATATTGGTCACTGTAGGCATCATTCGCCACAAACCAGCACTGCCCGCGAAAGTATTGCTTGCGAACCTTCACCGAAGGGCGAAGGCGGATTTTCTGCGGAGCCACCCGATGCCAGGATTCGCTGAATAATTTCCGATCTTCACCCATAACAGCAACCTTTCCCTACCACCAGAATCGCATCCGGAGGAAATCCACAATGCGGTGGGTGGCCCGCCAAGCCAGCGTCCGATTCCCTGCGTCAATCTTCGCCACCCCGCTCATTCCCGGACGCAACCAGTCCGCTGATTCCTCCAAGTGAGCCCGCAACACAAAGGCATTGCCCTCCCCATCGGGATAGGCCGCCGGTGATACCTGTTCAATCCGGAAGGGAAATTTCACATCGGGCCGACTGGAAAAAACCACCCGTCCGGTTTCAAATCCTTCAATCAAATCAATATCCCGTTCCGGCAGGCGGATTTCCAAATACAGCCCCGCCAATTCCGAAACCTGCAAAAGCACATCACCCGGAGAGGTCGGAGACCCAATACGCTCCCGCAGATCCCCCTGTACCACTACCCCGGTGAAGGGAGCCCGAAGTTCCGAGCGGGATAAACGGTGCTCCAACAACTGTAACCGCGCTTCACTTTGGGCCCGCGACGCCCGCGCTACCCGCAGATCGGCCAAACGGCCCTCCGCTTCAGCCAACTCCGCCTCCGCTTGATAACGGCGAATTTCCGCCAGAACTTCGGCCTGTTCGATCAACAAATCCCGGTCATCCAGCGAGGCCAAAACCTGTCCGGCCTCAACCAAATCGCCAGGTCGGACCTGCGATCCGGCAATATACCCCTCAAAAGGTGCGGTTAGGTGAGCCATGCTCTCCGAGCGAACCAAAAGCGTGGAACTGGCCCGATACGGAAAGGAAACGAACAACGCAAAAGCCAGCACCAACGCCGCGACAATCGCCGCCACCTTCCACCAGGTATGCCGGGAACCGACCGCCCACGCCGCCCCTCGGCGCCAACTCTGCGCCCAGCGATAGCCAAACCAACGGGATTGTAAGCGGAGATCATGCAATCGGGGCGTCAATTGGTCTCCGATCACCCGCAGGGCCAACACCTCGGCTTCCACAAAAGGATGCGTCTCCCGCTCCACCGTCAGCACCCCCACCACTTCGTTTTCATGTCGCAACGGCACCGAAACCAGACAACCGTTACCCGCCTGTTTGGCATATTCCGCATGGTCCCGGGTCACCGTTTCCTGTTCCAAACCCTCCGGAAAAAGAATTTCCTCATCCTGATCCCGACACTCCTCCATGGCTGCTTCCAACTGCTGAAGCACCTGCATTTTTCGCTGAAAACGCTCGGTCCCGCTCACCGCCACCACCTTGACATAAGGCCGCGCCAGCCAGCCCAAGGTGACCCGTTCCGCCCCCAGTCGCTGCACTACCTCATTCACCAAAGCCATCGCCGCCGGTTGAAAGCGGTGATGCGCATTGACCACCGCCAGCAAATCCAGCGCCTTGGCCATGCGCTCCGACTCATTCTTCCATTGCAGGGCATTGCGATGCCGTTGATATACCGCCGGCGCATCCGCCAACAGAGGTAAAAGGGTGTCCTCGGTAAAACTCGCTTCGTTGGGCTCCCCTACGATTTCCAAAAGGCAGGGTTGCCGCGTTTCGGCCAGAATCAGCGGAAGAAAATAATGCACCTGGCCGGACCCCTCATTCGACACCGTCTGCGGTTCGCCCCTTGCTAAAACAACCCCGGCCTGTTGGTCGAACTCTTCCTGCCAAAACCCCTTGGGATGGGCGCGCCCCTCCGGGGCCGAAGCCAAAACACTCCAGCCCTTTTCCAGTTTGACCACCACCCGGGACCGAATCCCTCCGGAAAGAGTCAGCGACAACTCCGCCAAGCGAAGCCAGAAAGCCGGCGGATCACCAGCGAATCCCCGCAATTCCTGCAGCTTTTGCAAAACTTCCCCGCGCGAGAGCGATTCCCTCCCGGAACTCATTGCTCCGCCCCCTTTTGTCGGACTTGCGCCCGAATTCCCGGCTTGGCCAGACCGTCTTCATTATCCACCAAAACCCGCACCCGCAATAAGCCACTGGCCGGATCGACCCGTGGATCGATGAAAACAACTTCACCGTGCAGAGGTTCCAGTACCCCGGTTTCGGGAAAAAAGACCTCCACTGCCTGATCCACCGGAAAAGCCCGGGACTCCGGAAGGGTCATGAAAAGCTGCACATACACCCTCGAAAGATCCACCACCCGAAACAACTCCTGCCCGACGGTGGCCATCTCCCCCTCCTCCAGATGACGCTCAACCACGATTCCCCCAAGAGGGGAAAGGATCCGGCGGCGCTCTACCTGTTCGGCCGCCAACTCAAATTGCAAACGCGATAAATCCAATTCGATCCGCCGCGCCAACGCTTCATCCTCACTGATCAAACGCTCGGCAAACAGATTCTGCGCCCCGCGGTTTTCAAATTCCCGTTTTTCCAGGGCCGCCTCCGTCCGTTTTTTTTCCAAGACCTCGGGCTGGTCGTATAAACGCAGCAACAGATCTCCCGCCACGACCGTATCCCCTTCGCGCACCGGCAATTCGATGATGACCGCTTGCACCGGACTGGACACTATAACCTCCCGGTAAGGCTGGACCAAACCTTCCACTACCGGCAAATTTGCCGAAAGCAGAGAAGTCGAGGCAAACAGCGCCAAGAAAAACGAAGAAAAGGAAGGCAGGATTGAAAGACGGCGCATAAAAAAACTTTACGGAGTAAAGGTGAAACCCATCTTTTCGCTCAAAATGCCTTGCAATAAATGGACGTCGATCAAGGTTCGTTGTAGTGCCACTTCCGCCGACAACGCTCGAGTACGAACCAGGCTCAGTTCCCGTTGCTGATTCAATACATTATAGGTTGTCGTCAATCCGCTGTCCAAACGGCGCTGTTCCCCCCGCAAAGCTTCTTCGGCCAATCGTACGGACTCGTTAACCAAACCCACCCGCTCACGGGCATCCTCAATATCATGCAAAAGATTCTCCAGGACAGTGTACAATTCCATTTCAGTCCGGCGAATCTGCAACAGCGCCTGTCTCTTGCCAGCCCGGGCTTCCCGCACCCGGGCCTGATCAACGGAACGGTCCAAAGGCATTCGCAAGGATAGCCCCAGCCCCCAATCCGGACGATCCCGATCCCCATAATCCCTTATACTTTCTCCAAAAGTCTCCTCCAGCCCGTTGTAGCCCAAACTGCCGGTCAAATCCAGTTGAGGCAACGCCAGATTCTCGGCGAAAAGCAAACGTACGTCTTCCCCTTCGGCCCGGGCTAGTTGGCTTTGGTAAATGGGATTTCTCGTCCGCATCGTTTGCACCAGATCCATCCGCTCAAGAACCGGCTCCGGCAAGGCGGTCTCCAATCCCACCACCTCGATAGGCGTTCGGTCCAGGCGCGGTTCCCGGTGGGTTAAATCCCAAAGCATATTTTGGCGTTGCCGATAAAGGGCACGGGCCTCAATCAACTCCTCCCGGGCCTCGGCGACCCGGACTTCCGCCTGGGTGACATCAATATCGGCCATCATTCCCTCTTCCACCCGTCGGCGGTTCTCTTGCAGAAGGGTTTGCGCCAATTCCAGCGCTTCCTCTTTTACCCGGATATTTTCCCAAGCAAAGTGATTTTCCCATGAAGCCGAAAGAATACGTGCGGCAACCTGTTCAAACACCCCCCGGTTTTCCCAGGTTACCGCCATCGTTTCGGTACGCTGTACCCGCTGCGGGGCCAAGGTCACCTCCCGGCCCCGGCCTTGAAGCAGGGGTTGCGTTACCGATAAAGTCGTCACCGACTGATACTCCGGTCGGAAAGGCGCCGTCGCCGCCGCATTACTGGAGTTTTTTATCCGACTCGTCCCCGTTCGCAATTGATAGCGGGTTCCGGCTTCCATCATGCCCTCAACTCCTGTGGAGATATTCAAACGGTCTTCCCGAAACTCCCGGATTTGCCCGGCTCCCAAAAATTCCCGCTGATTCAGTCGCCGGTCCGAAGAATCAAAACCAGTATCCACAAAAAACACCGGCACCATATCCTCCCCGGCAATGATTTCCCGGTCCTCACTCATTTGCCGCTCCAACATCTGCACTTCCAAATCAAGATTGTTGACCGCCGCTTTGGCCAGCAAATCGGCGGGAGTCAGCCTTAAGGAATCTCCCGCATGAAGCCCCACCGGGAGTGCTCCACTTAAAAAAGATAGAATTATTCGTGCTTTTGATTTAAATTTCATAAAAACAGAAATAGGTTTTCTGTTGAGAAAACAAATTTGACCACCAGAGACACCATCGGGCACTGGATTCAAGAAAGTCAGGGCAGGGTGGTACTGCCCGTTCCAGAGGTGTTTATCGGCCCGACAGTATTGAAGAAGGAGTTTTCAATCACCCAATTCAAAGTTCCGTCATTTTCCTGTAACTCAGTGGATTGAGCAGGTCCTGAGTTGTCATTGAAAACACTGTCCCGAATCAGCAAATTCAGCTCGGCATCGGAGGAAATATTGGTTTCAAACGACGCAAAGCGAACCGAATTAACATCGTTGATAGAGAAATCCACGCTACGGGCATCGCGTACCCGCACCGTAAAGGACGCCGCCCCGGATCCCACAAAGTCGACGCCTTCGATCCAGAATTCGCGATTATTCGAATCCGCTAAACCGGTGGTGCTAAAGGTGATGCCCGCCGATGTTCCCGTAACATCAATAACGGAGTTTCCACTGGCGGTGGCCCCACCATACAAGAGTTCGAAGGGGTTGTTTCCGATAATCGAAACACTCTCCCCCAAAACAACATTCCCATCATAGGAACCGCCTCCCGGTCGCATATAAATCGTCTCCCCAACCGCCGCGGCTAAGGTCGCAGTGCTAATTTCCTCAAAGGGATTCTCAAAGGTCCCATCACCACCGGCCCCGCCGTCGACATTGTCTACAAACAAAACATTGCTCAGGAATACCTGCGGAGTTCCGTCAGGGTTTTCAATCCAGTCACTTTCACTGGTGATCACCCGCGTGCTGCGTCGGACCTGCGCATACATAAGTGCCCGGGATCCATTCCCTCCACGAAGATCCTGCGTTTCTTGCCCCAGTGGAATTTCAATCCGGACAGAACCAAACCAACGATCCCCGATAAAATCCTTGTCCTCATGGTAAGCCGCCCCAATGCGAAGATAAGAAACCGGCGCATACTCCAAAGCCACTCCAACCCCACCGACGGATGAACCAAAAGGATTGGAGTAGCGACGATAACTTCCTTCCACATAAAATTGCCCCGGAATTTCCGGAAGGGCAATGGCACGCCCTAGCGAGACATCCCACCCCTCCAAGGCCGCTTCGAAGCGTTGCTCGGTATTTTGCAAAATTTGATTTCCCGTACCAAAAACATCCGACGCGCGGGTCGCGAAGGCGTTCTCCCCGCTCTCCGGGAGATAATAGTTCCCCCGCAATTCAAACCATGGATGCAACGCCTCCAAATAAAGCCCGCCCTGGTTGTATTGTTCATCCCGGCGCGACCAAAGACTGTCGTAAAAAAGGGCCGCCCCCAGAACCATTCCCTCATTGGGAACCACCTGGCGCATCCCCACACCAACGCCCCCATTGGTTATCCCTTCATCAGCCTGGGAAAACTTGGGGGCCAAGTAAAAAATTCGATTTCCCGAGGAATGAAATGGTAAAAACAAATCGATTTCACCGATAACCGTATCCTTACCACCATGGATCGTTCCTCCCAAATACCCATTATTGGAAACGGTCTGAGAAGAAAGAAATGGAGCAGAGGATAGAAGTAGAAAAGACGCCCAAAGTTTGATCTTATTACATTTCATAAAAAGTTTTAGTAGAATGTTAATAAGCTATAAACGCCTAAAGAGGATTTTTGGCAAGCCTTAAACTTTCTCGAATAGAAAAGCCTCCCTTTATTAAATTATTTAATTCCTTTTTAACTTCAACAGAAGCTGGTCTAAGCTTTTGGTGGGACTGTCCGGCCATTGTGCTTCGGGCCCGTAGCGGAAAATCAACAAGGCTTTCTCGATTTCCGCCAGATTATCTCTGCGTTCTGGCCCGGAGACCCTTTGGTGCTGGAGGCGACGGAGACCGCGGCTGGCTTTTTCCCGAATCGGGTGACGGGCCGCTGCTCCTCCGCGCCAACGCCACCACCAAAATTTCCATCGCCAACGCAGAACCCTGGCCACCCCAATAGCCAACGCCAAAAACAAGATTAGGCCTAAAAGGGTCGCCCCGCGGCGGAGATCCCAGGGGCCTCGCAACCAATCCATAACCGCTTGCCGAACACCCACCGCCGCCGCTTTTATCTCTTCCCCCAAAGCTTCCAACCGTTCCCGTTGACGGGTGAAAAAATCGCTTTGCTCAGCTTCATCGAAACTGACAATGCGGCGATACCAGAGCATTCGCATCCCGTCCAAAAACGCCCCAAAACCAGTATCCTGAAGAAAGCCCAGACCATTCTCCTCAGCGGATTCTTCCCCGGTCCCGTCCTCCCCCTCCGCCGATGGGGTGGGGTCAACCCGGTGCCAATACCCGTCATCGAAGACTTCCACCCACGCATGGGCATCCGAATAACGAACCGTTATATGCCCCTCGAAAGCGTTGCGCCGCCCCCCGGCGAAGCCAACCGCCACCCGTGCCGGGATTCCCTGCTCCCGCAAAAGCAGGACTAGCGCGGCCGCAAAATACTCACAATGCGCGGGATTTCCGGACTCCATCCACCGCACCACAATATCCTTATCCCCACCCGGAACTTGCGATTGCAGACTATACCCGTGCCGCTCCTGTAAATACTCGCTGACCCGGCGGGCATACCCCAGAGCGGAGAGTTCCTCTTCACCCCGCAGTTGCGCATTCACTTCCTGTAAATATTCACGGGAAGCCTCGTTGACCGGCAATTCCACCGTCGTTTGGGGGTACGCACCAGCCTCGGCCGTCTCCAAACGCAGGGCCAACTCGGGATCCGGGATCCGTTCGGCAAAAACCCCTTTGCCCCGGAACTGGTAGATGAAAACGGATCCATTGACAAAGGGTTGGCCAATGATTTGCAGGGCGGGCACATGGCGGAAACTCTGCTCCTCCTGCAAACGCAATTCCCCAAAGGGCCCACCCAGGGGCAGATAACGGGAAACCCCGGGCTCGAGGAAAAATGTCCAGCGGGCATTGACATTGCCGGGCCCAATATCAGCTCTTTCCCAATCAAAATCGACAGAGGTCGCCTGGCGCCCCCGCCAGGACTCCTGCTTTTCGGCAACGCTTCGGGAAAGCCGAAAACGGCCGTTTTCATATTGATCAAAGGCCAGCATCCGCCAATAGGGGACCGCAGGTAAGGAAGCGTCTTCGGGAACATCAACCCGCAAGGCAGGGGTATTGTCCTGCAGAATATTGGTAATGTCCTGCAAGCCCATTTCCTCATCAAAGCCACTTAGGGATTGCATTCCCCGGACCTGCAAAAACTCGAACCGACTGTCCAGGTCAAGCCGCGGGATTGCCACGAAGATCAAGGCGGAGAGGGCCACCAGAAAGAGAAACCCCAGTCCTCCCACAGCCCATTGGATTCGGGAGGCCAGGAAGTTGGTCCCTTCCCAAAAACTACTCCAGCGAAATTCTTGCCAATATTGCGGGACCGCCTGCCGATACTCCATGCTGTCCAGACGATTTACCCCCCGTAAAAAAAACATTGTGGTGGCAGTGAAAAGAAGAGCCTGCGGAATAAACCATGCCGATACCGAAAACACCCCGCTGATGATAATGAGAAAGAGCCCGACCAAGACCAATTGCCAGTCATCCCGGCGCGAGCGAGGGGATACCACCCGATAGGTTACCAACAGGATATTCAACCGCACCAAGGCTTCGATAATGCCCCCGCCGAGAAACAGATCCAACCCGAATACCGCGACCACAAGAATTTGCGCAGCACGCCAAACCTTGGCAGGGATTGCTCCCGACCAACGGGGAAACAGGAAGAATCCGACCATCACCACTAAACCGAAAGCAAACCAGGGCCCTATGGCCAGAGGAGTGACAAACAACCCGCTGAAGGCTATAAAGCCCAACAAATAGCCAACCACGCCCAACTGCCAATGCAATTGGAGAATCTCAGCTGGTGGCGAAGACTTGGCCGGCAAGGATGGCTTGAGCTCCCGTTTCTCCATAAGGTTCAAATTGCAAGGTGTTTTTACGAATAATCGGTCTCTCTTTCGAAGGTCGCGGCGTTTCGCGGGCAAGACCACTCAACAGATCCAGAAAATGCCAGACCTCCTCTTCCTTTTTAATCAAAGCAAGGCTTTGTGTTGGTCCAAAATACCCACGAAACTGGCCGGCGGCAAAAAGCTTCTCCGCCAAGCTCCCCGCCAAACGACAAAAGTTCTCGAAGCTCTCCTCCGACCGCCACAGTCGTTTGTTCGTATCCAAATAAAAATACAAACCTTCCTTTTCATCGCCTGCCATCTTACGGATCATAATGCGACCCGTACGGGCGGTAGCCTTCCAATGCACCAGATGAAAAGGATCCCCGTATTCGTAGCGGCGGATCTGAATCAAATCGTCCCCCTGGCCAGGATGCCGACTGGTCTCCCCGTGAAGGTGCTTCTGCGACCAGGGGTGTTGCTGAACCCGGCAAGATATGCGTTTGGGCCATACCGGAAACTCCAATGGTATCGGCCGTCCGATGCTTTTTTTCATAAACCCGAAGGGAAACTTTGACTGGGCCCCACTGAGAATCACTTTCATCCGACCTCGCTTTGCGGGGATCACAATTGAACGCTCCCATACCGTTTCGCCCGCAGCCAGAGGAACCTTCAAGGGAATGACCTCTTGGTGCTTTTGTTCCTTGTCTTGCAAACTGAAGAAAACCTCTTCGGTAGGCAGGTAACGCTTTCGATTATCAACGCGAACCCGAATCGTTCCCCGCTGACCACAGCGAAAAGGAAGCTCCCCCTCGGCCCGCCAGCGAAGACTACGGAAATTCATCCAGGAAAGAACACCGCTGAGAATGAACAGCGAGAGCAACAGCGCGAGCACCAGAAAAAGAATATTGCTCCCGGTATTGTAAGCAGCGGCGCAAAGCCCCACCGCGAGAATGATCAACACATACCCGCTGGCCGTCGGCAAAAACCGCTGACGCTCCTGCGGTATGAAGATTCCCAGAAACAATTTCCATAACCAGCGCGATCCCCGATCCACTGGTTTACTTGCGGGTCCCTCCCATTCGGAAAAAACCACGCGATCCCCGCCCGAACCTATATCGCCAACCGTCTGTCGTGCTGATTGATTGCTTCCCTGCCAAGAACGAGAAAGCGCTTCGGGGTGAGCTGGAACGGTCGTCTCCATGGGCCTCTCAGGTGGGATCGGAGATTTTTTCAAGAATTTCCTCCAGCACCGTGCCGATAATGCGCTTCTCCTCAAAGGGGTCCCCCGTCTGCTGGCGAAGATGAAGACGGTGCTGTAGAACCGGCAAAAACCCTTCCCGAACATCTTCCGGGATCACAAAATCCCGCCCCGCTAACATCGCCCGCGCCTGGGCCACCGCTTTCAACGCGAGCGTACCCCTGGGGCTGATACCGGACTTGAACAGGTTCTCCGTCCGCGTCGCATTAGCCAGACGAACCAAGTAATGAAGAATACTTTCCTCTACGAAAACCTGCGCGCAATGATTTTGCATTTCTTTGATCACCGAAACCTCAACTACCGGATCAAGGTTCATTTCATCGTAGTTCGCCTTCGGCAGTTGCAAGACCTTCACCTCATCCTCCGCCGAAGGATAGCCCATACTCACGCGCATCAGAAAACGGTCCATCTGGCTCTCCGGCAAAGGGAAAGTGCCTTCGTAATCCACGGGGTTTTGCGTGGCGAAAACCAAAAAAGGTGAGCCCACCGAATAGGTTTCCCCATCTGCGGTGACTTTAGCCCGGTCCATTACCTCGAGCAAACTGGACTGGGTTTTGGGGGTCGTTCGATTGATCTCATCGGCTAGGACAATATTCGCAAAGATCGGCCCCTTCCGGAAATGAAAACTGCGGGTCTTATCGTCATACACCGACACCCCGGTCACATCGGTCGGCAAAAGATCGCTGGTAAATTGAATGCGGGAGAAACTCCCGTTGATGGATTTGGCCAAACAATAAGCCAAAGTCGTTTTCCCCACCCCGGGCAAATCTTCGATTAACAGGTGCCCCCCCGCCAACAAACAGACCAAAGCCTGATCAATCACCTTTCCCTTTCCCTTTAGCCGGAGGGACATATTTCCCCGGAGAGCCTCCAGAGTTTGGGTGTAATCTACTTTCACGGGCGGGGCAACGGTATCATTCATCAATCCAAGTTACGGAAAAACCTTTAAAAAGACAATCAAAGCTCCTTGTTTTTCTTGCGACAAACAAAACTTGAAAAAAATTCAAGGCAAGGGTTGCGAATTTCATTTCTTTTTTTAACTATTGGTCACTATGGCTTATGTTGTCACTGATCTCTGTAACGATTGTAAATTCACCAGCTGCGTCGCAGTTTGCCCGGTAGAGGCCTTCCACGAAGGCCCGGACCGTTTGTTTATCAATCCGGAAACTTGCATCGATTGTAATGCTTGCGTCCCCGAATGCCCTGTCGATGCGATCTTCCCCGATTACGATGTGCCCGAGAAGTATGAGCACAATATCGAGGAAAATGCCTCCGAGGCCGAGAAATACGAAGTAATCGTCGAAGTCAAGGAGCCCCTCAAAGGCCCGAAATGCGTCGATCCCAACGCCGACCAGTAATTTTCCAGGCAGATCCGCTTCTCCCCCAAAGCCCCGCTCAAGCGGGGCTTATTTTTTGCCACGCTCCCGCTACTGCCTTGGCGGCAAATTCCCATTCCGCCTTTCCATACTGGGGCAAGCCGCTGAACCGTACCGAGCGGCGGGCCTCCATGGCCTCATACCCCATCGCCGCCAAAACATGACTGGGCCCCTCCTTCGCGGTAGCACAGGCCGCCCCGGTTGAAGCCATGACCCCTTGGCGGTCCAGTAAGCGCACCCAGCGCAACTGATCCCCCTGGGGAAAAATCACAAAACTGGTATTAGTGAGCCGGGGAACCCCCTCTCCAAGAATCTGTACCCCCGGAATGGTTTGCCGTAAAACCTCTTCAAAGAGAGCCCTCCCCTCCCCGGACTCCGGTGCCCAGGTTTCCCACTTTTCCCGGACCTCGGTCAGAGCCTCGGCCATTGCCGCCGCCAAAGCCGGCGCCTCGGTGCCGGAACGCACCCCCCCCTCCTGCTCCCCGCCCCGTTGGCCATGAAAAGAATTTTCCCTCGTTGGCACACGCAAAACCCCACACCCTTTAGGTCCCCCGAATTTATGCGCCGACAAAGTGTAAAAAGGGCATTGGGGCAGCCCTTCAAGGGAAGCCTTACCCGGCAATTGCACCGCATCGCAATGATAACCAACTCCTGCCTCGGCACAGAGTCGGGCGGCCTCTTGCCATGGCTGCAAAATGCCAGTCTCATTGTTCGCCGCCATCAAAGTCGCAAATCCAGGCTTTTCCCCGGCCAATAACCTTTCCCATTCCCGTAGATCCACTCTTCCATCACGTTGCACCGGACAAACGAAAATCTCTGCCTCCGGCCAATAAGCCAGAGCCGACTCCCGAACCGCCGGATGTTCGGCCCCTCCCACCAACAAACCAGGACGATGCACTCCGCGGGCAGACTGTTCGGCCGCCCACCGCAAGACCATATTATTGGCCTCGGTCGCCCCTGAGGTAAAAACCAGGCGAGCTTCTTCCCCCTCTCCCAAGATACCAGCCAATGTCTCCCTCGCTTCCCGCAGAACCCTTCGTGCCCTACCTCCCTCACGAAAGGGACTGGAGGGATTATACCAACACTCGGTCTCCACCCGGTTCCACGCCGCCAAAGCGCGCTGGTGCATTGGCGTCGTGGCGTTGGCATCAAAATAGATCTTTTCAGTCACCATGAGTTTGTTAATCAAAGTATTTTACCCCTACCACGGCAAAATCCAACCCGAAAGCCAACTTCGCCCCGCGGGATTTCATCCAGCCGGATTGGCGATTAACTCATTTTTTCGCATTAGAGAAAGTTTCACCCAAAAATTTTTCGTAATTCCGTTTTCGATTCTTCGAAATCTCATTGACTTTAATTCCCAAACGTTTTCATATTCAGGAAGAATCAGGTGCCGTAAAAAGCATTTAAAACCTCACCATGTCCGCAAGCCCTTCGCCAACAAACAAATCATCCAAGGCTCCGAAAAAAGGGTCGGAGACCGAAAAATCGTCTTCTTCGATGAATACACCGGACACCCAATTTTACACGAAATCCAGCTTGTATCAGGAATTCCTGGCGGAGCGCGAAGAAATTCTCCGCTACAAATGGCTGGAAAGCGAACGACTCGGTTTCGACATCGGGTTCGAAAAGGCCCTCCTGGAATGGATCCGCAAGCACCGGGAAAAATGGCGGGCCCAACGCCGCCGCCAGAGAATGCGCAACCGCGCCGGCAAATAACCCCGGAACATTCGACTCCCGGGGGATAGATAATCACCGCCCGCAAACCCCTTCCCTAAGGCTCAGGACTCCTGACCCACCTTTCCCGGAAACCCCAATCGAAAATTTCAAGTTGTTTTTGAGTAAAGACTTAAGCGCAAGACGATAGGCTCTGCTCAGATGGATCGTGTGAAACGGCAAATGAAACCCTTTTCGCGAGAGAATACCGGCAAGTCATCGCATGAGAGGTGAAAAGAAACCTAAGTCCCGGAGGGACGGGCCGAAGGTAGGCGTGGATGGCAATCCACGTAATCTCCAAGCAAAAATCCA
>JAIUMY010000026.1 GCA_022565335.1 Opitutales bacterium
CTGGTACAACAGTGAGCACCGGCGCTATGGTCCGCTGTGGAGTGAGAAGTTCAAGAGTGTCCTGGTGGAAGGGCGGGCCAATGCCCTGAAAGTGGTGGCGGCCTACATCGATCTGAATCCGGTGCGGGCGGGATTGGTGGATGATCCGGGAAAATATGCCTACAGCGGTTATGGGGAATCGGTGATGGCAGGAGAACCGGTGACTGAACTGGGGTATATTGTGGACGCGATTGATAAAGATACGGGCAGCGATGTGTTGCGGTTTTACCGGATGCTGGTGCTGGGTCAGGGGCGAATGCCGCGAGAAGGCAAGGGGCACTTGGATGAACAGGAGGCACAGGAGGAGATTACTCGTTTACTCAGTGAGCAGGCCGATAGCGAAGGGGAACGTCGCGCTCGGGAAAAGATTTTTGCGGCAATTACCAGAGCCCAAGTTTTTGGTTCAGAAACTTTCGTCGGGCATCTGTTGAAGGAAGCAAGAGATTGTCTTTCACGCAAAGTACGTCGTCCCAGCCTGACCTTTGAAACACCTTTGCCAGGATTATGTACGCCGAATTTCTTCCGTTTCAACAAACCCAAATCCCCAGAACAAGAATGAGAAAAATAGCAATTCAGAATATCCGTAGTAGGCAGAATCTAAGTTCTAAGAATTTAAATATTGACGCTTTAGGTTTTCTTTCAAATAGCTTGCGGGGGGGTAATGAAAATTTATCAATATTCGGTGCTTGTGCCTAGTTAGGGGAGTAGTTTTGGCGCACGTAATTGCGATCTTCCTCACTGAAGGCCCGAAGAGGGACATCCACGAATTGTTGTCCGTCAAGGCGTTCGATGGTGACGTTTTGGCCATCGGTGTTGATGAGGCGCGCCTCGATTTCGGCCCCTTGCTGGTTGCGCCAGATGCGGTAACCCGACTCTTCCCGGACCCATTCCTGGTCTTCCGGGGACAAGGAATCCAAGGGCACGGCGACCTCCTGAAGGTCTTCGAGGAGAAGGTTAACCCCGCTGGTGTCGTAGGAGACAAACATTGCGGTAATTTCCCGGCCTTCTTGATTGGTCCAGGTGCGGGCGTCGGACTCGCGGAAAAGTGAGACGGCAGCGGTTTGACCGTCCGGATCAGCCTCCTGCCCGGTGGCGGCGGCGACTTCGCCAGCAACGTCATAGAGCTTACGCAAGGTATTTTGCCATTCCCATTCCCGGCTCATCTGTCGGGCCATATTGTCGTGCATCTCCCTTCGGCCACCTTGGTAAACGGCTTGGAAAGGATTGTAGTATTCCATATAAGCCTCTTCCGCGAGTTCTTTCAAATCAGAGGAGAGTTCACTTCGCAAATCGGATAGAGTTAGAGCATCCTGAATAACCGTCATTGCCTCGGTGGCGGCATTACCTTCACGCGCCATCTCAAGAGGGTGGGAGCTTAGGGCACCATTTTCTCCGGGATGGGTAAGCGTACGGGTGTTATCGCGGAACAGATTGTTCCAGCGGTGGTAGCGTCCGATCAGAGGTCTTCCATCGACCCGCCACCAGTCGAACCCCTGGCGGGCAAAGCCGCGGTAGGTGGATACCGAGGCGAGGGACAGGTAACGCCAGAAAAAGGGATGCGCTTGGTACATATCGCCCATATTATCCGGAATGCTGCTGCGCATGGAGGAGAGATAGGGAAAACTGTTGTTCCAATTGCCTTCGCTGCTCAATGGGTCTTCACTAAGAGCGCGGTTTCGCCGGGGCGTGTAGGGCAGAACGGCATAGCCAAAATTTAGCCCTGCCACGACCCAGTTTTCCTCGAATTGGTCAGGAATCTCAGGATCTCCGCGGGCGTGGGTGAAGGTCGCCCAGCGCAAGTCAGGGGCCACTTCGCGGTAAAAATTGATACGGGATTCGAAATCCCGGTCATCGCCGACCATGCCCACCATTAATTCAGAATCGCGCCAACCGATGGACTGCATTTGTTCCTGCAGGCCCTCATAATAGGGCCTCCATTGGGCCGCTTGGCCGGACTGGGAATAATGGGGCCATTCGGTCAGGGACCCTCCGGGTTGACCGGATTGATTATTTGTCGTTACTTGAATGGTATCGTAGCGGTCAGGTTCTGTCCACCACCTGGGTTCGTGGGAGTAGGAGATAATGATTCGCGGGGGGCCGACGAGGCGGTCCCACATTTCGAAGTACTTTTGCACGGCGGAGAAATCCGGTTGTGCACGGGGGTTGTCCCCGATCCAGCGGACGATGGTGTGTTCGTTGCCAAAATGAGTTCGCCCCGCTCCGGGCAGATACATAACGTGGGTACCCACCTGCCCCAACAATCTCAGGGAGGGCTCCATGAGTTCGAAGTGTTCATCGGACCAGATTTCCACATCGTAATAACGGGCAATGGTTTCCGGGGAATGAAAATACTCCTGCCACACTTTGTAATTATTGGGCCGGGGAGCCAACCATTGGCCCACCTCCAGTTGTATGGGAACCGAGGGGGCTCCGGTAATGTTGATCTCGCCGCGGTAGTTGCCCGGGGTCGTCTCGGGGGGGACCTCGGCGGTGATCCAGATCACGTGGTCGTTGTCGTCGCCGTTCGCTTCCGGGGCCATGCCTTCCCAGCCGTAGCGGACGATGATCTGGGAGCCGGGAAAGGCGGTACGGCCATTTTCGTGGGTCAGGTTCCCGACTCTGGCCCGGGGGGCACTTGATTGTCCGGTCACAACGATGGGCGCGGTGGCAGCACCGTTACGGGGCGCGACCAGTCGCACGGCGAGAGCTCCTTCCTGTTGCCACCTTTGGTCTTTGGTGATCGGCTGCGCCGGATCTGGTGTGTACACTTGGGCTGAAAGGGGGAGTACCAGAAAAGGCAATAGGAAGAGGAAAAGAATCTTTGCTAATATCATGGGTATAGAGGTGCGGTGCAGGGGCACAAAGTTTTCGACCCTAAGCTGACAAGATTGTTCGGGGCAACAATAAGAAAAAGTTTTTTGGATCGAAGGGCGTCCTTCGCCCTGAACGGAAAAAATCCAGAAAAAAGCTTGCCTCGCCGGCGAAAAACCTTTGTGTTGGTTGTTTATTTCATTTTTCCCATGGCTAGAATTTGTCAAATCACCGGTAAACGCCCCACTCGTGGGGGAATCATCAATCGCAAGGGTCTCACTAAGAAAAGTGGTGGGATTGGAACGCATATTACGAAAATCACCAAGCGTACCTTTCGTCCGAACTTGCAACGGGTCCGTGTTCGCCTGCCTAACGGCCAGGTGAAGCGCATGTGGGTCTCTGTCAAAGCCCTCAAAGCGGGCAAGGTCACCAAAGCCTGATTTTCGCATACTCTTTGCCAAAGCCCGGTTCGATGAACCGGGTTTTTTTGTGGCGATTTTGGTTTGTTCGCATTCTTATGCGGATATGCGTTTTGTGAAATTTTTGACTCTCCTGCCTTTTCTTTTTGGCGGGATCTTTCCTGCACTGGCCCAAGAGGCCGGGGAGGCCGAGGTTTACCAAGTGGCGGTTCGGGTGGCCCCGCCATTTGTCATGCCGGGTGATGCCCCCGGTACTTACCGCGGATTGAGTATCGAGCTTTGGGAAAGAATGGGGGATCGACTGGGCTTTCAGTCCGAATACACCGAAATGGGACTTGGGGAGATGTTGTATGCGGTGGAGGTAGGGGAGGCTGATTTTGCCGTAGCGGCGCTGACCATTACCCCGGAGCGCGAAAGAGTCGTGGATTTTACCCATCCCTTTCACACCTCCGGCCTGGGGATTGCGGTTCCTGCGGAGGCGCGTTTTCTGAATTGGTGGGGGGCCGCTGGGGCTTTGTTTTCGATGGATTTCGTCAAGGTTGTCTTCGCCCTATGCCTGGTGTTGTTGGGGACGGGGTTCCTGCTTCTTCTCTTTGAGCGGAAAAAAAATGCCGAACAGTTTGGCGGAAGTTGGCTCGAAGGCTTGGGCTCCAGCTTTTGGTGGTCTGCGGTTACCATGACCACGGTTGGCTACGGCGATAAGTCCCCGATCACCTTTTGGGGTCGGGTGGTGGCTCTGTACTGGATGTTTGCGGGGATCATTATCATTTCCAGTTTCACTGCGGCCATTGCCTCGGCGCTAACAGTCAGTAGTTTGGGCACGGGCATCGAGGGACCGGATGATTTGATTCGCTACGAATCTGCGGTGCTTGCTCACTCAACCAGTGCGGAATATTTGCGTGAACGGCAGTTTCGTTTTCGGGAGGTGGATAGCTTGGAGGAAGCCTTGGACTTGTTGCGCGAAGGAGCGGTAGCGGCGGTCGTTCACGATGCTCCGATTCTACAATATCTAACGCAAAAAGATGCGGACTTGGGTGTTTTGCCCGGGACTTTCCAACGTCAGGATTATGGAATTGCCATGGGAATGGGAAATGAGCGTCGGCAGGAATTGAATATTGCCCTTTTAGAGGAGATTCAATCGCCTTGGTGGAAAGAGCGGATTCGCTTTTATCTCGGTCGCAGAATCCGCTAATAGGCTTGAGGGAGACAGCCGTTTGCTTTTAGCCTAAGAGCAAGATATGAACAATTTGGCTTTATTGATAATGGCGGCCGGTATGGGCAGTCGCTTTGGGGGGCTGAAACAGTTGCAGTCGGTAGGTCCGAATGGAGCCTTGTTGATGGACTACTCCTTGGCCGATGCCGCTGCGGCAGGCTTTGGGAAGGTAGTTTTCGTGATTCGTCCGGAAATGGAAAAAGATTTTCGGCAAATCGTTCTGCCACGGGTTCCCCGCTCAATGCAGGTGCGTTTGGTGTTTCAGGAAAAGACGGATTTGCCGGAAAAAAGTCCTCCTGACCTCGATGTCTCAGGACGGGAAAAACCGTGGGGAACGGGGCAGGCGGTATGGGCGGCCCGCAAGGTCCTGGCAGAGCCGTTTATGGTACTAAATGCCGATGATTACTATGGCGCATCGGTTTTTTCGAAAATGGCTGAGGCGTTTGGTAGAGGAGTTCCGGGAGAGTATTTTTTGGCGGGTTATCGCCTCGACCGTACTCTTTCGCCCAATGGCGGTGTCTCGCGCGGGGTGTGTGAGGTGGAGGAAATCTCGCAGCGATTGATCAAAGTATCGGAACACCATGGCTTGGCGCGCCAAGCCGATGGGGAAATCCGTGGCGAAGGACAAGGGCGAAGCTTTTCTGAGCAAAGTTTGGTTTCCATGAATGCCTGGGGCTGCCAACCGGATATTTTTCCTTTGCTGGAAGTCCAGTTTGTTCATTTCCTGGAAAAGTGGGAAGGAACCGGGGACGGTTCCATGGAGTTTTATCTGCCTGCGGCCATTCAGGCAGGCATCGACAATGGGCAGTGTATCGTTCGTGTTGTCCCGGTGGAGGATGAGTGGATCGGGGTTACTTATCCGGAGGATCTTGAGCCTGCCCGCCAGCGGCTACGGAATTTGCGGGAACCTTTAGCGCATTTATTGGAGGTGTAAAAATGGTCAAACGAATGCGACTATTCCTTTTTTGCGCCAATATTTTTCTTTGTCTTGGCGGCAAATCATTGCTTTTGGCAGTGGATTTTCCGCTTTTTCCGGAAAAACCGGAGGCTGCGGTGGAACCGATGGGCAAAGAGGAGTGGAGACAGTTGCTGGAACAAGAGGGCCCTTGGTTAGTGATTTCGCGGCATGGCAAAACCGGAGGACGGGCTTTCGGGGAAATGCCGCAGGAAGAGTTGGAGGCGAGACGCGGCGAGCGGATTTTGTCCGAGGAAGGCTGGCGGGAGGCGACCGTAGCGGGAGAATTTCTGGCTGGCGGCGAAATTTCTTTCACCGGAATCTACGCCAGTCCTCTTTATCGGTCGAGGGACACCGCGCGGTTGGTTTTTGGAGGTTACGAGGTTTGGGAACCTCTGCGGTCCGGCGACATGGGTTTGCCAGGGGAGGAGGAGCTTGAGGCTCGCTTACAAGCCGTTTTTGAAGAGGAGCGAAAAGAAGTATGGGTCACGCATTCGCCGAATGTCGCCGATCTCTTGGGCTTTGGGGCCCGTGAGGGACAAATGTACCTTCTGCGGTGGGAAGACGGGGGAATCGTTGTTGCCGGAACTTGGTGGATCGATTTGGCCAGCAAATGAAAAAAGCCGCTCTCCGAAGAGAGCGGCTTTGGGATGAGGAGGGAAATTTTCTTATTCCTCGGGCAATGTTTTGCGAAGCCCGATCACCCGATCGCCTTCTTTCCATTGACCGCGTTTGCGCATCAATTCCACGCGTTCAAAGCGCTTGAGGACATTTCTTTTTTTGACGGCGGCACCGGAGGCCACACTCTTAAAACTGTTATGCTGAGCCATGATGTAAAATTGGTTAAACGGCTACTCAATCATTAGCTTGAGCCCATTGCAAGTATTTTTCCTCAACAAAATCTGCTCCACAAACAACCCATTGAGGGGTGTCGTAGGGATGGTGTTTTTTCAGAAACTCGCCGAGCTTGGAAAATTGTGCCGGGGTACCTTTGATCCAGAGTCGAAACTCCTCATCTTCTTCGACCTTTCCCTTCCACTCGTAAAAGGAGAGTATTGGTTGGTCCATTTGAACACAGGCGGCGGCTTTTTCGCTGATCAGTCGGCGGGCAAAGATGCGGGCCGTATCGGCGGAATTGAAGGTGGTCCAACCCACCAGGAGAGAAGGCATATCGGTTGTTTTTGTCATAAATTATGATTTCACTGATTCCAAAAGAATTTCGGCCATTTGGTCCATGGCCTCGGGAGCTTCTTCGGTCCAATTAAAACTAAATTCCAGCGAATGCGCGGAACGCCACTCGGCGGCGGGGCAATGGGTTTCCCGGTAATCCATACCAGCCTGCCGGAGAGTCTCGTGCCAAAAAACTCTGGGCCCTTCGTACTCGTGGGGATTGAGACGTTTGAGACGATGCATTGGCGTCGGTATATAAATAAAGCCCCCCAGACCGGATTTTTGCAGTCTTTCATGGATCACCTTTCGCGGCGGCGCTCCTTCAGCGGGGTCAAAAACCAGCGAGAGGAGGTGATAGCAACCGGTGGCCCCAGGTTCCTCCCCCGGGAGACAAACTGCTTTTTGTCCCTTCAGGTTCTCCCGAAGTCTTTGGGCATTTCTCCGTCGGGCGGCGATTTCCTCATTTAGGTAAGGGAGGTTTGCTTTGACCAGGGCGGCACTAACCACGCAAGGGCGCCAACCGAGTTGGAGGGCATCAAGGAGCCCTTGCTCCTGCAGAACGGTCACCCGGTCCGGCGACATTCCCCGGGGGTGCTTGCCGTAAAGGCTGGCTTTTTCGAGCGGTTCCGGTTTCGTAAAAAGGGCATAGCCCCCTTCGGTGCCGGCGAGGAGTTTCATGCCCATGCAACTGAAGGCGCCGCCGTCTCCCTCCAGGCCGACGACCCGGTCCTGCCATTTCGCTCCGTGAGCCTGGCTACCATCTTCAAAGAGGAGTAAGCCATGTTTGCGGGTGATTTCCCGGAGTCGGGTCATGTTACATGGGTGCCCGAACAAGTGAACGCAAAGGACCGCCTTGGTTTTGGGGGAGATGTTGGCCTCCACGGTGGCTGGGTCGAGAAGGGCGTTCTCTCTTTGGATATCGGCGAAAACGGGTATTGCGCCAACTGCCAGAATGGCAGAAATGGTGGCCCCCCAAGTATAGGGAGTGGTGATAACCTCATCGCCGGGGCCGATCTCATGGCCCAGGAGCAAGGCCATTAAGCTGGCCGTTCCGGAAGAAATGAACCATGGAAGGCCACCCCCGTGAAAAGACTTCAAGGCATCTTCGGTTTCCGACACCCCCTCCAGTCGGGCCCATGGTTTCTCACGCAAAGCGACCATGGCCGCATCAAGGACATCTTCCCGGCGTCGGGGAAACTGGGGTTCGGTAAAGGTAAAGGCTTGCACTTTTTCACCTTCCCAAATCTTTGCTGCTTTGTCCATTCTGATCGAGTTGAAGCTCTGATTTGGAATCCTGAGAATCAGAATAGGGGTTTGTTTCTTGACCTCGCAAAAGCGTTTTGGTATTTTATTTAAATCAAATGGTAGCTTTTTACCCCCGCCCTTAATACGAACTTTTGTTATGTCGCAAAATACCCTTTCAAAAATGGTTGGAAAGCGCTTATCGCTGGCCATTCTTATTTCCTTGATTGTTCACTTTGTCTTGTTGATTGTGCTGGGCTTGTGGACCGTATACCGCTACGTCCAAGAGGGTGATCCGGGTATGGAAGTGGCGATCGAAGAGGGGGAAGAAGCGGTTGAGGCGCCCCAAGAGGTAGTGGAGGAGGTTGAGGTTACCGAGGTTCAGCCCGAGGTGGAGATAGATCTTGACCGTCTGACGGTGGACCCACTTCACGATGTGGCTTTGCCCGAGATTGTTGCCGATACGCAACCGGTTCCGACGCCTCCTACCCCAACGGTGCCGACCACCACAGAGGACCGTGTGGCCTTCACCCAAGCCGCTCCGCGAGGTTCCTGGGGCAGTGTTTTCGGGGCGACCGATGAGAGCGATTTCTTACTTTCAGGCGCTTTTTATCATTTGCAACAGGATCCGGATGGAAATTCTACGTGGATGGGGCGAGGTCAAGGAGAACGAATCATCCAAACCGAATTTGTGGAAGCTGGTTTTGATCGCGACGCTTTTGATGAGAGGTTTTTCCGGGCTCCGGAAGATCGTTCGGTCTCTTTTATTGCTCACCCCAGGATGGATTTCCGATTGGCTCCCCAAGCTTATGGCGTGGAGGACTATGTTGAGCCCGTCGGGGGTGGTCTCTACTGGATGATCCATTATGAAGGGGTGATTTCTCCTCCTCGCGACGGGCGGTTTCGTTTCACTGCCGATGCGGATGATCACATCCTGGTCGCCATCAATGGCGAGGTTGTCGTTGACGGGGGTATTAGAAGCATCTCCGCGAGAGAATTTCATGGAAGTGACGTTCATGGGAGAATGCCCACTGGTCGCACTTCAAGGACGAGTGATTGGATTCCCATGAGTGCGGAACAAAATTACGATATCGATATTATTGTCGGAGAAAATCAACCTCAGCGGTATTATGCCTGGCTCTTTGTCGAGGAAGAAGGGGTTGAGTATGAGAGAGACGGCAATTGGCCCAACCTGCCTCTTTTCTCAACTATCGAAATGGATGGCCCTCCGGATTGGGAGGAAATGCTCAAGGATCTTGATCTGCCGGAAATAAGGCTTCCCCCCATGGCCGACGAAGTTCTGGCCTTTCCGAGGAATTGAGAAAGTTTACGGGGTTACGCCAGGCTTGGCAAATCTCTCAGGAGCCCTTCGGCTGATCCCGCTTTAGGGAATTCGGCCTTCGTCGAAATCAATCATGTCGGCAAAGGAGACCAGGTCCTTACGTTCGGCAGCGCCCATCGTGGCTTTGACTTCTTCAAGGCGCTCGCGCCCCATTTCAGACATCCCCATTTGCACGACTTTGCGGTTCCAAACGTGGACTTTCAGATCTTCTGGAAAAAGTTCTTCCAACTTCTCGTCAATTTCCTTCTGGGACTTGCTCTCGCGGACGATGGTGATGACTTCTTGCGGGTCAATCCCGAGATGAAGACAGAGGAAACCGTCGAACCCTTTGGTGAAATTCCGCTGGTAGGACTTCGGAAGCGCGCCGTCCAGGTGCTTGCGGATTTTTGCGAGAAAGCGTGGTAGGTGCAGGAGTCCACTGGGGTGAGGAAGGTAGGGGGAGGGCAGGTCTCGTAAAATGGCCCCCGTGGGGCCCAGGTTTTCGTCGGATTCACTCATTTGTCTGAAAAGGCTATCGGATGCTTTAGGGAGTTTTTAAGGAAGTGGTTTTTGTGGATAGATCAAGAGGCGATCGTGCACCAGGAGAAGAATATCGTCCTTGCCGTTCCCATTCAGGTCGGCAATTCGGATTTCCCGCGGCTCGACCGAGGCGCCACTGCGTCCTTGAAAATGAGGGCTTTGCTCAAAAAGCTTAAAGTGGAAGGCGCTTTGAATGTCGTTTTCCTGCCTGGCCAGGATTTCGAGGATGCGGGTGTTTCTTCCATCAAGGGTGATCACTTCAAGGTTTCCATCATGGTTCATATCCCCGGTCTTCAGGTGGGTGTAGGTCATTTCATCAATATCGCTTTCGTATACGAAAAGCTGTTCCAAGTGAAAGGGAGCGGCGTCCCGCGGGATCCACCAGAAGCGATCCTTACCGTATAGAAGAATGTCCGGTACGCCGTTATCGTTGAGGTCGGTGATCTCAAAATCCACCGCCTCAATGGAACCAACCGCGAATTCCTCGCGGAAACGAAATACCCCTTCGTCGCCTCTTTGGAGAACTTGCAAGGCTCCGCGGCTTTGGTCAAAGAGGAGCATTTCCTCCTCGCCGTCACCGTTTAGGTCAAAGGGAAAGGTAAGGGTGATCTCGTTGTCGTGAGAACGGGCATTTAGTTGGTCGATGATTTCCAGCGAACCTTCTTCGTTGAGCCGCAGTCCCCGGGCAAACCCTCCCCGGGCCACGACCATTTCCTGATGCCCATCCTGGTTTAGATCCGCCAGAGTCATTTCAATTTTTTCCAATCGGTCCACCAACGAGGGACGGTAGTTTGCCTCAGCCGATACCTCAATCCAACCTTCTTCCGCGTTGTGACGGTAGAGCTTAAGTGGACTAAACGGAACAAAGATGGCAATTTCCAATTGTCCGTCGCCGTTGGCATCCAGTACTTTAAGGCCCTGGGGATCGGCACGGATGCCTTCGATCGGGAAACCGGTTTTCTCCCACTTGCCATTGGTTTTTTGTAGGAAAATGAGTTTGCGCAGGTTGCGGTCCTTTTGGGAGGTCACCAATAGGGTGTCGAAAGCGTCACCGGGAAAGCGGGCGACTGCCAGCGCAGTTGGTCGGCCTTCAACTGGGAGAGGCCTTGGGAAATCCAGGCGGCCTAAGTCATTGAACGAGGTCAGACCAACGGTTTCCTCGCGAAAGCTGGCGACCACAATCTGTTCCCCGGCCTCGGGGCCAAAGGTGCCTTTGGCCATTGCCCGGATATCCGCCAAAGAGGGAAAGATTTCCGGGGAGGCAAAACCGCCTTCTGGTAATTGGCGGTAATGGAGAATTCGAGCCCCGCCGGGGTCGGCAACCAAAAGATCACGGGTCCTTTCTCCGGTAAAGTATCCACTCAGGTAAGAAGGGGCCTGGCTTCCGGAAACGGGTACCGTGAAGGATAAGGGCCGAAGTACTGGGAAGTCGCGGTCGGCTCTTTCCGGCCCGCGGCCAAAGCGGAGTTTTTCAATAAGCCCGGAATCGTCCTGCAGACTATACATTTGCAAGAGGGTTTCTTCGCCATCTCCCGGAAGAAAACCGGGGGAGGTTCGCGGCTGGCTCATGGGGAAGCTAAGCTCCGGCCCGAAAACCAAGGGCTCGATTTGTCGCCTTACTCGAAAGGGTTCCCGGTGATTGGGAACAAAGTAGAGAATATCCCAAAGCCCATTTCCCTCCAGATCCCAAAATGAAAGGGCATGATTGTTTTCCTCCGGCAGCGGGTAAATGACCGGGTCACGGTATTCGTGGTCCTCGTTTTGGGCAAAAATATACAAGTTGTGCCTGGTCAGCACAACGATCTCTTTTTGGTCGTTCTGGTTCACGTCTTCCACACGAACGGTGCGACGATGCGAAAGTGGAGATTCGATAGAAAGGTTCCGGACTTCCTGAAAACGCTGATCCTCCCCTTGGTAGCGAATCGTCAGACCTTCCTGTCGGTTGGTGTAAACCAAATCTCCGCGGCCATCGCCGTTTAAATCGGCCACCGCCAAGTCAAACATCGTCACCCCGGTAATAATATGCTTATGGGAAAGGCGCTGGTCCTCCAGGACCGGTCGCCAACCTTCAGAGGCTCGTCGACGAACGGAAGACACCGTGCGATCCTCCTCCCCCATTTGATAGAGAAATTCAATTCGGGACCGATTGTTATTGATAACCGCGATATCTGTGAGCCCATTTCCATTGATGTCGGTAGAAGTCAGTGAACGGACCCCCCAATCGAGCTTATAAATCTCGGGGCCGCCCAAACGGAATTCCGGAAGGATTGGCTCTGCCGGGAAGTCCTGCTCCGGCGCTTCAGCCAAGGCGCCCAAGGGAAGGGCCACTAGGAAGGAAATAGTACGAAAAAACCTCATCAATTACTCAACCTCAGGGATTTCCAGGAAATAACGAAAACGGAAGGCGTCGGGTTCGTCGTGAAAAATGGAGACCGCATTGCCGAAAAATTTCGCGAGAAATGCCTTTGCTGGTGGGGCGACGGCAGATTCCGGGTCAAATTTACGGGTTTCCTGATAGATTTGATTCCACAGCCCATAAATAAAATCGGGCGTTTGGGTGATGGTGTATCCAGTTCCCCGATCCGGAAAATCAGCCAGAAGCCGGTCAACTCCAGGTTCGTCCAGAA
The DNA here is from genome assembly GCA_022565335.1 of Opitutales bacterium. Classification (GTDB taxonomy): domain Bacteria; phylum Verrucomicrobiota; class Verrucomicrobiia; order Opitutales; family T3Sed10-336; genus JAIUMY01. Next base: position 12,338 of record JAIUMY010000026.1, read on the forward strand.
AGGATCGGCCAAGATCCCCGGATTTCGCCCGCAGGAAATTTAACAAACTTTCCCGCTCCCCGATGGTGAGAAGGAAATATCCATCCGCAAAAGCATAATGAAAGCCGATACCCCCCTGTTGATCCATCGCCGTGGGGTCGGTTACCGTGACCACGGTCGTCCCAAGAAAGTCTGTTTCGTGGAAAATGTCCCCTAACATGGGCCCCGCCATCATGCGGGCGGTGTGGATCAGGTTTTCCAGCGCGGCGGAGTTTTGCAAGGATAAGCCGATCAAGTAGAAAATTGCCGTTCCGATGTCTTCGTTCAGTTCCTCCGGGGTGAAGGTCAGGACAAAATGTTCGTGGCCCAAAGCACGGATCAATCCCTCTTCCAAGTCAATTCCCATGCCCCGCATCATGTTTAACCCATTCCTCATCTGTGCATTGATATCGGGGTCAATCGTATCCAAAAAGCCTTGAAGCTCATGCCAGAAGTCTTCCAGGGAAAAGGTGAAAAGCTGGGCCTGCGAGGCCTCTGCCGGAAAATACGGGGGGATTTCCGGGGCCGGTCCGGCGGTGGTCAAGAGATTGAAAACCCCTTTTTTGCCGTAGTGGCGAATGCCCGTTTCCAGACTTAGCCCTTCGGGTAACCAACCCGCTGACACATAGAAGTTGCGCAAGGTTGAGAAGCCCAGAATCTCATCCAGGTTTTGTATCCAATCGGCTTGCCTCCCAAAACCTTGCTGAAATCCCTCCACAAAGGTGTCAAAGAGCGGGGTGAAAGTAGTTTCCAAATTAAAGAAAAACAGGGTCTCTTGTTCCGGCGGGAGATTGGCGACAATACTTTGAAACTCCGGATCAAGGGAGAGACTGTCGAGGCGTCCGCCTTCTAGTAGGTAATGCAGCGTTTCGGTGAAAGCGACTTCACCTATGCCGGCCAAAAAATAATCTTCCCAGAACCCACTGATCAGAGAACCTGATTCCGGGATATCTGGGTGCGCCTTTTCCAGCACAAAGGGAAAGCCGAGAATTTCAATATCCTCGGTGATCCATTGAGGATCCTCCTCGTCGGCCATGGCTTCTTCCAGTTTGGCAAAAAAAGATTCTACGGCCTCTCGGTTTTCTCCCACTTCTGCAAGGAAAAATACGCCGTTTAAAAGCGGGAAAACCTCGTTGTCGTCAGGATCGTCGGCCAGAGCGGCAAAGTCCAGAGGTCGGGTCATGGTTGCTCCGATGCGTAAACTGAAAAGAGAAAAAAGCTCCTCCAGCGTAACGCCTCCCATCTCTTCGAACATCTCTTTGATGTCTTCCTCTATTTCCTCACGGTAGAACTTTCTGAGCGCCTCCATTTCAGGGGCGTGACGATAGTGATAAAAAGGACTGGCGAGAAACTTGTCCTGCCATTCTCCAATATTCGGAATCTCAATCAAAAAAGGAGCGTCGGCAGGTGCTATATCCGCCAGCGGAGGAACTTCGGCTTGGAGACCGGTAAAGGCCAGGGTCGAACTGAAAAGGCAGGAAAGAATGAGTTTTTTCATGATTTGTTCTATAAAGTAAGAAGTAAAAGGTTAGGGCCTTGGCAAATCTTCCCCGTCTTGGGCCAAAGCTTCTCCCGGAGGGGTGAAATACCGGAATCCCGCATTCGGATTACGTGGGTCAAAAGCAAAAGCGTCGCGGTTGTGGAGAAAATGTTTGAGCTCCTCGGATGGAATGGCAAAGCCCAAACCCTCAACTCCAAAACCGGAAACTTTCATATTGTTTACCCCCACCACTTCGCCACGCAGATTAAGCAAAGGCCCCCCGGAGTTCCCGGGGTTGATTTGGGTCGTGGTCTGGATGTAAAGGCGCCCTTGAATGGCCCGGTTGCGCAAACTGATAATACCTTGGGAAACGCTTCTCTCCAAACCGAGGGGACTGCCTACCGCGAAAACAATCTCCCCTTGGCGCAAATCGTTGGAACTTCCGATGGGAACAGTGACAAATTCGCGGTCGGCCTCTACTTTCAGGAGCGCCAAATCGCTAAAAGGGTTGAGCGCCACAATACGGACATTGCGGAAGGAGATGTTTTCCAAATTGCCGTCACGTTGCTCATAAAGAATCACCGTAATATCCCGTTCTCCGCTGATCACGTGTTCGTTGGTTATAATATAGCCTGAGGGATCAATGACAAAGCCTGACCCCAAACCGGTAGGGGTGCGCACTTGGACAACTGCTTCGCCAATGGTCTCCACATTATCACGCACTGAACGTTCCCTGGGGTTTTCGGCAATGCGGTAGATTCCTTCCCGCACGACTGTCTCGACAGCCTCCGGATCGGCACTTTGCATTCGGGAAATCTCATCCCGGGGAATGGTGATCAACTGGAAGCCCAGGTCCAGGACCACTCGGTCCTCCCGTTCCTGTAAAATTTCTCCTTCGAGTCGGGCGCCATTGGATAGAATAATCACATCCGCCACCAGAAAACAGGGAAGCAAAGCCAGCAAAAAGAGAGTTAGAAATGCCAAAGGCTTATTTTTCATGTTGCAATAAACGGTGTGAACCTAGGCCCATTCCATGGGATTTTGTCGGGACGGATGGAGTACTCCGATACAGGGCAGATTTCGATAGCGTTCCGCAAAATCCAGACCGTATCCCACCACAAAACGGTCCGGGATGTCGAAGCCGACAAAGTCCGCATCAATGGAGATCTCCCGGCGACCGATTTTATTGAGCAATACACACGTTCGCAGGGACTTCGGGCCCATTCGTTGGATCGCTTCGGTTAACATGAATAGGGTTTTTCCAGTGTCCAGAATATCATCGATCAGGAGAACATGCCGATTCTCCAAGTCGAGATTGATATTGTATAAAATCTCCGGCTCCTTTTCCGACTTGGTCGAATTGCGGTAACTGGAGACCCTGATGCAGTCCACTCTGACTGGGTTGTCAATCTGGCGAATCAGATCAGCCGTGAAGAGAAGGGCTCCATTGATGATCGAAATGACCGTGATTTCCTCGTCTTCATAGGCATCGGCTATCTCGGTTCCGATTTCCCGGATACGTTTGGCGATTTGCTCCCCGGTAACAAGGATTTCCTCTAAATCCGGATATTCTGGAAGAGGGGAGGGCGTTGGGTTTTCAGGACTCATCAAATCTGCGGCGGGCTATATCCAAACTTTGGCGGATAGGTTCTTCTAAATGAGGAGAGCCCTCCGTGGCGAGAGCTTTTTCCAAGAGGGCCAAACTTTTCGATTCCCGTTTATGCAGCGCAAAGGCCCCGGCATGAAAATAAATCGCCCTTTTCAGATCATCCGATAGTTCGTGGTTTTGGTTGTCAATTTTGCGGAGAAGATGGGTAAAGTCCTCTTCGGCAAATTCCCGGCGGTTGAGAATCCGTGGTAAATGATAGGAGTTGATGGCCCGGATAAGGCGCACAACCGAGTCCTCCGGGTTTTTTTCGACGGCTTTATCCAAGGCCTCAAAGCCTCTATTGGCCCAGCCTCTTTTGCGTAAAAGAGGTGCATCCCTTGCTTTAAGCGTAAAGGCGCTTCCCAGATAAGCCAAAACCCAGGGAGTGTTCTGGTATTCGGCAAGGATTTCCTCAAACCTCTCAATAGCTTTGTCGGTGGCGTCTTCGTTACCGAGTACTGCTTTGTCGTGCCACCAAACACCTTCCACGAAAGTGTCCCACCATTTTTCGGCCTCCTCAGGGAGGTCGCTCTGGTCTATAGGGACTTGAGGAGGTGCGGATGGCTCATCACCCTGGGCCTCCTCGCCAAAAGAGAAATTATTGGTGGATAGACAAACGATGAGGGACAGGCCGAGGTAAAGCCAGTTTGGGAGTACGGGTTTCATGTCTTTAGTAAGATGGAGGAGAGATTCGTGTCGACAAGTCTTTTTCTGAAAAGGATGAGGGGCCTTCGTTCCGGTGTTTTTCAGAAGCCTTTTTATTCGCCAAAAAAACGGTTCCTTTCGCGGCGGTCTTTTTTGGTCGGGCGCCCTTGTCCACGGACTTTCTCAAGGGCCGAGCGTTTGCGGTTTTCCCGCCAAAGGACAATCTCCTCGGGATCGGTTTGGTCCTCGTAGCATTCTTCCGCCAGCTTGGCCGAAACCCGGGTTTGTAGAATTTTGGTTACTTTAAGTGGGCGCCAGAGGTTTAATTTCCGGAAATGAATAATTTCGCCAACGCGGGGGGTGTAGGCGGGTTTTAGCTTCTGCCCACCCTTTTTAACCGCTCCGCTACGACAGGCGTCGGCCGCTTCACTCCGGGTCTTGCACCAGCGGGTGGCCCACAGCCATTTGTCGATTCGAGGAGAGGTTTCCTGAGACATAAAAAAAGCGCGCCCCTTTCAGAGCGCGCTGCTGGTTTAAAATTATTCGAATTCGTAAGGCTCCAATTCCTTGCGGACCCGTTTCTTGGCAAGTCTCGCAAATTCAGGAACGCCTTTGAGATATTCAATCTTAACCTCGCCCTCGATTAAGGGTTGGGCGTAACGGAAAAATTGATGGTTCATGCTTACGCCATCTTCATGTATCCATTCCCGCGGCAACATTTTTACTCCATTGGCAATCTCGCTCAACGGGGTAAGTCCGGTTTCGCAGGTATAGTTGTCAGAATCCGTACGCAACAAAGTGACCATCTTGTCGGTCTCACCGTCAACTGCTGCCTGGACGGCGGCCTGACCCGCCATAAAGGCTTCGTTATTGTCGGTTAAGGACGCGTTTCGAGCGGCCGCACGCTGCGTATAGCCAAGCTTGGCCGTCCGGGCTTTGAGCCCCAGATCATCCTCAATCAATTTCTGTAGGTAGGACCCGATGTCCCCCAATTGGGCATGCCCAAAACTGTCCTGAGCTCCCGAAGTGGTCGAAATGTAGTTGCCATCTTCATCTACCAAGCCTTCGCCTACTACGATGAGACAGAATTTTTCCTTGCTCAAAACCCGTTGCACGTCTTCGTAAAGTTTTTCCTTGGAGAAGGGGACTTCGGGCAAATAAATCAGATGCGGAGGATCGTAGGGTTGATCCTCCCGCTTGGCCAAGGCGGCTCCGGCGGCAATCCAGCCCGCGCTACGGCCCATGACCTCGAGAATCGAAACAAAATCATTTTGCCCCAAAGCCTCATTATCCGCCGCCATTTCACGGACCGTGGCGGCGATGTTTTTGATCACACTGCCATAACCTGGGCAATGATCGGTGGTTACCAAATCATTGTCGATGGTCTTGGGAATCCCAATTACCCGAAGCTCATAACCACGCTGTTGGGCTAGCTTGGAAATACGGTCCGCCGTATCCTGGGAATCATTGCCTCCGGCATAAAAGAAGTAACGAATGTTGTGCGCCTCAAAAACCTGAAGCACACGGTCGAAATCCCTCTGGCTTCGAAGTTTATAACGGCATGACCCAAGGGCAGCTCCCGGAGTGATCCGCAGCTTGCGAATCGTTTGCTGGGATTCCTCCGCCAAATCAATGAATTCTTCATTCAAGATGCCCAGGACACCGTTAAGGCATCCGTAAACCTCCTCAATACAAGGATGATTCAGGGCTTCTTGGATAACGCCAGCAAGACTGGCGTTGATTACTGAGGTTGGGCCGCCGGACTGGCCAACGAGACAATTTCCGGTAAGTTCAGACATAATTATTTATTTTTTTGGGAAAGTGATCAAAGAATGAGGGAAAAGGCATTTTCAGTGCAAAGCAATGCAATAAATGAACTCGGTTTGATTAATCTTTCTGCAATTTGCTCTGGCGAGCTACCGGAGGGCAGCCTTGCCCCTGATATCGAGCGCGTAAACGAAGAGCCTGGAGATTGATAAACCCGGTAGCGTCGTCCGGATTGTAGGCGCTGGCTACCCCTTCCATGGACGCGATCGCTTCGTCATAAAGCGAAAGAGGGGATTTTCTTCCACAAGTAATGATATTACCTTTGTAAAGTTTCAGCCGCACCGTGCCGCTGACCGTTTTCTGGCTATCGTCAATGAAAGCCTGCAAGGCCTCACGCTCCGGAGCATACCAGAATCCGTAGTAGATCAATTCCGCGTATTTGGGCATCAGTCCGTCGCGGAGGTGCATCAAATCGCGGTCCATCGTCAGGCTTTCCACTTGTTGGTGCGCCTTGAGCAAGATAGTGCCGCCGGGGGTTTCATAGACGCCCCGGCTTTTCATGCCGACAAAGCGATTTTCCACCAGATCGACCCGGCCGATGCCGTGCTTGCCAGCAAGTTTATTCAATCGGTTCAGTATCTCGGCCGGAGAAAGGGCCTCTCCGTTAATGGCAACACAATCGCCTTTTTCGAAGTCCAAATCAATCGTTTCCGGTTCATTGGGAGCATCCTCCGGATCGGTGGTCAATTTGAACATGTCCTTGTTGTCCGCAGTCGTTGGATCAAACCAGGGATCCTCAAGAATCCCCGCTTCATAAGAGATGTGTAAAAGATTCCGGTCCATTGAATATGGTTTTTTAGCCGAAGCCTCCACATCAATCCCGTGTTCCCGACAGTAATCAATCATTTCCGTTCGACCGGGAAAAGCCTTCCGGAAATCTTCCCGCCGCCATGGAGAAATGATCTTCAAATCCGGTGCCAGCGCCGCATAGGTCAACTCAAACCGGCATTGGTCGTTTCCTTTACCAGTTGCCCCGTGGGAAACCGTATCGGCCCCTTCTTTTCTCGCGATATCTATCTGCGCCTTGGCGATGAGCGGACGGGCAATCGAAGTACCCAGATAATATTGTCCCTCATACAAAGCATTTGCCCGGATCATCGGGAAGATGAAATCCTCCGCAAATTCATCCACCAGATCCACCGTATAATGCGCCGAGGCCCCCGTAGCCCTCGCTTTCTCCGGCAATCCCGTCAATTCCTCCTCTTGCCCCACATCGGCCGCAAAAGTAATAACTTCCGCCGACAGAGACTCCTGCAACCATTTAACAATAACCGAGGTATCCAAACCTCCCGAATAAGCAAGTACGACTTTCATAGACGTCTAGCATTTAAGACAAATCCACCTCCATGTCACGGCGTTTCTCTCAAATTTAATTTAAGTTTCTGCAATTTAAAACTTGACTGGGGGTCAATAACCGCTTTTTTTGGGGGCTATGCAACGAAAACGCTTACATTTTACGGACTGTCCGGCGGTTTATCACGTGATGTCCCGAACGGTGAATGGGGAAAAGATTTTCGGCGAGAAGGAGAAAGCCGTTCTTGCCAAAATGTTACACAAGGTGGCGGCCTTTTCAGGGGTCAAGATCTTGACCTACTGTATGATGGCGAATCACTTCCATATTCTGGTTGAAGTGCCCGCTGCGGAGGGGCTTGAGTTGACCGACGAGGAGTTGGTGGAGCGGTATGGGCATTTGCATGGGGAGAACAATCATCTTCGCAAGACTCCTCGCTCAATAGCCTACGCGCCTAATTCGGTGGAACAGGTGCAGCGGACGCTGGAACAGGGAGGGAAGGAGGCTAAGGAACTCCGCGAGGCCCTGCATAAGCGGATGCACAATCTGCCGGAGTTCGTGAAGACGTTCAAGCAAAGGGTGAGTATCTGGTACAACAGTGAGCACCGGCGCTATGGTCCGCTGTGGAGTGAAAAGTTCAAGAGTGTTCTGGTGGAAGGGCGGGCCAATGCCCTGAAAGTGGTGGCGGCCTACATCGATCTGAATCCGGTACGGGCGGGCCTGGTGGATGATCCGGGAAAATATGCCTATAGCGGCTACGGGGAATCAGTGATGGCAGGAGAACCAATGACTGAATTGGGGTATATTGTGGATGCGATTGATAAAGATACGGGCAGCGATGTGTTGCGGTTTTACCGGATGCTGGTACTGGGGCAGGGGCGAATGCCACGGGACGGCAAGGGGCATCTGGGCGACCAGGAAGCGCAAGAGGAGATTGCGCGATTGCTGAGCGAACAGGCGAAAAGCGATAATCGTCGCAGTCGGGAAACAATTTTCGCGGCGATGGTGAAAGGACAGGTGATTGGAGAAGAGTCCTTTGTTCGGCGATGTATGGATAAGGTCAGGGAATGTTCATCGCGAAAAATCCGCCCACCTTTTATTGTTAAGCCGACGTCTTTCCAGACATTGTGTACTCCGAATCTCTTCCGAAGCAGTAGAAAACAGGCGCTAGATTCTGCTGAGCCCAATTGAGGGGATATATCAATGAAAGAGAGGATAGGAAAGTCTTCAAAAACTAATTCGGTCGTTATCAAAGAGAAATCTTTTACAGGGTTTTGTTTTGCAGATCTTCAAAGATTATATACTTGGGTTGTTTTTCGGTATTTATGGCAAGGATCAATGATTTTGAGTCAAAATGTTGTTCGGTTTTTGGTAAGGGAAAGATGGTAATGGTGAAGACCCCGGTAGGCAATCGATGGTAGAGAGAAAATCCGCCTAGGAGAGCTTGATAATGCACGTTTTTTAGAAACTTCACAAGTGGTATATGAAAATTAGGAGAAACTATAAGAGTGTTCTGGTTTAAGTTCTACCAATTTAAAAATTGACGTGGGAATTATGTTTTTTGGGGGAGTTGGGCTTCTTTGACGATGGCGTTGATGAGGTCGCTGAAGATGAACTTGTGGAGGGGATAGAGGCTGTACCAGTAGAGGAAGCCGCTGAAGCCGTGGGGTTGGAAGAGGGCGGTTTGGATGAGGCGGACGCCGTTTTCCTCGGGGAGGATTTCGAAGCGTAGCCAGGCTTTGCCGGGAACTTTCATTTCGGCGCGAAGGAGGAGCTGTTCGTTGGGGACTATTTTTTCGACGCGCCAAAAGTCGAGGGCTTCACCGGGGTAGAGGTTTTCGGGGTCACGGCGGCCGCGGCGAAGCCCGGGACCGCCGAGGAGTTGGTCGAGTATGCCGCGAAACCACCATGCCCATTTCCAGACGAGCCAGCCCTGGTCGCCACCGAGTCGGGTTAGGGCAGCGAAAGTGGACTCTGGGGAGGCTTGGACCAAACGGCTGCGGGTCTCTTTGATGAGGCCTTCCCAGTCACTGAGAGCGAAGGTTTTGTCTTGCCCGAGGGCTCCGCTCCAGCGGGTCTCAACGGAGCGGCTTTGAACTTTTTGAATAGCGCGCCGAACAGCCGTTTCATATGGGGTGGGGACGATTTCGGGAAAATGTTGTCGGGCCTTCTCATTGTTGCCGACGACGGGATAAACAACGCCTTCGACCAAGGGAACGGCCAAACTGTTGGGGATCGGGGTGACAAAACCGACCCATAAAGCGGCCAGCTTTGGCGCCAGAACCGGTACGGGAAGGATGATGCGGCGTAATTTCCGGGCGGCGGCGTATTCCTGCATCATTTGCAAAAAAGTGACCGGAGGCGCGCCGACCTCGACAACATCCAAGGGGGGCTTTTCGAGCGCAGCGAAGAGATAGGCTAAAATATCGCGGACGGCAATGGTCTGCACCTGGTTTTTGATCCACTTGGGAGCGATCATGGCAGGCAATCGTTCGGTTAGGTAGCGAACCATCTCGAAGGAAGAGGAGCCGGAGCCGATAATGGGACCGGCGCGAAATTCGGTCGTTCTTCCAGTTTCGCGCAAAATTCTTCCTACTTCGGCACGACTGTCGAGGTGGCGGGAAGTTCGTCCCTCGGGGGATTTGGGGAGGATGCCGCCAAGGTAAATGATTTTCTGGATGCGGTTGGCGCGGCGGGCGAAGTTTTCTGCGGCCTGGCGGTCGCGTTCGGCAAAACTCCCTTTACCGCCCATGCCATGGATCAAAAAATAGGCTGCGTCGAACTCCCCGAAAGTGTTCTCTGCAGAGGGTTTTTCAAGGATATCGCCAGTTATGATCTCGACTTTATCCAGCCACCAGCGACCGGCAATACGGTCTGGATTGCGGACAAAAACGGTAAGATCGTGCCCGTTTTGGACGAGCAAGGGGATGAGTCTCCCGCCAATGTATCCGGTGGCTCCGGTGACCAAAATTTTCATGTAGTATGGGGTGGCGATCTTAACCTTTGGTTATATCGTTGTCTTGCAGTCGATTCGGGGACTCGGTGGTTTGGTCGGCATGAGGTTCGTCGCGGTAGATGTAGCGAGTGTGAACCTTTTCGTGATTTTCTTTGCCGCGCTGGCGGGAAAGTAAGCCGATGATGGCGAAAATCGCAACCAAGAGGATGATGGCCAGAATGATTGAGGTAAGCGTTGTCATAATCTACCTTACGCCTGGTTGATTTTTTGTAAACAGGGTGGGATGAAAACTTGTGATTGAGCGGTAGAACTTGTAATAACGGAGGATGATCAAAGTACAGCGAAATAGTGAATGTCCGGAGTATTATTTCAAGGAAGGCTGTTATATTTCCGAATGGTGGAACTCTCCGGCGGATCCGGATTGTTCAATTGCCCGGGTGCGTTTGCCGAGTGGGGAAACGACTTTGCCTCATATTCTTCGAAACACGGTGGAGCGCTATGTTCTCCTTGAGGGAGAAGGCCTTTTCCGGTCCGGGGGTAAAAAGGAAGCGTTGGGGGTTGGAGATGTGATATGGATTGAGGCAGAAACGGTCCAGTCGATCGAAAATACCGGATCCCGCGATTTGATTTTTCTGGCCATCTGCACACCCCGGTTTGAGGAGAAGAACTACCGGGATGTCTCGGGCAAAGATTAGTGCCAGAAAAGGATGGCGGCGAAAAACAGGACAATCACGAGGAATAAAAATATCTGTAGTATGACCCTGCCGTCGATTTCATAATCCCCGCCAACGAGGCTTATCAAAACGCCGAGTGTTCCGGCAACAAACAGTACCAGTCCGAGGCCCTGTATTTTTTCATTTTTCCGTTTTCCGCCCTTGGCCAGAAAGAAAACTCCGGCAACGGCGAAGAGCCAATACAAATAAAAGAAGAGGCCGCGGAAAGATTCGGCGTCAGCGTTGGCCAGCAACAGGTTCAATGAGGTAATCATGGACCAGAGGTTCGAATTTGGGCGGGATCAGACATTCCAGGTAAACCCCGTCGTCCTCATTGCGCTGTTCGGTAACGGCATCCAGATCGTGTAACTTTCCGACCAAATCATACTTGTTATAGGGAATGAGGACGGCCACGGAGAGGGATTCTCCGGCGATGATTTGCCCGATCTTTTCCCCTAATTGGGGTAAGCCTTCCTTGGTGTGGGCACTGACGAACAGCGCCTCCCGGTGCAGAAAGCGCAAACGTTCCAGTTCGTCAATATTTTGGACGGCGTCTATTTTGTTATAAACGGTGATCAATTTACTCTCATCGGCCCCCAATTCTTCCAGCACGTTGAGGGTGGTTTGGCGGTGTTCCTCGGCGTCCGGTGAGGAAAGATCGACCACGTGGACCAGAACATCGGCCAGGAGTGCTTCTTCCAGGGTCGCGCGAAAAGCGTCGACCAGTTTATGCGGCAGTCGCCGGACGAAGCCTACGGTATCGGTCAAAAGGACCTTTTGCCCGTCGGGGAGATGACATTGGCGGGTGGTGGGATCAAGGGTGGCGAAGAGTTTATCCTCGACCAAGACCTCGGCACCGGTGAGGGCATTCAGGAGAGAAGATTTTCCGGCGTTGGTATAGCCCACCAGGGCGGCGGTGGGGACGGGGCGGCGAAGGCGTTGTTTGCGTTGGATTTCCCGGTGTTGGCGCACTTCGGCCAATTCTCTTTTAAGTTTGGCGATACGGGTTTGGACCAATCGACGGTCGGCTTCAAGCTGCGTCTCGCCTTGTCCGCGAACGACCGTTCCGCCCCCGCCGCGCTGGCGGCTCAAGTGGGTCCAGGCTCTTTTCAGGCGGGGGAGAGAATACTCCATGCGGGCCAAATCGACTTGCAGGGTGGCTTCCTTGGTTTGGGCGCGTTGGCCAAAAATATCGATGATCACCTCTTGTCGGTCGATAACGCAGAGGTTGGATTCTTTTTCCCAGTTTCGTTGTTGGGCGGGAGTGAGTTCTTCGTCGAAAACGATAGCGTCGGCTTCATGTTCTTTAACGGCGGCAAGAATTTCCTCGGTTTTGCCCCCGCCTACCAAAAACCGGGCCTTGGGTTCGCGCAGGTTGACCAGGAGAGATCCCACGACGCCGATTTCCAAGCTGCGCACCAACTCGGCCAACTCAGCCAAGAGCTCTTCGCCCTCGCGGGCATTCATTTCCGGGGTTTGGATGCCGACCAGGAAGGCCCGCTCCACCATTTTCGGTTTTTCTTTAACTTCAAACATTTAAGGAGAATTATTACATTCGACGAAAAATTCCTTTTGGTCAATGTTCAGATGTGAATCCAGCCCTCTTGGCAGTTGGGAAATTGGAGGAGTGGGAGGGGGAACATTTTTTGAAAATCATTTCCCCCGGTCACTTTCGGCCTCGTGAATATCTTTTTCGGCGTCGCCACTGAGATCGGCGGTGAGGTAATCGTAGTTAATGGGGAGGCCTAGCTTCATGGAAGGAATGATTTGAATTTGGATCACCGGATTCACCGCGGTGCAGCGAAGGAGGTGCCCTCCAACGGTGCGTTTGTCGTCGATGAAGTGCAGATGTAGTCCGGGGGCGTTGATGGGGACGATGAATTCCGGATTATAGAATCCAACCATTGTCCCACGAATATCCTGGTGCAGAAATTCCGGTTGCTCGCGGGCGATCTCGACAAGGGGGCGCGGGCATTCCTGTTTGGGGACCGAGCGAACTTTGACTTCCGAAAAGAGGCCGTCGACGCGAATGGCATAGAGCATATTCGGGGAGGGGAGGCTGCGTTCGATGGCTTGTTGAAAGTTTTCCCAGTCGAAGGTTCCTTGCAGCTCATCCTTTGAGGTTGGCTGGAAATTTGTTACGCAGGCGAAAGGGGTGGTGTTATCGAGTTCGGGGCGGTACGCCTTTCCGTCGCAACGGACTTGGAAATACTCCCTGTCCAAATAGATCATTTCGCCGTCGAGTTCGTCGAAGGTGCCAATCCCAAAATCTCCGTGGCCGGAAAGGTCCTGCAAGGAAAGGGGATTTTTGAAAATGCCCTCCAAGAGGGCCACCAGGGGGGCGGAGACAAAAAGTTCGGAGTTTTGCACACGGGACATGTTTTAATTAAAAACGGACAGTTTTTTTCTGGCGAGGGAAAAGATGTGGCTGAGAGGTGGATTTTCTGGTGGTGGGAAGAGAAATCGTCTACGTTCACTCCATGATTATCGAGGAGATTCTCAATGCGGGGGACGATTTGACGTATTCCCAGCTCACGCAGATGTTGTATCGGCTGCGCGGGGGAGGGGTGCGTTACGGAATCGAGAGGATGCCACCGGTGCTGGAAGCGTTGGGGAATCCGCAGAAAAAATTCCCCTCGGTGCATGTGGCTGGAACCAATGGGAAGGGGTCGGTATGCGCTTTACTGGAAAGTTGTTACCGCGCGGCGGGTCAAAAGACCGGGCTTTTTGTTTCGCCCCATTTGGTGAAACTGGGGGAGCGCGTCCAGGTGGATCGGAACATTCTCTCCGAGGAAGCGCTTTTGCGCGAATCGGTGGCGATGGCGAAAAATTTACTTTCCCTGGTCCGGGAAAACCCCGACTGCCATCCTTCGTTTTTCGAGTGGATGACCGCTCTGGGGTTTCAGGTTTTTGCCCGGGAGAAGGTGGATCTGGCTTTTATTGAAACCGGACTGGGCGGACGCCTGGATGCCACCAATGTGTTGGATCCGGTGATTTCGGTGATCACTTCGATCGGCTTGGACCATTGCGAGATTCTCGGTTCCACCTATGCCGAAATCGCCCGTGAGAAAGGGGGGATTATCAAAGCCGGGCGGCCGGTCGTTCTCGGGTTGGTGCCACCCGAAGCGGAGGAGGTCCTGCGGGAGATCGCCGAACGACATGGGTCTCCCGTGTTTTCGGTTCGTGAGAAGTGGGGTGAACGAGACGATACTTTGCCGCCGACTCTGCTGCGGCCCGCCTTTCAGCGCCGTAATGCGGCTACTTTGCAGTTGGTTCACCAAGTGCTAAAGGACACCCCTCATGGAATTTCCCCCAAAGCCCTTGACCAGGGGGTGGAACAATTCCGTTGGGAGGCGCGGTGGACACGCATGGAAAAAGAGGGAAAGCATCTGGTGCTCGATACGACGCACAACGCCGAGGGGGCGAGGTTTTTAGAGGAAAGTTTAGCGGAACTTGTTTCCCGCGAAACCCTGCATACGGTAGTGCTCGGAACCACTGGAGAGGATCGGGCCGAGGCTCTTCTGGCAGCGGTTTTGCCCTATGCCAGGGAGTTGGTGTTGGTGGCACCTGACCAACCCCGCGCAGTGCCGCCCCCGGTTCTCGCGGGCAAAATCCCCAAGTCCTATCGCGGTACGGTTCGCTGTTCGACGGTTGAAGACGAAATTGACGCTTCCGGGAACCCCCGTTGCGGCAATCCCGGCGAAACCATTCTTTTCACTGGGTCGATATATTTGATTGGGGAAATTCTCTCCCGCTTGCGTGGCACGGTAGGGGAAAAACAGCTCCAAGGGTAAGGAGTTCCGGTGACTTGGATCGAAGATTTTAACAGGATTTGCGGAGAATTCGAAAAAACCCGCTTGCAACCACGGAGCGGCAAAGTAAGGTAGAACCCTTATGGCCACAACGACAGAGGAAATAGCTTACAACAGCAAAATCGAGGGAGAAGTTATCGTAACCAAGGCTGATGCGGCCATCAACTGGATACGTTCCAACTCCATGTGGCCCATGCCAATGGGATTGGCTTGTTGCGCGATTGAGCTGATGGCGGCGGCCAGTTCCCGCTTCGATATGGCCCGCTTCGGGGCCGAAGTGATGCGTTTTTCTCCCCGCCAAGCCGATGTAATGATCGTGGCCGGAACGGTGACTTACAAGATGGCTTCGATTGTCCGTCGAATTTACGACCAAATGGCCGAGCCCAAGTGGGTCATTGCCATGGGAGCCTGTGCCTCCAGCGGGGGGATGTATCGTTCCTATGCGGTTTTGCAGGGGGTCGACCGCGTGGTCCCGGTGGATGTTTACGTAAGTGGCTGTCCTCCACGGCCGGAGGCTCTTTTGGACGGCCTAATGAAATTACAAGACAAAGTACGCACCGAACCCGCCACCAAACGCCTCAAGAAGGCTTAAATCGATGAGTCAGGAAGATTTTCTCAAAGAACTACAAGAACGCCATCCGGAGCTGCAAAAGCGCGACAGTCTCGATTGGCCTGCCTTTAACGTCCCCGCAGAGCAACTCACCAAAGTCGCTAAGTCCTTACTTCGGGTTTTCAAGTTCGATTTGCTGACTGATGTGACCGCGGTGGATTGGAACGACCAGTCCCCCCGCTTTACGGTTTTTCACCATCTTTATTCCACCAAGCTCCACGCCTACCTGCGTTTGGCGGTGGATTGTGAAAATGATGAGAACCCTGAAGTTCCGACGGTATCATCGTTGTGGCCCGCTGCCGATTGGCATGAACGGGAAACTTACGACATGTTCGGCATAAAGTTTACCGATCACCCCGACATGCGGCGGATTCTGATGTGGGAGGAGTATCCTTATTTTCCCTTGCGTAAAGACTTTCCCCTAGCGGGCCACGAGACCGAAATTCCGGGCCTCGACCAGACCGAGAAACCCGCCGAAGGCGATGATGTGAAAGTAATTTCCGCTCCGATGATGGGAGGTCCGTTTACCGCACCCCATCGCAAGGACATGAGCAAAAATGAGCCTCGGGCCAAAGACCAAAGCTGGTCCGAACAACAACCCAAACCCAAGAGCTAATGGCCAAGGAAGTTTCATACGGAGATGTTCTCCAGCGCAGCAACCAGTATTCCCAAGAGCTGGAAACCGAAAAAATGAGCCTCAGCATGGGGCCTTCCCACCCCAGTACCCACGGGGTTTTACGCTTGCAACTCGAGTTGGACGGGGAAGTGGTGACCAAATGCGATCCGGTGGTCGGGTATTTGCATCGCGGCGATGAAAAAATCGCCGAGAACATGACCTACAACCAGTTTGTGCCCTACACCGATCGGCTCGATTACCTGGCCCCATTGGCCAGCAACGTGGCCTACGCCATTGCCGTTGAGAGGCTTGCTGATCTCGAAGTGCCGCCGCGTTGCCAGGCGATCCGGGTGCTGATCTCCGAAATGGCCCGCGTTTCTGCCCACCTTCTTGGGTTGGGGGCTTTTGCCATGGATACCGGGGCATTCACCGTTTTTCTCTACACTTTCACCGAACGCGAAAAACTCTACACGCTTTTCGAGGAGTTGACCGGCGCCCGATTCACCACCAGTTACACCCGCATCGGCGGGGTGGCCCGCGATCTTCCCGAGGGCTGGCTGAAAAAGGTGGAGAAATTCTGCGACGAATTTCTCCCGGTGCTCGATGATGTGGAGAAGCTCCTGACGAGGAATCGCATCTGGATGGACCGCACTTCGGAAGTCGGAGTGATCAGCAAGGAAGACGCCCTGGCTTACGGCCTTACCGGTCCGAACCTTCGCGCCAGCGGAGTGCCGCTTGATCTACGCAAGGACAAGCCTTATTGCGGGTACGAGAATTATGATTTCGATGTGCCGGTAGGCACCATGGGCGATTGTCATGACCGCTATTTGCTGCGCATGGAGGAAATGCGGCAGAGCGTTCGCATTATTCGTCAAGCCTGCGCCAATATGCCCGATGGGCTGTGGTATGCCGACGAGGCGAAAAAGATTTTCGCCCCACCCAAAGACAAGATCATGAACCGCATGGAGGAGTTGATCCAGAACTTCATGGTGGTCACGCAAGGCCCGCAAATGCCCTCCGGAGAAGTTTATTTTGAAGCCGAAAATCCCAAAGGGGCCCTCGGCTTCTTCGTGGTCTCCAAAGGCGGGGGAGTGCCATATCGCTTGAAAATCCGTGGCCCCTCCTTTTGTAATTTAAGCGTCCTGCCGAAAATGGCGGTGGGCAATCTGGTTTCCGATTTGGTCACCATCCTGGGAAGCCTTGATTTTGTGATGGGCGAATGTGACCGTTAATCCCTTTTTACCCATGTCCGATACGCAAACTGATACTGAAGAATTTTCCCTGAGTTCTGAAACCCTTGCCAAAATTGACGAGGTCATTACCCACTATCCGGAGAAGGAGAAACGCAGTGCGACCCTTCCCTTGCTTCATCTGGTCCAGGAGGAAAAAGGTTACATCAGCCAACCGGCGATGGAATGGATCGCCGACAAGCTCGGGCTGACTCCGATCAATGTATACGAGTTGGTGACCTTTTATCCCATGTTCCGGGAAAAACCCGTGGGTCGTCGTCATGTCCGGGTCTGCCGGACCCTTTCCTGTGCCCTCGTCGGATCGCACAAAACCTGCAAAGTTTTGCAGGATAAGCTCGGTTGCGACCTCGACGGTGTTTCCGCCGACGGGGAATTTTCCATCGAGTACGCCGAATGTTTGGCAGGCTGTGGCACCGGACCGGTTCTGATGGTTGACGACGACTTTTACGAAAATATCGACGAAGCAAAAGCCGCAGAGTTGGCGGATCGACTCAAGGCGGAAACGAAGGACTGATTTATTATGGCCACCACTCCCCAGGAAAAACGAATAATTTTAAAGAACATCGACCAGGACGGTTACACCCGTGACATTGATTGTTATCTTGCCAACGGTGGTTATGAGGTCTTGAAGCAAACCGTAACCAAGGATCCCGCGGATTTGTGCAAGGAGATCGAGACCTCTGGCCTGCGCGGTCGGGGAGGGGCAGGCTTTCCCTGCGGGATGAAGTGGAAATTCCTGGACCGCAAATCCGGCAAGCCCATTTATTTGGTCTGTAACGCCGACGAATCCGAGCCCGGCACCTTCAAGGACCGGCAAATTATCCACAAGGACCCGCACCAACTCATCGAGGGGATGATGTGTTCCGCCTTTGCCATCCAGGCGGCCTGTGCCTACATCTACATCCGCGGAGAATTTCCCGAGGGGGCGAAGATTCTCGAGGAGGCCATCGAGGAGGCCCGGAAAAAGAACTTTGTCGGCAAAAACATCTGCGGAACCAAATATTCCTGCGAAATCTACGTGCATCGCGGGGCTGGCGCCTACATTTGCGGTGAAGAGACTGGACTCATTGAATCCCTTGAAGGCAAGCGGGCCTATCCGCGTATCAAGCCCCCGTTCTTTCCAGCGGTCCTCGGGCTCTACCAATGCCCGACCGCGGTAAACAACGTGGAGACGCTCTGTAATGTAAAACACGTCTTCGACATGGGCGGGGAAGAGTATGCCAAGATCGGCAAACCCGGAAATACCGGAACCCGCATTCTCTGCGTTAGCGGACACGTCAAAAAGCCCGGCTACTACGAGTTTGAGGTCGGCAGTTTGACCCTTGGACAACTTATTTATGATGTTTGCGGAGGGCTTCCCGAAGGCCGTACACTCAAGGCGGTGATCCCCGGCGGCTCTTCGGCGAAAGTGTTGCGGGCCGATGAGCGCTATACCGGCAAAACCAAAAGTGGAGAGGAATTCGATTGGAGCCTCGAGGACATTCCCCTCGATTTCGACAGCCTCATGGCGGCTGGTTCGATGGCTGGTTCCGGCGGAGTGATCGTCATGGATGATACCACCGATATGGTCGAGGCCCTGGGCAATATCAATGCCTTTTATGCTCACGAAAGCTGCGGGCAGTGCACCCCTTGCCGGGAAGGCAGCCTTTGGATGAAGAAAATCACCACCCGGATGCTGGAAGGGCAACCCCGGCTCGAAGACGTGGACTTATTAAAATCCGTGGCCGACCAAATTGCCGGGCGAACCATCTGCGCCTTCGGCGAAGCCTGTGCCTGGCCGACCCAAAGCTTTGTCCTCAAATTCCGTGACGAGTTTATCGCCAAGGCGGAGAAACAAATCAAGGAGTCCTCACCCTCCCGGGAACCCGCTCTCGCCGAAACCGAGTAGGGCCTCAAAATTGCCGGAAAACCTTTCCCTTTACTACCATGAGCGAAACCAAAAAAGACGATCTCGTTACGCTTTTAATCGACGACCAGGAAATTTCTGTTCCCAAGGGAACGAATGTCATCGAAGCGGCGGCTCAACTGAACATCGAAATTCCGCATTATTGTTACCACCCCAAGCTGAGCGCCCCCGGGAATTGTCGGATGTGTTTGGTCGAAATGGGAATGCCCATGCGTGACCGCGGCACCGGGGAGCCCATCATGGACGACGATGGCAAGCAAAAGATTGGCTGGATGCCGCGTCCCGCTATCGCCTGCAATACCGCGGCCGCTCCCGGGATGCAGATCAAAACCCAGAGCCCCATGGTCAAGGAGTGTCAGGAAGGGGTGATGGAGTTTCTCCTCATCAACCACCCCCTCGATTGCCCTATTTGCGATCAGGCCGGAGAGTGTCGTTTGCAGGAATTCGCCACCGATTATGGACGCGGGTACTCACGCTTTGTAGAAAACAAAAACGTCAAACCCAAGCGCACCCGCCTCGGGCCACGGGTTACTCTAGATGACGAGCGCTGTATTCTTTGCTCCCGTTGCATTCGTTTCTGTCAGGAAATTGCCGATGATGATGTCCTCGGTTTTGTCGATCGCGGAAGCTACAGCACCTTGACCTGTTATCCCGGTAAGGAATTGGCGAACAATTACTCCCTCAATACCGTGGACATTTGTCCGGTAGGGGCGCTTACCTCCAACGATTTTCGTTTCAAAATGCGGGTTTGGTTCCTCAAGGAAACACCCAGCATCTGCACCGAGAGCAGTGTCGGGGTAAACACCGAAGTCGGCTCCCGGGAAGGGAAAATCTTTCGCATCACCCCCCGTCGCAACGACGAGGTCAACGACACCTGGATGAGCGACAGTGGTCGCGAACTCTACAAGCAGGTCGAGGCGGAGAACCGTCTCACCGCGTATCGCGCCAGCGGGGAAGAAGCCAGCCCTGATGAAGCTCTAGATTCCGGGCGTGCTCTTCTGCAGCGAAAGAAAACCGCTTTTGTTGGTTCCGGCCATCTCTCGGTGGAGGAACAGTTTCTTTTCAGTAAGTTGGCCGACCTTGCCGGGGCCGTGCGCACCGATCTGGTCAGTCACATCGAAGAGGGGGATGGCTTGCTCATTTCCGCGGATCGTACACCCAATGTTCGTGGCGCTCTGTTGACCGGTTTAATCGAGGAATTGCCCTCGCAGAAATTATCCGCTCTCGGAGAGGCCATCGATGCCGGGGAAGTCGAAAACCTCGTTGTTTACCGCGAAGACCTTCTCGCCGCCGGATTAACCAAAGAGCAACTGGAGAAGGTTTCCATTCTTTACCTGGGAACCCACCAAAACGATACCTCGGCCATCGCTGATACGATTCTGCCGACCCTCACCGTTTTTGAAAAAAGTGGTTCTTTCGTAAACCAGCAATTCCGCTTGCAACGTTTTATGCCCGCCGTTCCCGGACCACAGAACGTCGGCAACGACCTGCTCGTTCTCTCTGCCCTCATCAACGCCTTTCCCGATCAGGAGGACCTTTCCGGGATCGATCATGTTTGGCAGGAGATGGGGAAGAACCTTGCGGTTTTTGAAGATTTGCTCTTTTTGAGAATTCCCCCCGAGGGCAAACTTCTCGAAGTGCCGGAGAAACTACGTGATCTTCCCTATGCCGAGGGAAAAACCTTACATTTTTACCCCGCCGCAGCCAAAGCCCCGGCGGGGTAAACCGTGGAGCTTTATCGTCGACGACTGAACCTTCACTGTCCAAGATACCCTTTTGCCCATGGACCTTCTTGATATTCTTTTCATTGTTTTTAAAGCGCTTGCCGTTGTCGTCGTGGTGATGAGCCTCTGTGCCTACACGGTGCTTGCAGAGCGTAAAATCGCCGGTTATATTCAGGGACGAATTGGCCCCAACCGCACCTCCCTGCCGTTTATTCAAGCGATTCCTGTCATTGGTCCGGCAATTACCCGCCTGGGGCTGATTCAACCCGCCGCCGATGGTTTGAAATTTCTCTTCAAGGAAGATGTTATTCCCGGCCATGTGCATAAATTTTATTACTGTCTCGCCCCGGTTCTGGCCTTGGTCCCCGCGCTTACCGTCGCGGCGGTAGTGCCTTTCGGCTACGTCATGGTCGATGGGGTTCGCGAGCCCATGGTGCTGGCTGATCTCGATCTGGGCTTGCTGTTTATTTTCGCCATCGCCTCGCTTGGCGTTTACGGAACAATCCTGGCCGGTTGGGCGGCCAACAGTAAATACCCTTTTCTCGGGGGGATTCGCGCCAGCGCGCAGATGATTTCCTACGAACTGGCGATGGGGTTGTCGGTTATCCCGGTTCTCATCTGGGTGAATGCTCCGGGAGCCTTTGGCGGTTTCAATCTTTTTCATATCGTCAGTGCCCAGGACCATGTCTGGCTCATTCTCTGGCAACCACTGTCCGCTTTCATTTTCCTGATCGCCTTATTTGCCGAAACCAACCGACTGCCCTTCGACATGCCCGAATCCGAATCCGAGTTGGTCGGCGGCTTTCATACCGAATACAGTAGTTTCAAATTCGGCCTTTTCTTTGTGGCCGAGTATGCACACATGATTATCGGTTCCGCGGTGTTCGTTTTGCTCTTCCTCGGTGGATGGAATCCACTTCCCGGTGTGCCGCTGAATATCGACGGATGGCTTGGCTCCTTCCTCTCGATAAATATTTTCCTCGCGAAAGTCATTTTTATGCTCTTCGTCTTTATCTGGGTACGGTGGACCGTCCCCCGTCTGCGGTATGACCAGGTGATGCGGATTGGTTGGAAAATGCTTCTCCCGTTGGCCATCGCCAACCTTATCTTCAATGCCATTCTCATTGCGGTCATTGATTCCTTTTAATCGCTTCCGCTCTTGAAATTCCCGCCCAACGAAAGATAGTTCATCATGCCTTTTGAAATCCAGCGCAAGCCTCTCTCCTTATTGGAAAAGACCTACATCCCGCAGGTAATCGGGGGTATGGCAACCACCCTTAAGCATCTGTTCCGCCCCAAGGTCACCCTGCAATACCCCGAAGAGCGGCCAGTGATTCCTGAAAACTACCGGGGCGTGCCCACGCTGGTCAAGGACCCCAATGACCGGGAGAAATGCGTTTCCTGCCAGCTTTGCGAATTTGTCTGTCCTCCCAAGGCGATTCGCATCACCCCCGGGGAAATTCCCGAGGATGACGAAACCGCCCATGTCGAGAAGGCCCCCAAGGAATTTGAGATCGATATGCTCCGCTGCATCTATTGCGGGCTGTGCCAGGAAGTCTGCCCTGAAGAGGCCATTTTCCTCCAGGACACCTATTCAGTGACCGGATTGACCCGCGACGAATTCAAGTTCAAGAAACAAAAACTCTACGACATGGGAGGCACCCTTCCGGACAAGCATTACAAGTGGGATAAAAAGAAAGAAGCCGCCGAGGCGGGCAACGGGCACTGATTCTGAGCCCGTGCCGATTGGCACCTTGGTACTGTGGCGAGCTTCCCGACTCTGCGCTTTGCTGGTTTCCCTTACGTTGCTAATCGCTTCTGATAAGGAGCAAGGACATTCTTGTCCTTGAGAATGGAAGGGATGGTGCATCCCCGGAAAACTCTCCCCTCGTATCAGGCCGTCTGATCCGCTCCCGCCTTCGCTAAAGCTACGACGCGACAGGGAAAGCAGCCGTGCGATGTGGTGTGGGGCGTATCTTTGTTCCCTGGCTTGAAGCACTCCGCGCAGGGACACGAGGTCCCCGCTTGGTGCAAAAAGCGAACGGGGGCCTTGCGCCCCTGCTCGTAACGCTTCGGAAAACGGAAATGCCGCCACTATTCGGCAGCGAGCGGGGACTTCATTTCCCTGCGCGCAACACTCCAGAGGCGTCGGAAACACCTTAGTCTCACCATTAGTGCTTAGGTGACCGCACAATGCGCTCAGCGGGATTTCGCTGTGGCTCAATTTGCCGCTTCTTCAGCCGCAGCCAGCTGCGGCCTTGGCGAACCACGCCCTACTGATACGATCGCATTCTTCAACCTCTGCCTTTTTGCAAAAATCCAAGCCGGATTGTCTATTTGAGCGATACATGTCGCCGCAATTTGTGGGCAAAAAAATAAGGATCAATGTTGACAAGGAAGAGAGGGGGGGGGGGTATTTTGGAATAATTAGATTTTTAGCCATAGAAAAATTGTGTACAAAAGAAGTTTTTGGATGCTCACTTGATTGTTTTATTCGGGTGA
>JAIUMY010000027.1 GCA_022565335.1 Opitutales bacterium
CTAGTATCTGTTCTTTGCTTAGGTTCATGATACAAGGGACTTTAACCCTATTACAACGTGCCCATGCCGAGCACACACAAGACGGTGCAGGAAACCGGTACCGTGCCCTGAGATGACCCATAATCCCCTACAACTTCAACCCCTGTCGTATCAGCGAACCCAGGCTTCCGGTACCGGCTCCTGACCTCGACGTTCTGCGAAAGGAATTGAAAGTTTTGCGGCAATCATCTAGTTTAACTTCATGCCTGAAATTTCCAGATTTCTCGGAATCATCATCCGCATGTATTACCGGGATCATGCACCACCCCATTTTCACGCTGAATATGGCGATTATGAGATTACTGTTGAAATTGCGACTGGCATTGTGACCGGCCATTTCCCAAAGCGCGCATTGAAAGCCGTGTTGGAATGGTATGAAATACACAAAGAAGCCCTACTCCGTGATTGGAAACTTGCCGAGGAGCGGAAACCACTCGAACCCATTCAACCCTTAGAATAATGAAATTTCTCCATATCGAAGATGCCAAGTATTTGGACGGATATTCCGTCTGGGTGAAATTCAACGATGGAACTGAAGGACAGGTCAACCTCGAGAGTGAGCTGGAAGGGCCTGTTTTTGTGCCATTGAGAAATCCAGATTACTTCAAGAAGTTCACCCTGGAAGGACATACTCTGACATGGCCTAATGGTGCCGACTTTGCACCAGAGTATCTCCATTCCCTCGTGCCGCACATCCAATCGGCATAGGTAAGCATATTACGGATCGCCTTCACTTCATACTGATCGGGTCCACACTACTCAGACCAGACGGTGCAGGAAACCGGTACCGTGCCCCGAGATGACCCATAATCCCTTACAACTTCAACCCTTGTCGTGTCAGCAAACCCCGGCTTACGGTACCGGCTCCTGACCTCGACGTTCGCGCAAAAACCAATGAAAGTCCGTGATATTCTCAAATTGCTTGCAAATGATGGATGGGAAACTGCAAGGACTCGTGGCAGCCATCGACAATTGAAGCATCCAACGAAGAAAGGAACCGTGACGGTTGCGGGCAAACCAAGTCTTGATATTCCTCCAGGAACCCTTAAAAGTATTTACAAACAAGCCAACATCGACCGAAAGGATTAACATGAGATACGCAGTAGTCATCGAAAAAGGAGAATCATCATACGGAGCCTATGTTCCAGATTTACCTGGTTGTGTTGCCGTCGGAGAATCCAGAAGTGAGGTTGTGGCGCTCATCAGAGAAGCCATAGAGTTCCACCTTGAAGGAATGAAAGAAGACGGAGAGAAGCTGCCTGAACCACATTCCGAGACTGAATATGTGGAAGTTTTGACCGCCTAATCGCGAACCAGGCGGTGCAGTTACTCCCGCTGAGCGGGATGCCCCGAGATGAACCATAATCCTCTACAACTTCAACCCTTGTCGTGTCAGCAAACCCCGGCTTTCGGTACCAGCTCCTGACCTCGACGTTGGCCAGAGAAAAATGCGGTGGACAAGTGCCTACGTTTTTGCTAATTAAACTACATGAATAATTCAATGCTGGAATTGAGCCGTCAGGCAATGCATCTTCCTCGTAGCGAACGATTTGCGCTGGCCAAGAGATTGTTAGACGTGGATGATTCCTCCGATGATTCAAAGATAGAGGCGCTTTGGCATTCAGAAATCCTCAATCGCGCCCAAGCTGTCGAAGAAGGAGTAGCTCAAGGTTGTTCTTATGATGAAACACTTCGGAAAGTTGACGCAGCACTTAATCGATGAAAGTAATGTTCCTGACCGAGGCATCTCAGGAGTTTGAAGATGCTGCACGGTATTATGAAGGTGAAGAACCAGGTCTTGGTATTTGATTTCGAAACGAGGTAGATATACATATCAATTGGATTACAGAAAACCCAACAATTCCACGTCTCCGAGATGGCAGTTATCGCCGAGTCAATCTAGCGGTATTTCCATACTATATCGCTTATTCAATTAAGGACAATACCATCTGGGTCCTCGCAATCGCACACGGTCATCGCAGGCCAGAGTATTGGATTGATCGATGAACCCAAACAGGCCAACAAGACGGTGCAGTTACTCCCGCTGAGCGGGATGCCCCGAGATGACCAATAATCCTCTACAACTTCAACCCTTGTCGTGTCAGCGAACCCCAGCTTACGGTACCGGCTCCTGACCTCGACGATATGCAAAAGAATGAAATACACTTCCGACCTTAAGCCAAAGGCGATCAAGGATTTGAAAACGATCCCGCTAAAGGAGCGGGAAAGAATTGTGGGATGTATCGAGAAGATGGAGGATAATCTTCAGGGTGACGTGAAAAAATTGACTAACCACACCCCGGAATATCGGATGCGCAGCGGAAACTACCGGGTGTTATTCGAGGTTGAAGGAGACAGAATAGTGGTTTACCGTATTTTACATCGAAAGGAAGCGTATTTATGAGCATTCATCCACAAGTCATTGAAAAAGAAGGGAAAAAGGAATTTGTTGTACTTCCCTACGAGGAGTTTTTGGCCATCAAGGAAAGTCTAGAGGATTACGAGGACCTAAAAGATCTCAGAGAAGCTAAGGTTGCGGAAGGAGATGCCCGGACGACTCCACTTAGCGACCTGCGTACGGACCTTCTCTCCGAGTAAGCATAATCCGGTAGCGGGGAGCATTAACTCTCCCCGCCCCCGCACCACTCCCGACTCGCTTCCCTCGTTTCCCTGCGGCGGGACTGTAAGCATATACCGTGTTGGTCCGGTTCCTTCGGCCCGGTCATGTCGTCGCTACGCTCCTCGGAACTGCCCGTGCCGCGCCATAGCCCGCAGGGCGAGGGCGGGTCCGTAGGCTCACATCTTTGATCCGGCAGCCGCCGGACTTCCTTCCCACGATTCCTCATCAATGATCCTGAGCCTGTCGAAGGACGAAATCGCAGTTGCCATAATCCAGTATCTGTTCTTTGCTTAGGTTCATGATACAAGGGACTTTAACCCTATTACAACGTGCCCATGCCGGGCACACACAAGGCGCTGGTGGACAACTCTGTTCCGCGCTCCGCGCTGCACTCCGTGCCACAGCTTGACGTTGGGTAAAGGGATCAAGAATCAATGTTATTGACTATTCGGCGTCGCCTGTCATCTTCGAATTATGATCCCTGACGTTAAAAGCATGACAAAAGAAGAAAAGTTGCTCACCATGAGTAGCTTGTGGGATGACATGCGCGGCGAGTTCGCCACCGCACCTGAAACTCCTGAGATTATTGATCTGCTGGATCAACGTGCCGCTCGAGTCGAATCGAGCGAGGCAGAGCTTTTGGAGTGGGATACAGTAAAGGGAAGCATTGGGCGTTCATGAAGAAAATTTGGATTTCATCAGATGCCCTGTCCGATCTGAATGAAGGTTTTTTGTTTTACGAGCAGCAAGATCCGGGACTGGGGGACTATTTCACGTCGTGCATCAGGTCGGATATCGAAGAGCTCAAATTAACAGGCGGTATGCACCGAATTGTCCATCGCCAGTTCTACCGAAGCTTGTCACGTGTATTTCCATATGGGATATTTTACACTTCTGACGAAAAGACGGTCACTGTCTATGCAGTCGTCGACCTGAGACGTGACCCCGAGTTCATTCGTCGCCACTTGAACAAACCAAAGACCCAACCAGGCGAGGATCACAACGGCTAAAGCCGCGTGATCTCTTTACGTTCGGAAAGAAGAATTAATTTGCGCGACATCAATTTTTCGTCATAATTATGTTTATGAGTCGTCTGGAAGCATTGAAAAACGAGGCAATGAGCATGAATGATCATGATCGGGCCACATTGGCATCGGACCTACTATGTTCGTTGCCTGCAACTCTACAAGATGAGGACGACGGACTAGGTGAAGCTATCCGAAGAGATAAAGAATTGTCGGAGAGCAATTCGTTCAGTGTTTCTTGGGACGAGCTTAAAAAAAGCGTCGGGCGCTAATGTCTTTAATCTTTCATCACTTAGTTCAACGGGACTTGCGGATCGTACTTCGAACTACGAAGAGGAAGGTGGAATAACACTAGCTGATCGTTTTTTCTCAGAGCTTGAACAGATAATCAAAGAGATTCAGGACAACCCGCTTAAATTCCATAAAATAAGCGACCAGATCAGGCGAGCAAACATGGGCCATTTTCCATATCATCTACTATTCCGTTGTGATGGAAATAATAATATTCGGGTTCTCATTTTAAGACATCACAACCGCAATCCAGAACTTGGACTTAGAAGAAGATGAGACTAATCATGTCAGTTGAGGAGCGGTCCAACCATAAGAACTAGACGGTACAGGAAACCGGTACCGTGCCCTGAGATGACCAACAATCCCCTCCAACTTCAACCCCTGTCGTGTCAGCAAACCCGGATTTACGGTACCGGCCTCCTGGACTACTTGTTCCAATATAGTCGTAAGCCGAACCAATGGCCTCACTCACGCCAACGCCAAGTAATGATTCCCTCGCCGGAGCGATGGGCAGGTAATCTCTTCGAGGCTATGTCGGGGATTTATGAAAAGACAGAGTATGAAGCTTGGGTTATGGATGCCCGTCCGATAATGGTTTTGGGAGCAGGCCGACGACCACACCACTACGCTTGGGCAATTCCAACACTCTTAAGACCTATTCCACCTCAAAAATCTTCAAGCAAATGATTCCCTTCTGTCTTTTCAGGATGTTGGAAACTCACTGAAAAGATAAGCCCTCTTCCTGCCAACCATGCAACCCTTGCTGGTCCCACCCTATCAGTGTCGTATCTCCGTCCATCCGTGGTCCATATTGCAGGCAAAAAAAAGGCTCACTTTCGTGAACCTTTATTCTTGGGGAAATTTTTGAAAAAATGGTCGGGCCGGAGAGATTCGAACTCTCGACCTCTTGCACCCCATGCAAGCGCGCTGCCAGGCTGCGCCACGGCCCGATGACCAAAAACCAAATAATGCCGCGTTTCTTTTTCTTTGGCAAGAGGAATTTTTACGAAGTTTGGGTTTCTCAGCAAATGGAAACCCTCCTGTTCCCTCCGCCTTTATTCCTGTGCCCAAGCATGCAACTTCGCGGGCAAGCCACCAAAAGCTCCATTTGAAAAAAGAATGAGAACCGCAGGCTGACCTTGCGGATCTTTCACCTTTTCTTCCAAATACCGTTGAAGCTCGGCATGCTCCTCGAAGGCCTCCGCGCGAAGACCTTTTTTCCGCAACCTTTCGGCGATGGAAGAGGTTCCCAACCGGGACTCTAGAGCCAACGCTTGCAGACGGTCTACGGGCCCGAGCAAAACCTCATCAGCACACTCGAGTGCTTTCTGCAACTCGGCTTCCAGACAATTGGTACGGAGAGTATTGCTCCGCGGCTCCACCGCACAGACCAATTGGTGTTGCGGGAACCTTTCCCGGAAGCTTTCCAAAGCCAAGCGGATGGCGGTGGGATGGTGTCCAAAATCCTCGAAGAAATGCCATTGTCCCACCACGCCCAAACTTTCCTGTCGACGGCGGACCCCGCGGAAACCAGACCATCCGGGCACCTCGGCCTTCGTCGGGTCGGTCGGCGAAAGATACAAGGCAGCGGCCAGGGTTGCCATAGCGGCATTGCGGGCATTGAAAATTCCCGGCAAAGACCACTTCCCTGCAAGCCAGGGTTTCCCCTGCCACTCCAAGCGAAAATATGCGGAATTCGCGTTTTCCGAAAAATCCGCTATCCGTAGATCGTTTTCGCGGCCCAAGCCGACCCGTAGAACCTGGGTCCAGGGGACCTCCGCCCAATCCGAACAATTGGGGTCATCGCCGTTCAGAAGCAAATACCCCTGCCGGGGAATCAAACGGATAAAGTGCCCGAAGGTCCGTTTTACATCAGCGAGGTCTCGGAAGATATCGGCATGATCGAATTCGACATTGTTGACCACAGCGATGCGGGGACGATAGTGAATAAATTTGCTTCGCTTATCAAAAAAGGCGCTGTCGTATTCATCCCCCTCAATGACGAAAGGCCCCTGAGGCCTCCCCCACTCTGCCCCCGAAAAGCCCCCGCGAGGCACTCCACCGATAAGATGTCCGGGTTGCTGACCCGCTTCCCGCAACAGATAGGTAAGAATGGTTGAGGTGGTGGTTTTCCCGTGAGTCCCCGCTACCACGAGACTTTGGCGCTGCCCAATAACCCTCTCCCCGATGAACGATGCCAGGGAAGTGAAAGGAATTTTTCGCTCCGCCAGCAGCCATTCAATCTCCTCATTTCCCCGTGAGAAGGCATTGCCCACAATTACCAAACCGGGGTTTTCGCGGGCCAGCGAGGACGCGCAGTAGCCCTCCCGCCAAACGATGCCGGCCGCCGACAGTAATTCGCTCATGGGCGGGTAGAGCTTTTGGTCGCTGCCACTAACAGCCCAACCTAACCGTTTGAGCAAAACGGCAATATTACCCATCGCCGTTCCTCCGATACCAAGAAAGTATACATGCATTCCTTAGCGAATAGGTTTTGCGCAGAAAAAGGGCAACGATTCTTTTCTCGACGAAACCTTGTGGATTTGTTCAACTTACTTGAGCGCAATTACCCCAAATGGATAAAAACATTCTTCACAACCGGAGGTTCAACTTGCAGATTCTGACTTGGATTCTCTTGTCCCTGGTTATTTTCCTGCTTCTGTACATTGGGGTACCGATTATCGCCGATGCCGAGGAATGGTTCGTTAACGCTACCAAAATCATTCTCATCGTTCTCGGTCTTGGCTTGGGGTTGATTGAGATCCGGCGCCTGAACCGACGGCTGGCCACTTTGGCCGGAGTAGCGGAAAAAATTGGGGAGGGCAACTATGAAACCCGTGCCGAGGTGGGTCGTCAGGACTCCGTGGGTATTCTTGCCAATACCCTGAACTTGATGGCTGGCCGTATTGCCGAATCAATTAATGCTCTGGAAACCTCGGAATCCAATCTTCGTCTCTCCAAGGAAGAGTTGAGTGATAAAAACAACCAACTTCTGGAAGCCTACCGCCGCCAGACCTTTTTCGGCAAATTTCTGTCGACCCTAAACGCTATTCGCATCGAACGGATTGTTGATAGGTCAATTCCTTTCATGCTGGAGGTCAGCAAGGCACAGGTGGGGGTCTTTTATCTTTTTCAGGATGACAAACAAAAACTGGTCCGAATCTCCGAGCGGGGAATTGCGAAAGCCTTTGTCGGCCAACTAGGACCCAAAGAAACCTTGGATGGCCTCCCGGGAGAAGTTTATTCCCGCCAGGAAGCTACCTTGATACAGGACATACAGGGAACACCCTTGGGTAAAGTAGATCTCGGCATTGGCGAAACCCCCATTCAGTACGCTCTCGGTCTTCCCGTTTCCTTTCAAAACAAAGCGATTGGCGTTCTTATTTTGGCAGGCATCAAACCTTTGCAGGAGGATGTTCGGGAAGCCCTGCAGAACTATATCGGAGCTTTAGCCCAATCGCTAAGTAACGCTTTGGCCTATCAGTTGGTCAATCAACAGATAGGCGATATCAAGGAAAGCAACTCGCGGCTCCAACAAATCAACAAGGAAAAGAATGATTTCGTCAACACTCTCAGCCACGAATTGCGGACTCCTTTGAATTCGATCATCGGATTTTCCCGTATCATCAACGAAAACTCCGGTGATCAACTGCCGGATGAGGAACAGGACCGCCTGCAAAGGATTGGCCGAAATGCCCGACGTTTACTCAATATGATTAATGATATGCTGGACTTTTCAAAAATTGAAGCGGGTCATGTCGGGTTTGAGGTTAATGATTTCTCTCTCAATGAAATCGGCAGGGATGTCATTGAAACGCTCCAACCTTTGGCCGATGCCAAAGACCTGGAGTTGGTCCTGGATTTCCCCGCCTCTGAAATCACCGCCCATTCAGATGAGGCCAAGATACGACAGATTCTCATCAATCTGGTAGGCAATGCCATTAAGTTCACCAAGCGGGGAAGCGTCACCATAAGCCTCTCCGAAGATCCCATAAGCGAAGACCTGATCTATCTCGAGGTCACTGACACCGGGATGGGCATTTCTCCTGAATTACAGGAGTCTCTCTTTCAACCCTACCGCCGGGGCCGGGATTCTACCAGCGAGGGGACTGGCTTGGGTTTGGCCATCAGCAAATCCTACGCCGAACAAATCGGCGGAAGTCTTTCCGTTCGCAGTAAAGAGGGTCAGGGCTCGACCTTCACCCTCAAACTTCCCCTTGTACACGGCAAAGTTCACTCTGCCGCCGATTCTCTGCCGGGCAGTCCCTCCTCTGATGAAGTGGCGGACTCCAAAAAAGGCCAGGAAACCGGGGAACCTAAGGACCCCTCCGATCAGGAACCACCAGCGTCTGAAACCTCCAGTGAACCACTTTACATTCAGCGGTTGGAAAAGATCCTCAGCGAGACCATCCCCCTTAAAAAAGGGCAAACGGTTCTCGTCGTTGACGACGACGATGACACCCGCAGTATAATTTGCGACTATCTCGAAGACATGGGGCTCATCCCCGAGCCGTTGGCCGACAGCACCCAACTCGTTGCCGAAGCAGAAAAAAAACAGCCTCAATTAATCACCCTCGATTTGAGTATGCCAGTCAAGAATGGTTGGGTGGCATTACGGGAACTCAGGGAAAGCGATATCTGCCAGGATATTCCGGTTTTAATTCTCAGCATCCACGAAAAGCAAAGCCGGAGAATTCCCCAATTAAAAGCCGAAACCCTACCAAAAACCCAGCTCCATAGCGAATTCACCGAGAAAGTCCGCTCCGTCATCACCCCTGGTTCGGCCCTTCGCTCTCATGCTTTATTGGTTTGTGCCGAGCCAAATGCAAAAGAAACCTTAATCCCCGTGCTAGCGAAAAGAGTTGGTGAACTCGACGTTGCCGCCACTGCGACGGAAGCTATTGCCAAGGCTAAGGAGCACCAACCGGATTTCATTCTGCTGGCCGGCGAAAGCGGCGAGGACGAATCGATGCCCCTTCTGGACTATTTTGTAGATCACTTTCAGACCAGTGAAATCCCCCCCATCATCTCTTTTCGCAAAGAAGAAGGTCATAGCGGGGAAAACCAAAAGTTCCTCTTCGAGAAGGTGTTCACTGCACCTAATCGAGCATAAGGGGGGCATCGGACCTTACCGTTCTACCCGGGCCAAAAGCTTCGCCCGCTGTTGCGTTCCTCTTAGACGAACTTCCTCCGCATCGATACCGGGATAGCTCCCTTCCCGATAAAGGATTTTTCCCGCCACCATGGTCATTCGAACGTCTTCCGGTTGACTACTGTAAACCAGATTGGTCAGAACATTGGTGGACGGGCAATGGTGCCAGCCTGATTGGCGAACCAAAATCAAGTCGGCCAAATGCCCTGGCACGATACGACCGGTTTGTCGGCCACCGGGTAAAAATGATTGCCCCCCCCGGGTGGCCATTTGCAGGATGGTTTTGGCGGGCAAAGCTCTCGCCCCCCGGGATATCTTCTGCAAGAAACCCGTCAACCTCATTTCGGCAAACATATCCAGGCGATTATTGCAAGGAGCCCCATCAGCCCCCAGAGAAAGGGGAACTCCCAGCTCCAACAAATGCTGAACCGGAGCTATGCCGGAGCCCAGTTTGGCATTAGCGGAGGGGCAGTGAACCAACGACATTCCACTTTCCAACAATTGCTCCCTCTCCCGGGGTGTTAGGTGAACGCCGTGAACCAGACTGACCAAAGGGCCATAAAACCCACAATCGAGAAGAAATTGAATATTGCCCCGACCAGTCCGTTTCCGCACCAACTCCACCTCCGCCAATTGTTCGTTGGCGTGGGTCTGCAAAGGTAAATTACCATCGCGCGCCATCAACATGGATTCCCGCAGGGTCTCTTCCCGGCAGGCTAAGGCAAATCGCGGGGCAACGCCTACGCCTACCCGGGAATGACCACGATACCGCTTGGCCAGCGATTGAATTTCCTCCAAAGCCTTGCCCGTTTCCACCGCCAGAGCGGGAATGCCTGCGGATTCGTCGACCAGGCAGGGGGCGAATACCGCCCGCAAACCGAGCCGATCGTAAACTTCTCCCACGACCTCACTGTGACGAACCGTCTCAAAGGAAAAAACCGCCGTGGTGCCACCCCGCAACAATTCCAGGGCGGTCAGCTCCGCCGAAACTTTTAACGAAGCCGGATCATGTGCCGCCTCCAGCGGCCAGATATGCTTTTGCAACCAAGGCAGCAGAGGCAGATCCTCAGCCAACCCCCGGAACAAGGTTTGGCAGGCATGCACATGGGTTTGCTGAAATCCCGGCAATAACACATCCCCTACACAATCAATTTTCTCGGCTCCTTTAGCAGAAATCTGTTTTCCTACCTGAAGAATCTTATCCCCCTCGACCAAAACATCCTGCCCCTCCAATACCGGATCATCTCCACCAGCCCACAAGGTGGCTCCCTGAAATAAAATCGCCCTTTCGGATGCCATAGCGTGATCTATCGTAAGATTCGGCCCTACTCGGGGGCGGGAGGAATGCGCAGCTCCATATTCGGACGGAGAATCGCATTTTCGTCGGGCAAAACATCCCGATTGGCCTGCAGAATAAGCCGAAAGTGACGCGCATTTCCATAATATTGTGAACTGAGCCCATACAGAGTATCACCGGGAACAACCCGATGGGTCCGATATTCCCGCTGGTCAGATCGATCCTCCCGAGGGGTGGAGGAATCCCGTTCTTCCGCAATCGTCCGTTCACGATTAGGCAATTGCGAGATCAGGCGATTCCTTTCGCTCCGGGCCGTTGCCAGACTATTTCGAAGCTGCTCATTCTCTCTTTGCAAACGCTCAATTTGCCGCATTAACTCATTTCTCTCCTCGCTACCAATCCCTCCCGGGCGAGCAGGCAACATCCGGGCAAACTCCCGTTGCGCCGCCTGCTTACGTCCTTGCACCAATTCCCTTTGCGGAGAATCCGGACTCTGTTGCAAGTATCTGCGATAATGATAAATGGCTTCCACCGGATCGTTCAGATACGACAAATAGATCTCCGCCGCCTCTAAGTGCGATTCCGGAGCATTTCCCGGACGCAAATCGATAACCCGCAGAAAATCCCGCAATGCGTCCCCTTCCCGCCCCTCGCGAAGCATCTGGCGGCCCCGTTGAAAACTGCGCTCCTGTTCTTCCGGACCAATTTCCACATCGTTTTGATTAAAGCAACCCGTCCCCCACCAGGAAATGGAGAGCAGAAAGAATGAAACAAATAAAAACGAAACCAAGCGCATGTCGAAAACCATTACCAATCCTCTCATCTTGAAGAAAAGTGGAGTAAACGAAAGGAAAAAGACAAGTTCCCCCGATAGAAACATTCTCTCGAAAGTTGACCCTACCAGAGCTTTGTTCATCCTTTTAACCATGCATTCCCCACCGTCTTTTTTCCGCATCGACAAAGAATTGACCGAGGGCGCGGAGCATTATGTCGTTCATGGGGTTCGCCCTCGTTTCACCATCCTCGTCGATCCGAATTACAACCCCGAAGGGCCCCCGGGCCGGGGTTTTATCAAAAAATTGCGGATTTCCAATGGTTGGGACAACGACTACCTGCGCTGCCGGAACTTGCTCTCCGCAGCGGAGAAATACTTTCGTGAGGAGCACCAGAGAAGAAAACAAAACCAACTTTCCGCGCGCTTTTCTCCTGACGATAAAAGCGAATAGCCGTGAGGATCAAAGCCTTTTACCACCCCGACTACTACCTCCCCTTGCCGG
Source organism: Opitutales bacterium (assembly GCA_022565335.1). GTDB lineage: Bacteria > Verrucomicrobiota > Verrucomicrobiia > Opitutales > T3Sed10-336 > JAIUMY01. The sequence goes on from JAIUMY010000027.1 coordinate 11,702, forward strand.
ATGGGCATCCCTTCCCCATGGAAAAATTCCCCGGCGCCTACCACCGGCTTACACCGCATCCCCGAATGGAAATCGAGCAAGTCTCGCTCTTCCCCCGTGACCAGATTGAGCGAGTACACCATCCCTTTTATCTCGATCGGGTCAATTTCGATGATGCCGAACACGGGCGCCGCGGACTGAACCGGTCCGAACGTCATCGCCTCGGGCTCCCCGCCCGGGAAAATCTTTTATATCGGTCAATGCTGGAAACCAGCGGCACCATCCTGGCGGCGAAAGCCGCGCTGAAAGAAGGTATCGCCGCTAATCTGGCGGGCGGCACCCACCATGCCTTCCCCGACCGCGGATTGGGCTTCTGCGTTCTCAATGATGTCGCGGTGGCCATCCGCGGGCTGCAAAAAGACCGGCCCAATCTTCATTTTCTGGTCTTGGATACCGATGCTCATCAAGGGAATGGAACCCATGCAATTTTCCGGGACGACCCTCACGTATTTACCTATTCGATTCATGTGGGGCGGAATTACCCGGCTCATAAAGAGCCTGGCGATATGGATATTCCCCTGCCCCGCTGGGCTGATGGAAAACAATACTGGGAAGCTTTTGCGGAAAGTGCAGAAGCGGCATTTGCCCGCACCGAACCTGATCTGGTTTTCTGGATCGCCGGAGCTGACCCCCATCACCAGGACCGCTTTGGCCAAATGGCCTTAACCGACGGGGATTTTCGCCGCCGGGACCAGCACGTGTGGACCTTGTGCCGGGAATTCAACTGCCCGGTGGTGGTGCTGTATGGAGGAGGCTACAATCGGGAACGCGGGAAAACCGCCGCCTTGCATGCGGCGACCCTGGAAACTCTCGCGGCCATCCCCGGATAGCGAAGAGGCGTCACTCACGCATCGATTTCAATATCGTCCTTGGGAACCGAACAGCAAAGCAATTCATTTCCCTCGTCCGGCTCACCGGTATGTCCATTGGGATACTCAACCTCCCCCTTGACCACCGGTTGCTGACAGGCCGTGCAGTTGCCCATGCGACAACCAAAATCCAAATCAAGGCCATGGTCCTCGGCCAGTTCAAGAAGACTTTCGTGGGACCCATCCCACTCGACTTCGACTCCACTTTGTTTGAATAGTACTTTAGGCATAAAATATTCCTTGATTGAAGATTGCTCGTAAACAAGCCATAACATTCGTAAAACCGCACCCATAGCAAACCCTTTTCTTATTTTTCCATGAGCGAAAAACCCCTCAAAGACCGATTCCCTTTCATTCTATTGGCTGACTTACTCGCCGTTACAGGAATTCTCCTGGCCGGATATTTATTCTTTTTAAGCGCTTTGGAGTGGCCGTGTCTGGGCGGGGGATGCAGTGAGGTTTTACGAAGCAGCTACGCCAATCTCGATCTTGGTTTCGGGGCCATCCCGATTGCCCTATTGGCTATTTTCGCTTGGGTGGCCCTGTTTTTCGTTCCGTTCATTCTGGGGAAGATCATCCTCGCTCTGATGCTGATTGGAGCCGGTTTTCTAGTGTTCTTGCAGATTTTTGAAATCCGGGCTTTCTGCCTTTGGTGCAATATTCACCATCTCCTCGTTCTGGTCCTGCTCTTCGTACCCGCCCGTCCACAACATCGTTTTCTGGCCACTCTGGCTTTGCTTCTGCTCTTTCCCCTCCTTCTTTTGGAACAAGCCCGTATCTCGCAGCATCTGCCGGACCGTGAATACCGATACCTTCCGCAAACTGAAGAAACGGAAGAAAGCGAGACCGCCGAGACCGAAGAAGTTTCTCCACCGCAGGCCCGCTCCCACCTCCTCTGGGACAATCCGGAGGCAACCTCCCGGGCCATCATGGTATTGAACCTCGATTGCCCGGAATGCCTGGTCAAGCTGGACCAACTCGCGGAAAGCTTCGCCGAAAAGCCCCGCCTCCCCCGCGCACGCACCAGAATTTTCTTCCTTTCCAGCGAAGAACTTTTCTCCCACCAAGCGTTGTTTCTGGCGGCCTTGTTTCCGCCGGAAACGAGTTTCGCGGAAGGTATCCGGGAGCACTGGCCGATCCTGAGTCAACACTTGCAGGAGATCCCGAGATGGAGAGAGCTCCCCGTGGAGGAATGGCAAGCCTTGCTGGAAATGGACTTTCCACATATCGCCACGGCTTTTCCTGAATGGCAAGACCGCCTTCGTCGGCAACAGGAATTCCTCAACGAGGAAGGCCTTCAGGTGACTCCGCTACTCATTGATGAGGAAGGCTGGACCACAAACTTTTCCGTATCCGGCTTACTCCTCAAGGAAGACTGAAGCCGCAGGAAATTCAAAAAAAACGCAAGGTGCCGTTGCCAAAAAAGAGAAAATAAGGTTTCCTCCTTCCATGATCTGGTGGCTTATACTTATTCCTCTATTCCTCGTTATCGGAATTGTGCTTTTCCAGGCGAAGGACTGGATAACGATTCGCCGCAAAGATTGCTGCGGCGCCGGATGCGGCTGCCTCTTCCCGAAAAAGCGCAAGGATTGAGAATTGGGCTGGCCTCAGCCTGCCATCGGAAAGACAAACTCTCAGACCCCGCCCTGCAGGGATCTTCGACCCTCTGCTCTCATCCCTCCGATAAAGACAATGAGACTAAACTAATCTCCGGAGGACTACGGAAACGAATGCGGTGCCGAATCACTCCCAGCCCACGGTTCACCAGCATTGTTCTGGAGCCCTTTCGAAAGACCCCGCTCAAATACTTATCCCCATACTCACTGGGCACGAAATGCGAGGTAATCCCGGGCAAGTTCACCTGCCCTCCATGTAAATGTCCCGCGAAAATCAAAGCGTTCTCAGGGCCTTCCCATTCCTCGAATAAATCCGGCTGATGCATCAGCAGAAGAATTGGTTCCCCTTCCGGAAGATCTTCGAAGGCCCTCTTGGGATTGGGAAATTCCAAACCATCCCGCAGACCCCCGATGGCCAGCTCTTGCGTTCCGCCGGGAAAGCGCAACCGCGTCCAGGCATCCCTGAGAACCCGCACCCCGGAATCCTCCAGAAGTTGGGCCATCCTTCCCGGGCCCACGGAAATGTCATGATTGCCCCAACACGCCCAAACCCCGAGCGGAGCCGCCAACTGGCGAAGCAACTTTTGCAAGGACGCCCCATACGTCTCAAAAACCTGTCCTCTTTGATGGCCGGGTGCCGCGGTCAAGAAATCGCCCGTTAAAAAAATCGCCTCGGGCCGCTCGGCCATTACCTTGTCGATGCAGGTTTGCAGGTATTCAGCAGGAACGATATCGGAAAGGTGCAGATCCGATATTTGGGCAATGCGGGTATTCACAAACTCTGAAGGCAGCCCGGACAAACCCAATTGATACCGTTCCACCTGGACAGTAAAGGGCGACCAGCGGGTGGCGCGCCACCAGGATCCTCCCAGCGCGAAAATCCCTGCGGCCATCAGTGAACCCATAATTGCCAGAAATTTCCGCCGTTGCATGAAAGCCCCCCGTCCACCGAAAATCAGTCTTCCTTGCGATCCGTGAAGAAGCGCTTGGCTTTTTCAAAGAAGCTCTTGCCCATAGGTTCATCAGCATCCCCGGAAGCCAGAGCAAATTCCTCCAACTTGGTGCGCTGCTCATTGGTAAGGGCTTTGGGCACCTCCACCTGAACTTTGATAAGTTGGTCGCCGAACCGTCCGGTGCGCAAGCCTGGCATGCCTTTGTTCCGCAGGCGGAAAGTCGTTCCGGTTTGCGTTCCGGGAGGGATCTTCAAGCTGGCCTTGCCCGACAATGTGGGGACATCAATTTTCCCACCAAGGGCCGCAAGGGTAAACTTGATCGGAATCTCGCAAAACAAATTGTCCCCCTGCCGTTCGAAAATCTCATGGTCTTTGAGGTGGATAACAATATAGAGATCGCCCGTGGCTCCTCCCCGAACCCCTGCCTCACCGTTGCCAACCGAACGCAATTTGGAGCCGGAGTCCACCCCCGCCGGAATTTTCACCTTGAGTTTGCTGTTTTCCGGCACCCGGCCCTCGCCGCCACATTTCCGGCAAGGCTGTTCAATTTTCTCACCGGTTCCACCGCAGGTCGGGCAAACTTGACGAACACTGAAAAAGCCACGCGAGGAGGTTACATAACCGGACCCACCACAGGTAGGACAAACCACCCGACTCGTTCCCGGCTCCGCTCCGCTGCCTTTACAGGCCGAGCAATTGACCAGGCGGCGATAGGTAATTTCCTTTTCGATCCCAGCGGCGGCCTCCTCCAGGGAGATCTCCATATCGTAGCGCAAATCGGAACCACGCTGCGAACCATCGGCCTGGCGACGACCTCCGCCGCCCCCACCGAAAAACTCCTCGAAAATACTGCTGGCGCCACCGCCGCCACCGCCGCCGCCAAAGACGTCGCGAAAAATATCGAAGGGGTCCTGAAATCCTCCGGCGCCCCCGCCCATACCGCCGGGACCACCAGCTCCGGCTTGCTGGAAAGCGGCGTGGCCATAACGGTCGTAAGCCGCTTTCTTATCCGGATCTTTTAAAACCTCATAAGCTTCGGAAACCTTTTTGAATTTATCCTCGGCGGTTTTGTCCCCGGGATTTTTATCGGGATGGTATTTAATGGCCATCTTCCGATACGCTTTCTTAATCTCATCGGCAGAAGCACTTTTGCCCACTCCCAATAATTCGTAATAGTCCTCTTTTGCCATAACTTATTCAGTTGCGGGGGTTCAGGATTCTTCGTTGGCGGTTTCCGGAATGCCACTGGACACCACTACCATGGCCGGACGAAGCAAACGCCCCTGAAGCTTGTAGCCCTTACGATGAACCCGCAGGATTTTTCCTTCCGCAAATTCCTCCGACGCCTCGTGGGCGGTAGCCTCATGGGCATGTGGGTCAAAGTCTTCACCAACCGGATTCACTTCTTCCAACCCATGCTGTTGCAGAATGCTTTTGATTTGCTGAACCACCATGACAAAGCCCTGGGCCACGGATTTTCCAGCCTCGTTCCCCTCGGCCGAGAGCAACCCGAGTTCCAGGTTATCCAGCGCCGGCAAAAGATCCTCGACCAAACCCGACACCGCATATTTACGCAGTTCCTCTTTTTCCTTCAAAGCGCGCTTCCGGTAGTTTTCAAGATCGGCCACCGAACGCAGGTAACGTTGATAGTTTTCCTTACTTTCCGCCCGCGCTTCCTCCAACGGGTCGACTTCGGGAATCTCCTCAGAAGTTTCCGGGGTTTCTTCCCCGTCCTTCACCTCGGCTGACTCTTCCGCAGATTTGCCGGAAACCGTTTCGGACTCCTCATCCACCGGAACTTCATTCGCAGCAGTTTCCTCCTTCTCGTCAGAGTGATGTTTGTGCTCTTCTTTGGCCATAGTAATAAATAGAAACGACTTGTTCAGACAATCAAACCGCTAATCATAAAAAACCCCTTTCCTCACGGCAAGAGGATTTTCCGGGAGCCCACCCGGATCATTCCCAAGCCTAGCCGCCGGTCTCTGTGGTCGGCCAAAACCGGGAAATTTTAAGGATGCCAATGCCGGCACCCTCAGTATGACTTCCGGGAACGAAAATATTTTCGCAGCGCACGAACCATCCGGGAGAGCAAGGGGAACCTGTTTTTTTGTTGAGCCAAGGACCCTTGGCTCAACTTCTTTTTGAGTGCGATGATTTCCATTTTGAGGCGGTGAATTTCTCCAGAGTCTCCTTCAAGCGCACGTTCCAATAATTGGTTATGTTGAAAAGTAGAGTGCCAAATCGTGACCAACTCAGTTGAAAGCTCTTCATCCAATTCGATTTCAAAATGGTCCGGATCTTGAAAAAACCGCTGCCATAGATGAGGCGCGTGAGTCTTTTCCCAATGCTTTCGAGCCATAGTTCCTTGGTTTCGGCACCAATCCACATCAATATTGCGGATTATCTCTAACAAATCATCAGGGTGAAACCACGTCAGGGCAGTGGGGTAAGCCATTCGACTTCGGCGGATATTGTTTTGAGAATACCGTCCATGCCAAATCATAGGCACCCCTGCAGCCATACATTCCACCGAAGTACGCGCCCCCGGCAGAGGAAAGCTGTTCAACATCACATCCACACCCCGCTCTTCGATAATCTTTGCGACGGATTCGCAACGCCCTACCGCTTGGAAACGATCTTTTCTCACTCCGGCCGCTAACAATTCGGAATGAATGGTTGCTAACAAATCTGCGGGAAGCTCACCTATATGGACATGAATTCCTTTGGTGTTTTTCAGAAGCCCTATGATCACACCTAAATAACCGTAACCGGACAAACCTCTTCGGAAAAGCTTTGCCGCAGAAACAGCCATCCCTGTAGTCACCGCACCGTTTCGCAGAAACGTCTTTCGCCGCCAGCCGGGATCTGGGCAAGTGAGAGGCAGGTATTGGTTCGAAAGGCCCAAATTAAAACGGGTAAATGCCGCTGTTCGTTCGGTAAGCTCGATCACTCGCGCCTTTTTCAGATACAATCCCACCGTGGGTGAATAATCCGCATGATGAAACATGTAAATTTTCGCATTGGTAATGCTGGCAACGGCTACAGCAACAGCGACGGCTTCAACATCATGCATGTGCTGAAATAAATGAATGCGGGCAGGCGGTTGAACCAAACAGGCTTCGATTGCGGCCAGAATGCGTTCAGAAGGCGAATTCCCGGGGATTTTCATGACCTTTGAAGAGCATAGACCGGTACGCTCCAACGCCCCCGGAGGCACTGGATTTTCATCATCAAGCGGATGCGGAAAACAAAGCTTGACGGTATCTTCCGGGCAAGCAGCCACTAAATCACCAATGAGTGCGGTATGCCCTCCCTCGGCGTAAAGTGTGGTTGCAATAACGAGCTCACCAGAGGACTTGGGGTAGGTCTTCCCCCTATACTGCGCGGCGATTTTGACTCCACAGGCCTCGATCAGGAAATCGATTTCCTCCATCCCCAAGGGCAGCGGACCAATATCGCTTTGGTAGATAAGCCTTGATGCAGTATCATGAAGATTGATCAACAATTCGTCCAGGGCTCCCCGGTGAAAAAGATCCCACCCTTCCTGTACGCATTGTTTGTATCCTTTACTCATAGGGAAGCCAGCGCCTCCTTAAACACAGTGACAACGTGAAAAACATCCTCATCCCGCATGGATGGATATAAGGGCAAACTCAGAATAGATTCAGAAATACGAGACGCAACCGGGAAAGAACCCCACGCAAATTCAGAAGCATAAGCACCCGTGCGGTGCGGCGGGACCGGATAATGAACCGCCGTCTGGATCCCCGCCTGAAGCATTTTTTCCCGGATGAGATCCCGCTCATTCACTAATATGGTAAAAAGGTGCCAGGCATGGGTTACCTGTTGGGACGGAGCCGGGAGTTGAATATTGGAAAACCCAGCCAACTGTTTTATATAAAGCCCGGCCAACTCCCTCAGCTTGTTTTGCCGTTCCCCCAGATAACGTAGCTTCACCCGGAGGACAGAGGCATGCAACTCCTCCATCCGGCCATTTTCGCCACGCAAATCATGTATCCCCGGTTTTTTCATTCCGTAATTCCGAAGAGCCTTCACCATCGAAATGATTTCAGGGTTTTTAGAAATCACTGCCCCGGCATCCCCAAGGGCACCCAGGTTTTTGGTCGGATAAAAGCTTAATGCCGCCCCATCCGCCATACATGCAGAGCGGGAGCCTTTCCATTCGGCCCCGAGGGACTGTGCCGCATCGACCAACAAAAGCAACCCATGCCTATCCGCATAGCGACGCAGAGCAACCATATCGCAGGGTTCTCCATACAAATGGGTGGTCAGAATCGCGCGCGTGCCGACAGGGGGAACCTCGGGTAAAGCCGAGGCATCCAAATTCCGACTTGTCATGGCTGGTTCAACCGGCAGCACCTTGGCCCCCACCGCACTCACTGCCAACCAAGTCGCGATATAGGTATTTGAGGCCACGAGAACCGAATCCCCTGGTCCAACACCATAAGCTTGCAGCAAGAGTTTCAAACCGACCATACCACTGGCAACTCCGGCAACGTGAAGTCCGTCATGATATGCGCCCAATTCATCCTCAAAGGCTTCCAACTCCGTTCCTAAAATAAGATTTCCGCTGTTCAGGACTCTTGCCAACGCTCCGTCAATCTCGTCACGGATCTCAGCAATTTCAGACTTTAGATCGCGGAATAACATCGGGTGGAATTTGGTCTGTGAAAAAAAAGTTTGGGTCGCGCACATAATTGTCCTCAGAATACTCCACCGAGGACAAGACCAAAGTAATCGTCCTTTCGGCATATCCAAAGAGATCCACCCACCAACCTGGCGGAATGACCGCTCCTACGCCTGGAGAATCAAGATGAAAGGTGACATTCCGCCCATGAGAATTCAGAAGCCTCACGGTCAGCGAGCCTTGAAGCGCCAATAGCAGTTCCACTCCATCGCGATGCGCATGGCCCCCACGCCGGGCCCCCTCCGGTATTCCGCACACGTAATACGCCCTTTGTAAGGCAAAGGGCAAAGGCAAATCCTTTTGGGCGAAAAACAGATTGCCTAAGGTATGCTCCGAACAAGGAAGCTCTAGCAAACCAGGCTCTATCAATGCTGGGTCTTTAGACATGTCAGGTGATTTATTTTCTTTTAAATTCCTTTTTATCCACCGCCGGAACTCCTGCAACCAACCGATGAGGCGAAACGTTTTTGAGGACCACCGCTCCTCCGGCTACGTAACTGCCTTCGCCGATACAGACATTTTCCAAAACCGTCGCGCCAATACCCACCACACATCCTTGACCAAGCCGAACCCTTGACGCCACCGCAGCCGAAGGACTCACAATCACATGATCCTCCAATACGGCATCATGCCCTATCGAAACGCCCCGGTTACAAAATGAGAAACGCCCGACCATTGTATTGGGACCTATCACGGTATTCGCACCGACAAAACAGCCTTCGCCCAACACCGACATGGGGGAGACCACTGCACTAGCATGAAGAAGCGGGGAAAAGGCCAACCCATGCCGCGACTTCAACAACTTGATCAGAGGCTCAAGCTTCGGCCCCCGAAACCCTGCAACGGGTCTCTCGCCCTCGATTGGTACGTAATCCTCCAGCTGATCCACCTGTACCCGGTGATCCATACCCATTTTCTCCAGCCAATCATGGTAGTTTCTCAATCGGTCCTCAAATCGGTCTCCCTCTGCTCTGGGCGGTTCTTCCATGTTACGAACCACTCTGGATAAAATTCCCCCGACCGAGTGGATCGCATCCACAAAGTCCCCGAAAAGGGGATGGGTTCCAAATAAAACATAACGCTGCGGGGATTTCTTATTCATGGCAGGGGCACCTCCCATATTCACCGTACCCCGGAAGCATACCCAGCCGCTTCCGCAAGGTTGCCGGCCGCATAACGCGCCGGCCCAGAATTGCCGCCATTCTATGTACCCGCTCAACCAGATCGTGATTCGTAGCCAACTGAGCACGGTCTGAGTCCATAAACAGGTTATCCTCCAACCCGACACGAACCCCACCGCCGCTGGCTAACGCCAGTGCATTTGCCGGAAGCTGCGCAAAGCCGAGACCTCCTGCGGCCCAACAGGCTCCCTCGGGCAATCCTGCAATTAAATGGCCGAGAACTCCCGGCTCACACTGGGCTGTCGCCAAATTCCCAAGAAGAAAATTGACATAACAAGGATCTCGAAGAACCCCCCGATTTCTTAGATATTTCACTACATTCAACATCCCGACATCAAATATTTCCAACTCAGGAACAATCCCGCGCTGGAGCATTTCCCGGGCAAGTCCCACTGCTGTGGAAGGTTCCGTCAGACTGACTTGACGGGAAAAATTCAAAGAAGACGGCGTAAGTGAAGCCATGTCGGGTTTGGCCTCGCCGGCGAGCTGCAAAGGGGCCAATCGGGATTCCAAATCGGGCGTCTTCCGGCCACTGCATGAGATACAGACAATCAGTTCCGGATTCAATTTTCGCACTTCTGCGATAAGGTCTCCGTATCGCTTCACACACAACGTCGATTCCTCCGTTTCATCCCGAACATGTAAATGCACCATAGTGACACCCATCGCATCCACCTTGGCAATGTCTTCAAGAATCCTCTCCATCGTCAAAGGAACATGCGGAGAATCAGCGGATCGTGGCACCATCCCTGTTGGCACAAAATTCAATACATACTCACTATTCAAAATACAAACTTTTTAAAAAATGGATTCGAAAGAGTTTCTCCTCTGGAGAACTATACGACGGAAATAAAGAAAAGGGGAAGCTTTTTCATTTCAAGGAATCCATTCCCAGCTACAAAGCGCAATACCCCGCGCACCCAGATACTCCTTATATCGAAAAAGTTCAGCCTGAAGATTGCCCGTAACAGGATCATAAGACGTTCCAACATCACAAACCCCGCACGAATCTGCAAAGGTTTTCATCGCGAAAAGATCCAATCGCGTCGAGAGGTAGTCGGACTGGTTTTCCCCAACTCGGAAACAGGCTTGCAACCGTAAGACTTTTTCAAAAACAAAAACGATAAGGCCTCCCACGAGCCGACTTTCTTCTTTTGCCGTCAAAAAATAAATATTTTCGGGAAAAGCCTTCTTCAATTTCCTGATTTCCTCCAATGAGTGGATTGGCGATCGGCCAAAACGATCCCGCAGAAAACGTTCCAGCGCGGGCCAAATCTCTTCGGCATCTTCCGTTATCCCCAATTCCAGAGGATAACAACGGCGTGCCTTGCGAATTTGTTTCAGACGACGGCTTGACAGGAGTTCAGGCAAACCATCCGCCTTCAACCTGAGCATAGACGTAAGCCTGGTCTGCCGGAGATGGGCTCCACGCTCTTGCAGCAGGACTTCCACTTCATCCCCTTCGGTTTTCTGATAAGGACTTGGCATCGGAGTAAAAACCAACCGCTCAAGCCCCTCGGTACGCATGTGCGCTGCCAATAGGTCCAGCATTTGCGAAATGTCATGCAGTCCGGCACCCCGCGCCAGAATAAGTCCCCCAAAGGGCAACCCTCCATAGCTATTCAAAGTACGATCCTCCCGATTTGCCGGAAGCGCCCCAACCACTTTTCTTTCGTCCTTGAGAAACAAGATCGAATGATCCGTAATCCGATCTTCGTTATACCCAAGATAATCACGCTGAAGCCAAAAGAGTCCGTTCCGGGCATTTTTCACAAACGCGTCCCATAGAGGTTTATCAACCGGTTTGTATGGAGAGAGTTTCAGCATTTTGCCCATAAGGAGCTATTCCGTTTATTTCGTAACAACTTCCAGAAAGGACCGCTTTCCGGCGACCTGGCGGCCCTGAGGGGCAGCAACGCTGGTACCCCCCCGGGGACTCGAACCCCGAACCAATTGATTAAGAGTCAACTGCTCTACCGATTGAGCTAGGGAGGCGTCAGAAACCAACGTAAGAAACTAGGAAAAACTTTTCTCCCAATCCTGGCAAGAAAGAACACCGGTGTTTTTCATTTTTCTTCTTTCCCGGGTGAGACAGTTTTCTGAGGAGCAAGGACATTTCTGACTTTGCGGAGCCGACCGTTCCCACCCTTCCTGTAGGGCTTGCGCTTGCGCAATGCCGTTGCGGTGAGGACGGTCGCAGGGTTTCTAAGGGAAACGCCATTTGCGATGGCCTGCGTAAACCTCTGGCAAAAGCGTGAGTCTTCACGGGCGGCGCTCCACAAGTGGAGGCCCTACAAAAAAGACCAAACCCCGCCAAGATGGGACAGGACGGAGCGGAGATCGGTCTGGGGTGAGCCCAGGGTGTTTCCGACGCCTCGGGAGTGTTGTGATCCCCGCTCAGCGGGATTTCGCTGTGGCTCAACAGATAGCACAAAGCCCCCGTTCGCGATTGCCAAAGGGGCGACATTTCCGTTTTCCGAATTTCCACCATCACTCCCATTCCCAAGGACAGGATTCACCGCTGCGCCCGACAAATGCCCGTGCTCCTGGGTCGGGGTTTACTCTACCCCGAGAAACGCGGCCGCTTTTTGGTAACTTCGCCTTTCCAGGTAATGACGCAGGTCCCCCGGCAATTCGCGGCGATTTTCGACCGCGAGACGATCGAGCTCCGCCAGAATCTCCGTCAGGGAACGCTCCCCTTTTCCGACCACGGCCTCGGAAAACTCCCTTAGAAGAATTTTTGCGCGAGAGAGTGTTTCTTGTGATTGAGAATTTTGATTATCCATGAGAATTCTTAAAAGACAACATAAGCAAACTTGCTTGTCAGCCAAATCTCTATTATATTTTTTCCTTTCTCCATACCTGTGCCCGAAGCACCATGAATCAAATATCCTTCGCTCATCGCCAAAACGCCGACCTTATCGACCAATACTACGAGTCTTGGAAGCAAGACGAGACCTCCGTTGACGAAAATTGGCGGGCCTTTTTCTCGGGGTTTGAATTAGCCTCCCAAAACGGCAGTGCTCCCACCGCTGCCCAGTTACCTGACGGAACCCCGGATACCGGAAGCTTCCCCGAGGGCTTTGCCGCCAAACAATCCCGGGTGGCCAGCCTTATCTATGCCTACCGCACGCTCGGGCACCTGACCGCCGATCTCGACCCCTTGGGCTTAAGCCCGCGCAGCCACCCTCAATTGGATCTTTCCAACTTCGGTCTGACCGAGGCGGATCTGCAAGAGGAATACGATGTTGGCCACTATCAGGACGGCGGGAAAATGCCACTCGGCGAGGTCATCGAAAAACTGAAAAGAACATACTGCGACAAAGTCGGCGTTGAGTACATTTACATTCAGGATACCGAGATCCGCCGCTGGCTGCAAAGCCGCATGGAGGGGATTTCCATGGATCCGCAGTTTGATCGCGAAGAAAAGATCCGCATTCTCAAGAAAGTCCATGAAGCTGAGGTCTTCGAAAGATTTCTGCATACCCGGTATTCCGGGCAAAAGCGCTTTTCTCTCGAAGGCGGCGAAACGACCATTGCCGCCCTCGACATGCTGATTGAAAAATGCCCCCATTTCGGCATTGAGGAAATCGTCATGGGCATGGCCCACCGGGGCCGACTCAACGTCCTCGCGAACATCATGAAGAAATCCTACGAGTTTATCTTCGAGGAATTCTCCGAAAACTACATCCCGGAAACGGTTTGCGGCGATGGCGATGTCAAATACCACCTCGGCTACGAATCGGTCCTCAAAACCTCTTCCGAAAAAGAAGTCGAAGTTCGCTTAGCTTCCAACCCCAGCCACTTGGAGGCCGTCAACCCGGTGGTCGAAGGCAAGGCCCGCGCCCGTCAACGCATCCGCGAAGACCTGGAGCGAAAGAGAGTCCTGCCCTTCCTCATTCACGGCGATGCCGCCTTCGCCGGCCAAGGGGTCGTCAGCGAAACCTTGAATTTCTCCCAACTTCCCGGCTACCGCACCGGGGGCACGATCCATTTCATTATCAACAATCAAATCGGCTTCACCACCAAACCTTCGGAGGGCCGGTCCAGTCGCTACTGCACTGACATTGCCAAAATGATCGAAGCCCCGATTTTCCATGTCAACGGCGACGACCCTCTGGCCGTTTGCATGGTCATGGACCTTGCCCTGGAATTTCGGCAAAAATTCCAGAAAGATATCGTCATCGACATGTATTGCTACCGCAAGCACGGCCACAACGAGACCGATGAGCCAATGTTTACGCAGCCGATTCTTTACCAACGAATCAATAAAAAGCGCGCCATTAGCACAATACTCTCCGAAAAACTTATCGAGGAAGGCACCTTGGGCGAAAAAGAAAGCGAGAGCATTGCCAAGGAATTTCGGGAAACCCTCGACCAAGCTTTTGAAAAAGTAAAGTCAGGACAAAAAGAGAGCGATAAAATCGAAAAGAAATTCCGCGGGGCCGACGCGGTTTTCCAGCCGCCCTACTCTTTCGACCCCCTGCCCACCGGGGTCGAGGAAAAAACTTTGCGGAAAATCACCGAAGCTCTGACCGCGGTTCCTGAGAATTTTAAACTAAACCGGAAAATCAAACGCCAACTGGACGCCCGGCGGCGCAGCATGGAGGAAAACGAGCCTATCGACTGGGGATTTGCCGAGGCGCTGGCCTTTGGCAGCCTCATGCTGGAAGGCACTCCCGTCAGGCTTTCCGGACAGGACAGCGAGCGGGGCACTTTCAGTCACCGGCACGCGGCCTTCTACGATGTCGAAACCAGCGAGCGCTACGTGCCCCTTTTGCATCTGGACGAAAACCAAGCCAAATTCTGCGTATACAATTCCAGCCTTTCGGAAGCCGGCGTTCTCGGCTTTGATTTTGGCTACTCGCTGGATTACCCGCAAATGCTCTGTATCTGGGAAGCTCAATTCGGGGATTTCGTCAATGGGGCTCAGGTTATCATCGATCAATTTTTAACCTCCAGCGAATCCAAATGGCAACAGGTCAGCGGGATGACCCTGCTCCTGCCACACGGCTACGAAGGCCAAGGGCCGGAACACTCTTCGGCACGCCTGGAGCGGTTTCTTCAAAGCTGCGCCGAAGACAACATTCAGGTCTGCAATATGACTACCGCGGCCCAATACTTTCACTGCCTGCGTCGGCAAATGAAGCGGGAATACCGCAAACCACTGATCATCATGTCGCCCAAGAGCCTCCTTCGTCACAAGGGGGTAAGCTCCCCGATGGAGGATTTGACCTCCGGGCATTTCAAGGAAATCCTCCCCGATCCCGAAGCTCCCGCCAAGGCCAAAACCAAACGGCTGATTCTCTGCTCCGGGAAAGTCTTCTACGATCTTGATGACTACCGACGCAAAAACAACATCACCGACACCACGATCGTTCGCGTCGAGCAACTTTATCCGCTCAACCGGAAAGAATTGGAAAAACTGGCCAAAGACTACAAAAAATCCGGGGATCTGGTCTGGTGCCAGGAGGAATCCAAAAACATGGGAGCCTGGAGCTTCATCGCCCCCGAACTGGCCGAAATCTTTGGCAAACCTTTCCGCTATAGCGGGCGCGGCGCCAGCGCCAGTCCGGCCGTCGGTGCCCTCACCTTGCACAATCGGGAACTTGCGGAATTCCTGGACGACGCCTTTCAGAAGAAAAGTTAATCTTTTACCGTTGCCGCCCTCTCTCTAAACTCTCATCTATAATCACATGGCCGTTGAAGTTAAAGTCCCCTCGATGGGTGAATCCATCACCTCCGGAATCCTCGCCGCCTGGCAAGTCCAGGACGGCGACCACGTCACCCAGGATCAAGTCCTTTTTGAATTGGAAACCGATAAAATCACCTCCGAAGGCCTTGCCGAGGAAGAAGGTATTATCCGTATCAAAGTCGAAGAAGGCGAGGAAGTCGAAATAGGCCAAGTCGTCGCCATCATTGAAGAGGGCTCCGGGGAAAGCAGCGGCGACCAAGAGGAAAAATCCACTGCCGATAAAGAAGAATCCCCGGCTCCAGCCGAAGAAAAGAAATCAACTTCCGGAAAGGAATACCCTCTCTCCCCGGCCGCCCGCAGAGCGGTCGAATCAACTGGCGTGGACCCCGCCACGATTGAAGGTTCCGGCAAAGACGGCCGCATTACCAAAGACGATGTTCTCAAGGCGGCGGAAAACAAAGACCCCGCCCCGGCGTCAAAGACCGAACCCGCGCCCCCATCCAAACCCGCTCAGCCTGAGACTAAGGCTCCGGCCAAGGAACAACCGGCGGACGATTCGGATCGGACCACCCGTAAGAAAATGTCCCCGCTACGGCAACGTATTGCCCAGCGTTTGGTCCAAGCCCAACAGGAAGCCGCGATGTTGACCACCTTCAACGAAGTCGACGTCAGTGCGGTCAAACAACTGCGGGCCAAATACCAGGATCAATTTGTAAAAAAACACGGGATTAAACTGGGCTTTATGTCTTTCTTCGTCAAAGCCGTGGTCCATGCCCTGCAGGAAGTTCCGGCCGTCAATGCGCAGATCGACGGCGATTCCATTGTCACCAACCATTTTTACGATATCGGTGTCGCCGTCAGTACCGGCAAGGGCCTACTCGTTCCCGTCATCCGCAATTGCGACCAACTCGGTCTCGCGGAGATTGAAAAGGCGATTGGCGAATCCGCCCAAAAAGCCCGCGACGGGAAAATCACCATTGAAGACCTCGAAGGTGGAGTCTTTACCATTTCCAACGGGGGGATTTTCGGCTCCCTTCTCTCCACCCCTATCATCAATCCTCCCCAAAGCGGAATCCTCGGCATGCATACCATCCAGGAACGTCCGGTCGCCATCAATGGAGAAGTCAAGATACGACCCATGATGTACCTCGCCCACTCCTACGATCACCGTTTGATCGACGGTAGCGAAGCGGTCAGATTCCTGGTAAAAATCAAAGAAGTCATCGAAGACCCCACCCGCCTGGTCATCGGCGTCTAAGTATAGAATCGCGGACGCAGGAAGCACCCACAGCTACTTTTCATCGGCCCCTGTAACGGCTGGCTCCGACTTTTATTCCGCTGGGGAGCAGCCGGTCAGGAAGGGGGAGTCGAGATGAAACTGCTCTACCCTACGCAACCAATAAGGCTCCATGGGGGCAGCAATCTTTTCAGCATCGGCAGGCCATTGGGTGACAATGTTGGCCAGGGTCAGACCTTTCACATTATCCGCCACCACGGCCGCCCGGGCTACCCGCGCCTCGGGACTGAAATTTGAAAGTTGGTTACTGGTATCGCGGGGAACCGTGTAAGAAGGATCCTCGACCTCCGGATAGTCCAGGACCACATCCCGCAAGGTGATATTTTCCAAAACCGCACCGTCCTGCGCAGTGAGCAAAATCCTCCCCCGGGTTCGACAGACGAAATTGCTGATCAGAATGTTTCGGACTCTTCCCAACTCCGGGGCCTCCTTTTCATGCTCCTGAATATCGATGTGAATGGCCCGGTCGGTTCCTCGCCGCGTCATGGCTTGTCCGGTAAAGTTGGTGAAAACACAATTCTCCACCACGCCCCCGTCCCAAAGAATGATCTGCAGCATCCGGAGAGCATTCAAAACGGTGCAATTGCTCACCGCCACGTGTCGAATATCCGAAGCCGTCTCGGCCCCCAGACCCACCGCAGCACAGAGACTTTCCAGAATACAGTTGGTTACCACGATATGCTCACTTGGCCCGGCATCGACCGTTGCCTTGATGATGATATTGTCATCACAACCCCGGATATCACAGTTGCTCACCGTCACGTGCCGGCATCCATTGATATCGAGCCCATCGGTATTGGGTCCATGCATATTATTACGGATGGTCACCCCGTCAATCCAGACCTGTTCGCACAAAAAGGTATGCACCGTCCAACCCGGGCTATTGCAAATGGTGATTTTTTCCAAGCGGAGATTGCGACAATTCCGAAACTCCAGCAAAGGGGAAATCCGTTGCTTTTTGGCCTTGTGAAAATAGTCATTGGGCGGCGGCATAAACCCTTCCCAGAACAGTTCCCCGCACCCGTCAATAGTCCCGCCTCCGGTAATCGTAACCCCCTCTACGCCATCGGCGACCAACAGGTGGAAAGGCTGACGGTCCTTATTGTGCCCTTGACCGAGATTTGGATATTCCCGGAGATCGGGATCGGGTTGCAGTACAGCCCCCTCGGACAAAAACAGGGTAACCCCCGAACGCAGGAAAAACGTGCGTACCGTCCAGCGGCCAGCCGGTACTAAAACAGTCCGGTCACCACTCTCCGCAGCTGCCGCATCGAGGGCTTGCTGCAAAGCGGCCGTCACATGCGCCGGATTTTCACGTTTATCGTCAGGGCAATACTCAAGGAATGACTTCATCCCGTAAATCCCAAGGCTATCGCATCCCTGAGGCAATCCTTAATGAACAATAATCTTGCTGAACCCCACCGCAATTTTCTGGCTCGGGCTATTTTTCTTACTTGCTTCACCGTTTTAATCCCGCTGAGCGCATGAATACGGACTATTTGGCCGGTCACTCCTTTGGATATTTTGTGCCGTAGGCACTTTGGACTGCGGCAATCCTATTACCGCTTTCTCCAGCCGCTGCCTGCGGCGGCGTTAGCGCAAATCCAACACTCCCGTAGCGAAGCGCTTTTATAAGGAGCAAGGACATTTCTGTCCTTGGGGAGCCGATCAGGCGACCTGAGTGGGGGAGAGTTTTCCGAATAGGCACCCTCCCTTCCATTCTCAAGGACAGGACGGAGGCGGAGCCGGAGAGGGCGAAGCAATGTCCTTGCTCCTTATTTTGGCACCTCCCCAAGGACAAGCGAAAGCCTTGGCGAAGGCGGACCCCAAGAGCTGAAAGCCCAACCCTATGCGGTAGCATCCAAGACCTTTAGTAAGGTCAACCTCTGGCCTTTAACCCAGAACCAAAATACGGAACTAAACTGTCAACTTTTCAACAGGAGTCGACAGTTATCCTACGTTCCCTCCCGGTTCTCCAGATACGCCTGAACGAGCTTTTCGACTTGTTTGCCTAGCATGTCAAACTCCAGATTCACCTGGTCGCCCGGTTTTTTGGCCTTCAAATTGGTCAATTCCAGGGTGTGCGGAATCAGCCAAACCGCGAGCCCCTTGACCCGTACCTCCGCGGCCGTCAGCGAAACGCCTTCGATGGCAATACTGCCTTTGGGTACCACCAGTTTGTCCCATTGGCCATCGTAGGAAATAGAGAGATAGGTATCCGCCCCCACTTTGCGGGCCTCCTCCACCTTGCCGACGGTATCGACATGCCCGCTGACAAAATGCCCCCCGACTTTGCCATCAAAGCGAAGGCTTCGTTCGAGATTTAAAAGATCGCCCTCCTGAAGGGACCCAAAGGAGGTACAGCGCATCGTCTCCTCCAGCAAATCAAAGCCTACCTGCCCTTCCCGTTGATCGGCCGCGGTCAGGCAGCATCCGTTGACAGCAATACTGTCACCCGGATTTAAATCTTCCAGAGCTTTTTGGGCCTGTACCCACAACCGCCACCCTTTCGGGAGCTTTTCCAAGCTGGCTAACACTCCTGTTTCTTCAACGATTCCCGTAAACATACCCCTTTTCAAACGTGTTTCGACCTTTCGGGCAATAGCAATCAAACGGATTCCGTCTTGTCAGCCGGAACTCCCTCCGCCAATATACCCTTTTTGCCCTATGGAAGATCACCAATATTCAGAAGACAGTATCAAATCCCTCGATTGGAAGGAACACATCCGCCTGCGCCCGGGGATGTATATCGGCAAATTGGGCGACGGGGCCTCCCCCGACGATGGCATCTACATCCTTTTTAAGGAAACTCTCGACAACAGCATCGACGAATTTGTCATGGGCTATGGCAAGAAAATCGATATCGAGGTGGAAGGTGATCTTCTCCGCGTCCGCGACTATGGCCGCGGTATTCCGCTGGGCAAGCTGATGGATTGTGCGGCCCGCATCAACACCGGCGCAAAATACGACACCGAGGCCTTCAAGAAATCCGTAGGCCTCAACGGGGTCGGCATCAAGGCGGTCAACGCCCTCAGTGAATATTTTCGCATCGCTGCCTTCCGCGACGGCGAAACCAAGTCTATTTCCTTTTGTCGCGGAGAAGTGACGAAGGAGGACAAAACCAACCAACCGACCAAGGAGCGCAACGGAACCATGGTGGAGTTCCGCCCCGATCCGGAAATTTTCCGAAGCTTTGTTTTCAAAGACGAATTCCTGCAGAAAATGATCTGGAATTACGCCTTTCTCAACCGCGGCCTCACACTGGTTTTCAATGGCGAAAAATACACCTCCCAAAACGGTCTCGCCGACCTTCTGGCCGAAAATATCAGCGAAGAACCCATCTACCCGGCCATTCATCTGTCGGGCGAAGACATTGAGATCGCCTTCACCCACACCCACCAATACGGGGAAGAGTACTACTCCTTTGTGAACGGACAACACACCACCCAGGGAGGCACCCACCAATCCGCTTTTCGCGAGGCTATCGTCAAAACCGTTCGCGATTTTTATAAAAAAGACTTCGATCCGGTGGATATCCGCTCCAGCATCGTCGCCGCAGTGAGCATCAAAATCATCGAACCGGTCTTCGAATCTCAGACCAAGACCAAACTCGGCTCCCAAACGATGTCCCCCGATGGCCAGACCATCCGCACGTTTATGATCAATTTTCTCGCCGAGAAATTGGACAACTACCTCCACCGCAACAGCGAGACCGCGGAAATTCTCCAGAAGAAAATCCTCCAGGCGGAAAAAGAACGCAAGGAGATGAAGGGCATTCAGAAACTCGCCCGCGAAAGAGCCAAGAAAGCGAAACTGCACAACCGCAAACTCCGTGATTGCCGGGTGCATTTTGACAGCAATGCCAAAAACCGCGAGGAAAGCACCCTCTTTATCACCGAGGGGGACTCCGCCTCCGGCTCCATCACCAAATCCCGTGATGTCAATACCCAGGCCGTTTTCAGCCTCAAAGGGAAACCCCTCAATTGCTTCGGGTTGACCAAGAAAGTGGTCTATGAGAACGAGGAGTTCAACCTTCTCCAAAACGCTCTCAACATCGAGGACGGTCTGGAAAACCTACGCTACAATCAGATTGTTCTCGCGACCGATGCCGACGTGGACGGGATGCACATCCGCCTCCTCCTCATTACCTTTTTCCTACAATTCTTTCCCGATCTGGTCAAACAAGGTCACCTGTATATTCTCCAGACCCCCCTCTTTCGGGTGCGCAACAAAAAGCATACCCGCTATTGCTACAGCGATGAGGAACGCAAAAGAGCCATTCGCGACCTGTCCCCCAAACCGGAAATCACCCGGTTTAAGGGGCTCGGTGAAATCTCCCCGGATGAGTTTCAACATTTCATCGGCAAGGATATCCGTCTGGAACCGGTCGTCATTGCCAAGCACCACTCGATCAAGGAAATGCTCTCCTACTTCATGGGCAAGAACACCCCGGACCGGCAGAAGTTCATTATCGAAAACCTACGCATCGAACAGGATCTCCCCGAGGAAATTGCCGCCGCCAGCTAAACTGCTTCACCCCTTTATCCGATGAAGATTGTTTTATTGGGGGACCTCCATTTTGTTAGTCCCAACGATCCTGACCTGGCCCAGCGGCAAGACCGGGCTCATTTCGCCGAAGCCTGGCCAAGCTTCGACGCAGTCGTCAAAGCCGTCCGGAAAGAAAGCCCGGATATGATTATCTCGGTCGGCGATATCGTCGATTACTTCTCCCCCGAAAACCTCGCCTTCGCCCAGGAGCAACTCAGCCGCCTGCCGGTTCCATGCCTGGTCACTCCCGGCAATCACGATTATTCCGGAGCCTCCTCACGGGCGGAAGTGGAAACCGCCTTCTCCAAGGCCGGCTTTCCCCTGGAAAACCGCGTTCTCTCCTGCGGGGATACCGGTATCCTTTTATACAATACGGGCCTTTCCAAAGAAGAAACCGATGCCTGCCCCTGGTTGGACGAGCACCTACCCAAACATTCCCGCAATATCCTCTGCACACACGTCCCCCCTGATCTGCCCCAAACCCGGGAGGCGATTCTCTCCGTTCAACCGGACAAGCCCCTGGCCAAATATGTCCGTCAACTCGGCCGCCGGCCCTTCGAAACCCTTTTGCCCCACCTCTCACACGTCTTCTCCGGACACGTACATTTCCCCGCCCAATATCGCGTCGCCACTACCGAGTTTCAACTCCTCCCTCTCAGCGTTCGCGCCGCCAACCGCAACTACCCCGGCATGGGCGCCATCCATACCCACGACCTCACCCAAAAAACAACCCGCCATATCCAATTGCCAGTCATTGCCGGGTAAATGACCAGCCCATCGCCCTTGGCATCTCCACAGCCTACACATTCCCGGAACAGTCTGCATTCAAAAGCTTGCGATGCAATCAGCCAGGTTTTTCAGGTCCACTCTCATTAGCTACATCACGAACGATTTCGTCAAAACGCACCTCAAGCGCTTTGCTGATTTTGAGAAGCGAATAAAGCGTTGGGCTTGTTCGGAGGCTTTCAATGTGACGCAACCCCGTGCGACTTATCCCGGCTAATTCGCTCAAACGCTGCTGCGAAATCTTTTTTTCCTGCCTCAGGCGAAGTAAGTAGCGGCAAATTTCTTTAACCTGTTTTTGTTCCCGGTCCGATTTCACAAGGAAAAGCAAATCAGAAAAGCGTTCCAGATATACATGGCCATAAATGGCCATTTTTCCCTTGCCCCCCCTTTTCGTGTTTTCTTTGAAAGAAACAACCTGAAATAGTATCTAGATCTTCACATAAAAAAATTTCTGTCTTGCCCTCTTCCGGCAGGAAAGATTCTCTACAGTTAAGATCCGTTTACATGAAATATCCCCTGTCCTACCTCGCCGCGTTTACCTTCCCCGCCATTCTACTGTTTGCAGAGTCTAAAGAGGTTCCCGAAATTCCCACCCGCACTGAAGCTGATTCCATCGTGGCCACTCAGGAGCAGGCCCGGGAACATCGCGAAGCCGAGCGCAAAGCGGCCATCGAAGAAATCCCCGCTTCCGAGGAATGGGAAGTCGATCACGGCAACCGCAAAACCATCTTCCGGCGGGTCCACATCCCGCAGTCGCGGGATGAATTTCAAATTGCATCGCCAACCGGCGATGCCTGGACTGAAGAGGAAATCGCCGCCTGGATTGCCGCCCAACCCATCCCCCGCAGCATGAACCTCAGTGCCGTGGTTTACGACCGCATCTTCACGGAAATCACCTGGCGGGAGCAGGAGTCCGGCGAGGAATGGACGGTCCTCAGCAACATTGACTTTCGCTACCTCAGTGGCATCGGCAGCTTCGAGGATGAAAACCACCACTGGCAAACCTTTCTCTTCGTTGACGAAGTAGATTCCGAGAAAGAGAAGGAAATCGCCCGCCGTGCCCACACCCTGCAAATGCAGGGTGAATCTCAAATTTCAAATTCTGAATTTCAAATTGCATCGTCACCGCCGACGCCCTCCGCCTAACTAGACTCGATGACGGCGCGGAAATCATCCTCGACGCGGGCGGTCAGCACAGCGCCACGGGGGGCTTGCCCACCCCCGCCGCCGGCGTGGAGACCGCCACCACCCACTCCGGCACGAACACCAGTGGTCAGTACCACATCGAAGTTCCGGTGGACAATTCCGCCGGCCCGGTTCGGGTGAATTTTGACGTAATTGGCACCCTTGCTGAGGCTGGACACAATGGCAGCGACGCCATCGCGGAACTCTCCGGCTCCGCCCTGGTCCCGCCCGCCGCCGAGACCTACTTCCACGACCCTGCCGGAAACGTCACCGCCAACTGGCGCTGGTACTTCACCTGGGATGCCCGCAACCAACTCCGCACCATCCAAACCTCCGCCGCTGCCGTAGCAGCCGGGGAACTCAACCAGCGCCTC
>JAIUMY010000028.1 GCA_022565335.1 Opitutales bacterium
GTCGTCGTTCACCGGCCCTACGAAACCGTTGGAGTCCCGCCTTCAGGCGGTCCCCCACTGAAGGGTTGAACGGGAAAATAGGGACCGCGTAAACGCGGGACTCCAACCTTACGCCATCTGAACCTTTTCCCCACTCCTGTTCGTAGCGAACCGAAAGATTACTCCCTTTCCTCCCCCTCTTTCTCCCGATAAAAACTCGCCGTTTTCCCGACCCGGCCAACCAATTGCGCAGCGGTCTTTTCAAGGATCTCAGTGATCCATTCGGTAATTTGATCGCGGTCTCCCTCGAAACGGACTTTGATCAGCTTATCGCGGGACAAAGCGGATTCAATCTCCTCGATTACCCCTTCCGGCAAACCTTGTTTCCCGACTTTGACCCGGGGGCGCAACAATTGGGCTTCGCCACGTAAAACTTTCTTTTCTGAGGAACTCAACATCTGACGGTTCTAACCCAAAACCCCCTCCCGGGGAATCTTATTCCACCACCCTGCTCAGATCGCGGGAACCGCTTCCAATAGCTTTTTCGTATAAGGGTGCTGGGGGTTCTCATAAATCGCCTCCGCAGTGGCCTGCTCGACAATTTTCCCGCCGGTCATCACCAGAACCTCATCACTGATATGCTCCACCACCGCCAAGTCATGGGCGATAAACAGGTAGGTCAAATTCAATTCCTTCTGCAAGTCCTGCAATAAATTGACAATCGCCGCCTGCACCGAGACATCGAGCGCACTCACCGGCTCATCGAGCACCAAAAACTCCGGCTCGACGGCCAGCGAACGGGCAATCCCAATCCGTTGCCTCTGCCCGCCGGAAAATTCATGGGGAAAACGCTCCCCGCTGTTGCGAGGCAAGCCAACCAAATCCAACAACTCCCGCACCCGGTCCTCTTTCCTCCGCCGATCCCAGCGGGGAAAATGAATATCCAGCGGTTCCTGAATCGCCCGCCCCACCCGCATACGGGGGTTTAAGGAATTGTACGGATCCTGGAAAACCATCTGAATCCGCTTGCGCCAGGGGAAAAAGCCCCGGGTCGTCAATTGTCCGATCTCCTGGTCACCAAAGAAAATCTCCCCGTCGGTAATTTGGTTCAACCGCACCAGCGCCCGGCCAATGGTGGTTTTTCCACTCCCACTCTCTCCTACCAACCCCATGGTAATTCCCCGGGGGATACTGAAAGACACGCCATCCACCGCCCGGACAAAATCCACCACCCGCCGGAGAACGCCTCCGTACACAGGAAAATGCACCTTCAAGTCCTTGACCCGGATCAGGGAGTCGGGGTTCGCGTTCGTTGCTTGCGGAATCTCCGTCATCATACCCTTTCCTCCTTTTTCAAAGCACTTTCAATTTCCTCATAGTCAATGGTCGTCAAACGCTCCCGACGATTCCCCAGCCGCGGAATACAACCGATCAAAGCCCGGGTGTAGGGGTGCTGCGGATTGGCCAGGACCTCCTCCACCGGACCCTCCTCAACAATCTCCCCGCGAAACATAACCACCACCCGATCCGCAAAACCTTTCACAATCCCGAAATTGTGCGTGATGAGCATAATGCTCATCCCAATCTTCTCCCGCAATTCCCGCAAGAGATTCATGATTTGCGCCTGAATGGTCACATCCAAGGCGGTCGTGGGTTCATCGGCGATCAGAAGTTTGGGATGACAGGCCAGCGCCATGGCAATCATTACGCGCTGCTGCATCCCACCGGACAATTGGTGTGGGTAATCCCGAAAACGTTTTTCGGGGTCACGGATATGAACCAAGTCCAAAGCCCGTATCACCTCCGCAGTGACGTCCTTGATTTCCGGCCGATGCAGTTTGATCGCCTCGGCAATCTGATGTCCCACCGTGAAAACGGGATTCAGGGAACTTCCCGGCTCCTGAAAAATATAGGCGATTTCCTTCCCCCGGTACTGCCGGATTTCTCTTCCCGAACAAGTCGCCAAATCCTTGCCCCGGTATAAAATCTCCCCCGTCACCTCACAGGCGGGCTTCCCCGGGAGCAATTGGGTCAAGGCCATTCCGGTAACACTTTTTCCACTACCACTCTCCCCAACTACCGCCACGGTCTCCCCCTCGGCGATGGTCATCCGGGTTCCCTTGACGGCATGGACCTCTTCCCCCCGCGAATGAAAGCGGATGTGCAAATCGCGGAGTTCCAGCAAGGTTTGCCCCGGGGAGGATGGTGTTACGTGCGTACTCATGTTTTTGTTTGTTTAATAATTCGTCCTTTGGGGTCGATGATATCCCGCAGCTCGTCTCCGAGCACATTGAAGGCAATCACCGTTAGGAAAATAGCCACTCCGGGAAGGAACATCCACCAGAAATTCAACATAAAGACTTTCCCCTGCTGCGCCTGGCTGAGCATCAAGCCCCAGGAGGCATCGGGATCCTGAATCCCCAACCCGAGAAAGCTCAGTGCCGCCTCCCCGAGAATATAACCGGGAATGCTTAAGGTCGCCGCTACCAACAGGTAACTCGCCAGATTGGGCAATAGATGTTTGAACAAAATTTTCGGCGAGGATTGCCCCATCGCTTCCGCCGCCAGGACAAAAGGCCGGTTCCGGATGGACAGAGCCATGCCACGGATCACCCGTGCCGTCCCCGCCCACCCAATGATTGCGAGGATGACCACGATCACAAAATACAACTGGCGCGAATCCAAATCCTCCCCAAAGACCGACCGCAAGGTCAGGAGCAGATACAACCCCGGCACCGCCATCAAAAACTCCACCATGCGCATCGCGAGGAAATCCACGTTGCCCCCGAAATACGCCGCTACCCCGCCAATAATAAAACCCAGCGTCATGGTTATGCTGATACCGATCAACCCAATAGTAAGCGAAATCCGTGCCCCGTAAAGCAACCGGGAAAAGATATCCCGTCCAGTGGAGTCCGCTCCAAGAAGGAAAAACCGCTCATCCTCATGCTCTTTTTCAATATGAAAAAAACGACGCTCCATCTCAAAAAGCCCGAAAACCTCATAGGTGGACCCCTTCCCGCCGATCCGCAGCGGACGGCTTTCCCCGGGAATCGCCTCGTAGCGGGCCGCACTGGGATCGGCCACCTCATACATCTGCACCCGCAGACCACCA
Organism: Opitutales bacterium; assembly: GCA_022565335.1. Classification (GTDB taxonomy): domain Bacteria; phylum Verrucomicrobiota; class Verrucomicrobiia; order Opitutales; family T3Sed10-336; genus JAIUMY01. The sequence continues at coordinate 3,095 of JAIUMY010000028.1, forward strand.
TCTTGCCAGAAAATTTTGCTGGGCGGATGAAAGCCTTGCGCCAGGCTTTGCTCGTTCGGCTGGTAAGGGGCCAGCATAGGCGCAAACAAGGCCCCCATATACAACAAGCCCAGTACTAACAACGCGGCAAAGCCCATCGGCCGCCGCACCAACTGCGGCCCGAAGCGCCAGGCCCCGTAACCGATGCCACAAAACAAAACCACCACCAGAATCACCAGGGCCAGAATCCCGAGATACTTGCCAAAGGTCAGGTACGCCGACACCGCCTCCTCAATCTGCCAGGGCCGCAGGGCCAGCCAGATCACCAACAGAACCACCGGCGTCACCCGCAGTAAACCCGCTCCGGGATACACGCGGAAAAACTTCCCAAAGCGCACCGACCCGAAAACCATCCCCCGCACCAAACTGTAAAATCCCCCCGGCTGATCCTCCAGACGAATACGGGGATCGCATTTGGCCAAAAGCAAGTCGGCCAGAAAATTCCCCGACATCAGCATAAACGTACCCACCATCAACCCCGCCAAAACAACGTACTGGTCCTGGGTCACAATGGACTGGAAAATCAACTGCCCGAGACCGGGATAGTTCATCACATTCTCCACCAACAAAGCCCCCGACAACAAGGAGGCAAAGGTATACCCAAAGGCCGTAATCAAGGGATTGATGGCATTGCGCAAAACATGCTTGAACATGACCACCCGCTCGCCCAGCCCCTTGGCCCGGGCCGTGTTGACAAATTCCGCCCGCATGTAGTCGATGAAATTCGCCCGCATGATCCGCATCATCCCGGCAATCCCTCCGATCCCCAGAACGATCGTGGGCAGGATCAAATGATACGCCAGATCGCCTAACTGGGCGGTCGCAGACATAAACTCATGATCCGGCGACGATCGCCCCCCCGTCGGAAACAATCCCGTTTGGGCGGCAAACATCACCGCCAGCAAAGCGAGGAAAAACTCGGGGATCGATAGCGCCGCATAGGCCAGCAGGGAGCTGATACGGTCAAAGATGGAGTCTTTGTAGATGGCCGCCAGAATCCCCAGTGGAATGGCGATCAGCCAGGTAAACAGAATCGAGGTCAAAGACAGGATAAGGGTCGCCGGAACCCGTTGCAGAAGGAGATCAAACACCCCGATCCGATACCGCCAGGACTGCCCGAAGTCGCCCTGCACCACGTTTTTCAGCCAGATTCCATACTGCGTATACCAGGGCTGATCCAAGCCCCATTCCTTTTCCATTTGCTCGACATACTCGTCCGGGGTCAAAGGATCAGCCCGCGCCGAATCCAGAAAATCCCCGGGGGCCAGACTCATGAGCAAAAAAACCATCAAGGTCACCCCGAAGAGGATGACCAGCATGGCCAGCAAGCGTCGTATGGTAAACCCGATCATGGAGTCTCTTTCCAGATTTCATCCAGATTCCAAATCAAACTCCCGCTTGGGGGAACCTGGATATTCTGCCATTTATTCTGAATGCCCGCGTAGGTGGTAGGGGTCACCAAAAACAGCAAGGGCAACTCGGTCGCCAGAATCATCTGCATTTCATCGAACAATTCTTTCCGCCGGTCATGGTCCAGTTCGCGTTCCTGCAAGTCCATAATCTCGTCAATCCGGGCTTCCCATTCGGTCGCCGGTTCTGGCTGTTGGGGGTGCCACACATGAAACGGTCCATCGCTCCGGTACATCGCGGCGCCCCCACTGGGATCGCCGCCTCCGGTAAAACCAATCGTTGCCGCCTCATATTGAAAGCTGGAACCAATTCGGTTGCGCAGGGCGGAAAAATCCAAACTCCGCACCTCCACCCGAATCCCCAGGTCGGCCATGTTTTCGCGAAAGGTGTTACGCAGGCCTTCCAAAACCGCTGAGCCTTCGGAAACCAAGAGCGAAAACTCCACCCGGTTCCCCTCCGCATCAAACAGCCGACCATCGTCCTCATACCGGAACCCCAGCCCTTTCAGCAACTCCCGCGCGCGCTCCGGATCGTAGTCATAGTGCGGCACCTCCGGATTGTGCCAACGGGTATTGCCCGGACTGATCACCGAATGCAAAGGCTCCCCCCGACCAAAAAACGACGCCCGAATCAGCCCCGGACGATCCAATCCATGCAAAATGGCGTGGCGAAATTCCCGCTGTTCAAACCACGCCAACTTATGGGGCTCCACAAAGGGTTGTCCCCGGGAATTTTTTCCGGGATTGAGGTTGAACCAAATAAAGCTGATCCCCGTCGAAGGGCCACGGTCCAGAACGGTAAAATCATGCATCTCTTCCGTACGCCGAACCCAAGCCACATCGGCGGCGGGGATTCCCGAGAAATCACTTTGCCCGGTGGCAAACTGAATGGTCTCAGTGTTTTGATCCGAAACATAGCGGATGATTAAATAGTCGATATAGGGCAACCGCTGGCGTTTTTCGTCCACCCGCCAGTAATGTGGGTTGGGTTCGAGGATCAGGCGTTCGCCGGGACGGTAGCTTTTTATCCGGAAAGGCCCCGTTCCCACCAGTTTCTCCGGTTCGTTAATCGCAGTATCGGAGGTCCAGGTGCGCTGCAGGGTGCCCTCCTCAAAATACGGTTTCAAAATATGCCGGGGCATAATTTGGGCCCAACCGATGTCATTGATAAAAGGCGAATACACCTCGGCGGTGCGAAACTCCACCGTGTGCTCATCGATTTTCTCATACTCAAACGGCTGCCCCGCAACCCGGTATTGCAGCGCCGACCGGTTGGGAAAACGCTCATCGTAAATGGCATCGAAGGTAAAAATCACATCATCCGCAGTCAGCGGCTCGCCATCACTCCACCGCAGGCCCCGGCGCAGATGAAAGGTGTAAGTCTTGTTGTCCTCTCCGATTTCCCATTTCTTCGCCAACTCGGGGATATGCTCCTCGGTCATGGGATTGTAGGTCACCAGCCCATTCATAAAAAACCCCAAGGTCTCGGAGGTGTAAGCATCGCCATCGGCAATCGGGTTGAAATGCGCCGGCTGCTGACTCTGTGAGAGCACAAATACCCCCCCGTATTGTCCCGGAGCACTAAACGATTGATCAGCATCCTCGGGGATGGGGTGTTGTCCGCGCTCCACGCTCTCAAAGTCCGCGCCACAGCCCACCGGCAAAAACGAAGCCAGGAAAAGCCCGGCAGAGAATTGGAGACGTTTTGGAATGCCGAAAAAATGATTCATCGAGAGAAAAACAAAGACCACACTAGCCAACCGGACTCGACTTTCAAACTATTTTGCCAACCTATCAGGGAAGGAAAGGCTGGCGATTGGCGGAACGTTGGCTCCCTCTCGACGGACGAGGCGGAGCTCGCCCCTCCTGGGGAAGGTACACTTCTGAAACGACCTCCACCGAAGCTCGCAGCGCTCCCGCCCGGTCCAAAATCTTACGATTTCGGCTACGGGTCCAAAATCTTACGATTTCATCTACCGGTTGCAAACCCCGTCGCCAAGCCGGATTCCGAGCTTGCCAAAGGCTCCAAGGAGCTTTTGGCTTTGGCATCAGGTATGAATCCACTGCCCCATCCAAAATCGACCGTCTCGTTCGGCCAGGCGCGCTTCACTGTTTTGACCTCCCGCCTGGTGCGTCTGGAATGGGCCGAAGATTCTCATTTTGAGGACCTGGCCACGCTTACGGTAGCCAACCGGCGGACCGATCCGGTGCGCTTCAAGGTGCACAAGACGGGTCAACAGATTCAGATTGAAACGGAACACCTCACCCTTCGTTACACCGGGGACGGGAAACCCTTTCATCCCAAAAATCTGGAAATTCGCTTCCACCTGAAGGGATGCCCGGTACGATGGTTCCCGGGCAAAAAAGATCCTCACAATCTCAAAGGCACTGCGGAAACGCTGGATAATGCCAAAGGCCGCTACAAAGCCACTTGGAAACCGGCCGAAGAGGCCGACCCCAACCTTCCGATCATTTCCACCAATCGGGACAAGACAAAAATTTTCCAGGGAGAGTTTAACGAGAAAGTCCACTTGGGCGATGGCCTGCTCTCCCGTTCCGGCTGGGCGGTGGTCGATGATTCACACAGTTGCGTCCTCGATCCGGAACTTTGCGATTGGCAACCATGGCCGCGGGAAAGACCTTCCGGCGAACGACGGGACTGGTATTTTCTCGGCTACGGATGGGACTTCAAGGATGCTCTTCGGGAGGCTTCCCGGATCTTCGGCCAGCAACCCCTTCCCCCTCGCTACGCGTTGGGCTATTGGTATAGCCGCTACTGGGCCTACACCGACCAGGAGCTGATGCAGTTGGTGGAGGATTTCGATAAAGCGGACCTGCCTTTGGACATCCTGGTTATTGACATGGACTGGCACAAATTGGGTTGGACCGGATATTCCTGGGATCCGGATTACTTTCCCGATTACCGCCGCTTCTTGCAATGGCTGAAAAAACGGGGACTGAAAATCACCCTGAATTTGCATCCCGCCGACGGAGTTTTTGACTTTGAAGACGCTTTCCCGGAAATGCTCAAAACGATGGGAATTCGCAAAAAGGATCTTCCGGATCTCGAACCTGAGTTTCATCCCCTGTACGAAATGCTCGGCAAAGATCCCCAAAAAGCCAAAAGGATTCCCCTTAACATCAACGACCCAAAATACATGCAGGCTTACTTCACATGCCTGCACCATCCGCTGGAAGAGGCCGGGGTGGACTTTTGGTGGATGGACTGGCAACAGGGGCAAACCGGCAGCCAATTGCCGAATTTAAAGACCCTTCCCTGGATCAACGAATTGCACTGGCAGGACCAGAAACGCAAGACCCCCAACCGCCGCCCCATCAATTTCAGCCGCTACGGAGGCCTCGGGGCAGGCCGCATGCCGGTCGGCTTTTCCGGGGACACTCTGGTCTGCTGGGAATCGCTCGCTTTTCAGCCCTATTTCACGGCGACCGCCAACAACGTGCTGTACGGCTACTGGAGTCATGATATCGGAGGGCATATGGATGGGGAATTGACCCCCGAATTGTATACCCGGTGGCTGCAATTCGGCGTTTTCTCCCCCATCCTGCGAACCCATACCACAAAGAACCTGGATTCCGACCGCCGGATTTTTTATTTCCCCGACCCCTATCGGCGGATCATGATGAGGGATCTGCAACGCCGGTATGAGCTGGTTCCCTACCTATATCATGAGATGGCCAAAGGCACCGCCTCCGGCCTATCGCTACTGCGGCCCATGTATGTTGAATTCCCGGAGGAGAAAGCGGCGTATTCCTGTCCGAACCAATACTTTTTTGGCGACGATATGATTGTCGCCCCCGCGATCACCCCCGCCGACCCCAAATCCGAGAGCACGCAGGTTCGGTTTTGGTTACCTCCGGGAAGTTGGTACGACACCGCCCGGGGCGTTTTCCTGAAAGGCGGACAAACCTACCGCGCCCGCTACACCCTCAGCGAGGTCCCCGTTTTTGTTCGCCCGGGAACAGTCATCCCCGAACAAAAATGTACCCGTCGCCTACGCGAAGGCTCCTACCTCGAGCCGGTTTTTCGCATCTATCCGGGGGAAGCTGGCTCCGGGACTCTCTATGAGGATGATGGCTTTTCCAACGGATACCGGGAGGGCCATTGGACTGGCCTCACTCTTTCCCACCAAGCTTCGGGAAACCAACGGACCCTCCGACTGGAAATGACCCACGGACGAAAGGATAAAACATTCAAGGGCTTTCGCAAAAAACGGCGCATCCAAATCCTTATGGAAGGTTTTGCGCCCCCGCTTGATGTCCAGGGAGCGTCCTGGTCCTACGACGGAAATACCGCCACCCTTTCTCTCGACCTCGGCGAAATAGACCTCACCCGTCCCCGGGAAATAGTTATTCAGGAACCAAAAAAACCGGTGGCCAAACTTCCCCGCGGCCTGAAGGGTTTGCTCACCCGTTTGGAAAGAATCCGCCAGTTGAATTGCCAGGTATCCCCTCCCAACCCGGTCCATGCCGGGGAACGATTCGCCGTCCAACTCGCCCAGACGGGGCAACGCATCACGCTGAACCCGGAAAACTTTTCCCGCGAAGTCCGGGCCCTTCACCGTGATCTGCCCAAACTTTCCCCCACCCTCCGCGTCTACGCCGCCGCCTTCCAAAAGAAAAAGGCAAAACCCGACGGCTCCTGCCCCCAAGCCGATCTCCTGCGCCAAGCCGCCGCCATGGCCAACACCCTCAAGGCCATCCCCTACCAATAGAGGACCGCCTACGTCAGCCCTTGTGAACCGCCTTCGCCAAGACTTCGGCCACTCCATTTCCCCGGCTACGCCAAGGCCCATTGGCCCTTCCACAAATTTCCTTCGCTTTTATTTGCGATGGGCAAAGATATTGTTGTAAGATTGGTTTTAATATTGCATAATTTTCGCAATAACCAATTTCCTTATGTATTCCTCTTTGGCCAAAAAACTTTCTCGTCTGATCTTCCTTTCGCTGATCCTTTTCTTAGCCGCCTGCCAACCGCCGGAGGCTGGAGTTTGGCCGGAAAATCCGGAAGGGCATCGTCTGCAAATTGTCACTTCCTTCTCGCTTTTACAAGAGTGGGTCGAAGCGGTCGGCGGAGAAGAGGTGGTGGTTCGCTCCTTTGTCGGCGCCGAGGGCGATCCGCATACCTACCAGGCCCGCCCCGGGGACCTGCGCATGATGGTGGACGCGGCGTTGGTCCTCGGAATCGGATACGAATTCGAAAGTTGGCTCCCCCGCCTGCACCGCAGCTCCGAAACCACCTCTCCACTGACTCTATTGGCCGAATCCCTGCCAGAGGAAAGTTTGGTTGATGGACATGCTTGTGACCATGAGGGACACGATCACCATCATGACTTGCCGGATCCCCACCTCTGGATGGATGTACGGATGACCCAAAAGCTGATCGACCGGATTGAGGCGGAACTCATCGCCATCCGCCCGGAAAAAGCTGAGGAGTTCGCCGCAAATGCCGAAGCTTACCGGGAAGAACTGACCTTGCTGGACCGCCAATTGGTCTCCTGGATTTCCACCGTCCCCGAGGAAAACCGGAAATTGTTTACCGGCCATGATGTCTTTGCGTATTTCGCCGAACGCTTTGGCTTTGAGGTTATCGGCTCAGCCCTGGGTTCGGCATCCACCGAAACCAAGGATCCCGGCGCGGGAGAAATCCGGGAACTGGTGCAGCGTATTCGCGATTCCGGGGTCCAAGTCGTTTTCCCGGAAGCCGGCAGTGACTCACGGGCCGTGCGGCGTATCGCCGAAGAGGCCGACGTGGCGGTGGCACCGGATCTTTACACTGATTACCTGAGTCTTCCCGATGGCCCCGCCTCCACCTATGCGGAAATGATGCGCCACAATGTCAGAACCATCGTTGAAGCCCTGGGCGGCACTGTTCCCGGCGAAAATGAATAAGCCTCTTGCCGCCACAGGTATTTTGGCGCAGCCTCGGTTTCTTTCGAAATGAACTACAGCGGCTGCCAACACCCTCCCCCCCGGCCCGATGCTCCACCCCTCCGGGTTCACGATCTGGTGGTGGCCCATGAAGGCGCCCGCCAGCCAGCGCTGCACGGAATCAGCCTTACCGTGGAAAAACCGGAGCGGGTCGCCCTGATCGGGCCCAACGGGGCTGGTAAATCCACCTTTCTCAAAGCCGTTGTGCATTTATTAAAGCCCCGTTCCGGGAAAATCGATCTGTTCGGGCATTCGCCCGGCACCTGTCATCACCGTGTTGCCTACCTGCCCCAGCGGGGCGAACTGGACTGGGATTTTCCCGTTCATTTGCGCCGCATGGTGCTGAGCGGACGCTACGTTCGGCACGGCTGGTTCAAGCGGCCCTCCGAAAAGGATCAGCAAGCGGTTGAACGCGTTCTGGCCCTCCTTTGCCTGGAAGATTTGGCCGACCGGCAAATCGGCGAACTCAGCGGAGGCCAACAGCAGCGCGCCATGCTGGCCCGCGCGCTGGTGCAAGAGGCGGAAATGCTCCTGCTCGACGAACCCTTCAACGCCGTCGACGATCATACCCGGAAACTTCTCATCAAGGTTCTGGAAACCCTTCGCCAGGAAGAAAAAACAGTCATCATCGCCACCCACGAACCGGAGCTCGAGGGTCTGCCCTTCGACCGGATTTTTCCTTTTCTGGAAGGCCGCTTGGTGAGCCAAACCGCCCCTCACCGGCCAACCTCCTCCTGCGCCCATGAGTGAAGCCCTGGAGATCATTTCCCTCACCGCGGTCCGCCGGGCTTACCTGGCCATTCTGCTGGTCGGCATACCCTGTGCCGTTATGGGGTGCTTCGTGGTTCTGCGCCGCATGGCCTTCATCGGCGACGCCCTCGCCCATACCGTCCTCCCCGGAATTGTGATCGCCTTCCTGAAAGGCTTCCACCTCTTTTTCGGGGCGTTGGTCGCCGGCATCATTACCTCCTTCGGCATCGGCTGGCTCTCCCGCCGCAAGGAAGTCCGCGAGGACACCGCCATTGGCATTCTTTTCACCGCCATGTTTGCCCTGGGCATTTTGCTTATGGGCCAGACCGGCTCATTCCGCGACTTCGAGGGAATTCTCTTTGGCAATATCCTTTACCTGGACCGGCTGACCCTTCAAGCGATGGCCGTCCTCGGTGGCCTTTCCCTGGTTCTTCTGGCCAGTGTTTTCAAGGAAATGGAACTGGTTTCCTACGATCCCTCCTACGCCCAGACGATTGGGATCAAAACGGAAAAACTCCGCTACCTGCTCCTCCTTTTACTGGCCTTCACGGTTGTCGGGGCCATTCAAGCCGTCGGAGTCATCCTAACCAGCGCCCTCCTCATTACCCCCGCCGCCACCGCCGCGCTGCTGACCAAAAAGCTCCCCCAGATGATTCTCCTCGCGAGCCTTTTCGCTCTTCTTGGCGGCTGGGCCGGCCTTACCTTCTCGGTTTTCACCAACTTCCCCTCCGGCGCCGCCATTGTCCTCGCCTGCACCCTTCTCTTCGGCCTGGCCTATCTCTACCGGAGTGTCTTCCGGCAATAACCCTCCACCGAGTGGTGGTTCGAGGTTCGCACCTTTCCCGGCCCTTCGTGGTCAAGACGGAGCTTGCCCCTCCACCGAAGGTTGGCCGCAGGTCATGCAGGGCGGCCGTTTCCGTAACCAACCCTTCCAAGGCTCCTACGCATCGGCATCAAATGAAACCGAAAAATCGGGCACCTGCCCGATTTTTCGGTTTTTTTCTTCTTGGAAAAGGCGGCGGCTATTTCACCTTCGGAATCTCGGTAAGGCTTGCGCAATGCCTACGTGGTTGGCGCTCCCGCACTTTTTAGCCACCCTTATTCCTCCCCATCACGTCACGCTACGCTATAGCCCGAAGAACGGAGGCGGAACCCTTGCTAAAGCTGCGGGCTACGCAAAAGTCCAATCGCCTTTCCTCTATCTACCCGGGCACGCCTTCCACGTCACACCTACACCCTCCCCGCGCTTCGCCAGCTTTGTAGCTTCTTTAGACTTCGGAGTGACCGAAACGGGTACCGGCTCCCCATTCGAGGGCGGCCATTTGGCAGCTGATTCCGCTGCCGATTCCCAGGAGAGCGATTTTGTCGCCTGCGGCAAAATTTCGTTCTCCGGCGGCCCAAGCCAGGGTAAGAGGGAGCGATACCGAGCCAATGTTTCCCAAAAACGGGAAGGTGGAAAAATCTTTTTCCCGCGCCAAGCCCAGGGTCTCATACAACTTGGCCCGGTGCGCCGCCCCGACTTGGTGGCAGATGCTGTGGTGCAAAAGGTCCGCACTCCATCCGGTGGCTTCAGTAAACGTGTCCCAGGTCCTCTTGGCCAGATCGACCCCGGCAACCAACAACTCTTCGCTGTCGGTTTGCATCGCCAGTCCGTCGGCCTCTGCGCTGTCCCCTTCACAGAGACGGTTATAACGGCTGTCGGCCAAAAACGCCCCGCCCTGCCAAACGCTGCCTTCAGGGCAAAGATCCGGCCGGCACAGAATCGCCCCGACGGCCCCGCACCCGATGGTGAGATTGGCAAAAAACGGTTTGATCGATTTGCGGGTATGCTGTGGATCCAGTAAGGCGGCCAGGGTATTTTCGACCAGCGGCCGGCCATTTTCCCCCGCCACCAACAATACCGAACGGGCCTGACCGGAAGCGATCAAGCCGTTGGCCAGATGCATCCCGTTGAGAAAGCCCAGGCAGGCATTGGACACATCCATAAAACCCGTTTTTTCGGAAAGCCCCAGTTCCCCGTGGACATAGGCCGCCGTGGCAGGCTCCAAACGATCCCGACAAACCGCACAGTGGATAACCAAATCGATATCCCCCAACGCCAGGGAAGACTTCTCCAACACCGCCCGCCCCGCCTGAATACTGGCCTCCGAAGCCCGGGTTCCTTTCGGCCAAACCCGGCGCTCCTGAATACCGGTCATCAGTTCGAGCCGGCCCTCCGGAAGGCGAAGGCGCTCGTACAAGGGGGCCAGGCGTTTTTCCATCTCCTCGGTGGTCAGCACCTCACGGGGAACCACCGCCTGAATGCTCTCGACTACGGCGTTCTCAGGCATCGGGCTTTTTCTCCTCCGGTCGCATCGCCAGTTGGATCAATTCCTTGTCGAAATAATTGAAGCCCATTCCCGCATCGAGCACCATTCCCTGCCCATTCATGGCCGCGGAGCGGTCGCTCAACAACCAGGCTACCGCATTGGCAACTTCCTGGGTCTTCAGCGCCTCCTTCCGAAAGGTCATTTTTTCGGCATACAAATAACTCTCCAAATACCCCGGAATGCCCGCCGAAGCACTGGTTTTCAAAAGCCCGGGATTGACCGTGTTAAAGCGAATCCGGCTGTCCGCCGAGAAGGATTTGGCGAGATTTCGAACGATATTGTCCAGCGCCGATTTGATCGGCGACATATACCCGTAGTTTTCCGCCGTGACCTCGTGCGAGGAAATGCTGATCGTCACCACCGAGGCGTCATTGGCCAAATACGGTTTAAAGGCCCGGGCAATTTCCACCAGCGAGAAGGCGGAAATGGTCACCGCCTGCAGAAAATCCGCCCGCTTGGTCTCGTGAAAGGGTTTGAAGCCCTCGGCATAATTGGCAAAGGCAATCGAATGCACAACCCCCTGCAACGGGCCGAAGCGGGGGCCGATTTCCGCCGCCAGACGGTCAACCGCCCCTTCCTCCTCCACATCGCAGACCAAGACCTCACGGTCTCCCAGTAGTTTTTGCAGAGAGTCCCGTCGCGCTTCCGACCGCACGCTATAAATCACCTGCGCGCCCTGGTCCTCCAGCAGCTTCGCCGTCAACCAGGCCACGCTTTTGCGATTGGCCACGCCAAAAACCAGAACCGTCTTGCCTTCGAGACCGAGAAAATCGCTCATCCTTCGCCTCCTTTTTCCGCCGGCGGCAAAATGGCCAACCCGAAATCCAACGTCAGAATCTTTTTCCCGCCGCAAACAATCCGCCCCCGCAGAAAAAAGAATTTGCCCGAACGCTCACGCAACTCGGCTGTAATTTCCAGGGTATCTCCCGGACGGGCGATCCCGCGGAAACGGGCATTTTCGATTTTGGTCAACACGGGCGTTCCGCCGGCCTCGAGTTCCGCGGAAAAGGATTTGAGCAACAAAATCGCTCCGGTCTGAAAGACCGCTTCGCAGGACAGAACGCCCGGCATAATGGGATTGCCAGGGTAGTGCCCGGCAAAGAAAGCCTCGTCGGCCCGCAAGGCCCGCCGAGTCGTTACGGACTCGGCCTCGTGCGAGATAATCTCGTCGACAAACAAAAACGGAGGCCGGTGGGGAATGGTTTGGTAAATTTCTTCCATGACAAATCAGAAACTTAACACAAAAAGCCCCGTTGCCGATTTAGGAAAGGAAAAAACCTCCCCGGCGAAAAATCCTTGGCCGCCCGAACGGCCTCCGGTTCGCTTAAGAACCGTATTCCTGACCGGTAACCATCCGTTCCAGAAAATCAATATTGGCATCCTGAAGCTTGAGCAAGGATTTCACCACATCCCCGATACTCAACACCGCGACCAACCCGCCTTCCCTCATCACCGGCAGATACCGCGCCCGCTTCTCGGTCATTTTGGTCATACATTCTTCAATCGTGGTGTGTTCATCGATCGGATAAAAATCCGGGTTCATGGTTTCCCGCACCGGCGTGTTGCGGGATTTCTTTCCTTCAAGGACAATGCGCCGGGCATAATCCCGCTCGGTGAGCAAGCCGATGAGGCGACCTTCCTCGCGCACCGCAACGCAACCGATGTTGTGGTCGGCCATGAGTTGCAATGCGTCGTAAGTGTTTTGGTCGGGCCCAATCTCATAGAGGACTTGGGAGGGTTTGGTCTGGAGTAAAGTTTTAACAGTGAGCATAAGTAAGCCTTTCTAATAGTTTCTATCAGCTTATGTGTTCTTTGAGGATTTGTCAATGCCCTTCCCCCGCCGGTGATTACATCGCCCTCGGCCTCTCCTCACCCAGAACCCTTGCTAAAGCTGCGGGCTACGAACAATAACCCCCGCCTCCCCAGTAGGGACGAGCTCCGCCTCCGTCCTGTCCTGGGGGCTGTTTCCCAAAAGGAACAAGGATACCTGTCCCGCCCAGCAGTGCTTCCTGTCCTTGAGGAACCGATCAAGCGACCTGATTGGTGGGAGGGTTTTCCGGGTATGCACCATCCCTTCGATTCTCAAGGACAGAAATGTCCTTGCTCCTTATATTGCCACCTCCCCCCAGGAACACCGACCCACCCAAACCCCCAAGGGCTGAAAGCCCGCCCCATGCTTTTCCACCACTCCAATACTCCCCCACTCCACTTCTCCGACTTCTGATTCCTCCTCCCCCAGATTCGGTCTTGCCTTCCTGCACCGAATTCTCCTAGTTTTTCAAATTCCTTACTTTATTGTTCTGCCGCCCGAAAAGGACGGGGCAACCGGTAGACCTGAAATCCCGGGCTTTTATGCCCGAGGATCCTTCGCCTGCAGAACCTCCCGGCTCTGCTCATTCTGTTATCCATGCACTTACCTAAACCAACTCAAATCTTTCGCTTCCCGGCTCATTTCATGATCCTGGTGGGCTGGTTCGTTTTGGCGGTTTTTGGAAAAGCCGACGAACCCTTACCCGACGCAGGCATTATTCATATGGGCCACCTGGTCACCGAAGACCAAATCGAAGAACAGGAAAATCCTTATTATGTCCTGTCGTGGACCCTGAGCGACGGCTTCGAAAGCGCCGACGCCCCCGGCTTTTGGTCCCAATGGTGGGCCGCTATTACCGATTGGAGCCTTTCCCCCAATGAGGACACCTTTGACCACGACTGGCAATTTCAGGTGCAACGGGATACCGACCCTGCCTTTGCCGATGCCCGCAATGTCTATTTGGGCGCCGACACCACCTCCTACATTTCTGGCATGGACGAGCAAACACACTATTTCAGGGTCCGCACCGTTTCCCCCGACCTGGAGCGATACAGCGACTGGTCCCCGTCTCTGGCTCTGGTCGTCAGCTACCCTTCACAAACCCGGGCTTTTGCTCTCTTCGGGGTCGGGGCGATCGTCACCATCGCCACTATTGCCATGATTCTCATCGGCTCCGCCCGCACCCGCCGGGAAGCCGAACTGGATGAGAAAAAAGACCAAAACCGGGATGGGGAGGCCCGTAATTCCTAATAATGGATCACCGCAGCGCTGTTCTCCCCGCCGAATACGGCTGGATCTTACTCGCCATTTTCAGTGTTCTCTGGGTCATTCTTGGCTGGCTCTGGGGGCGCAAAGCGAAAAACATGGATGGCTTCATGGTCGCCGGACGGAACGTCGGTCTGGCCCTTGGCATGGCCACCGCAATGGCCACTTGGGTCACCTCCAACACCACCATGGTGGCCCCCGAGTTTGCCTTGCGCTTCGGGGTTATCGGCATGATCGCCTACTCCTCCGCCGCCCTGGGCCTGGTCTTCTTCGCCCCCATGGCGACCCGCATCCGCCAACTCATGCCCCAGGGGTACACCGCCGGCGATTTCATCCGGCTGCGCTACGGGAAAATCGCCTGGGTGCTTTTTCTGATCATTTCGCTTTTCTACTGTTTGACCTGGCTGATAAGCATGACCATGGCCGGCGGGCTTTTTCTCAATGCCATTGCCGGAATTCCCTACCAGCACGGGATGACCATCATCCTGACGGTCTGCGTAATTTACACCATCTTCGGCGGCCTGTATGCGGTTATCGGAACCGATTATATTCAGAGTTTGATCATCCTCATTGGGGTTGTGGTCCTCGGCTTTATCGTCTTCCACCGAGTCGATTTCGATGCCACCTACAATGAACTGGCGGAATTTCAACCAGCCCTGCTGATGCTGATTGCCCCCGCGGCAGTGATGGTTTTTTTCAACAACCTCCTGTTCGGCTTCGGGGAGATTTTTCACAACAACGTGTGGTGGTCACGGGCCTTTGCCATGCGCAAGGGGGTTCCCGGAAAAGCCTTTCTTTTTGGCGGCTTGTTCTGGTTGCCCATCCCCGTGGCGGTGGGCTTCATCGCCCTTTCCGCCGGATCACTGGACATCAACATTCCCGACCCCAACCAAGCCGGTCCCATCATTGCCGCCGAACTACTGGGGGTCGGCGGGGCGATCGTCGTCTTTATCGTGATCTTCTGTTCCATCGCCTCAAGCATCGACAGCCTTCTGGCCGCTACCTCGGACCTGATTACCGAGGATGTGTACCGGAAAGGATTCCGCAGCAAGGCCACCGATAGCCAACTGCGTCGGGCTTCGGTCAGTATCATCCTTCTGCTGGGGTTGTTTGCCTGGTTCATTGCCCTCCCCAATGTCGGCACCCTGGCCACTACGCTGTTCTATGCCGGCCCCCTCGTCGGAAGCGCCATCTGGCCCGTCGTCGCGGGCCTGTATTGGCGCCAAACCAACCCCCGGGCGGTGATCGCCGCCATGGTTCTGGGGTCCCTTATCGGGCTACTTGCCTATGAGTTTTGGGCATGGTATGTTGCCTCCGTTGTTGGAGCAGCTATTTCCATGGTCATTACCGTCGTAGGCACTTGGCTTTTCCCACGTGATTTCAACTGGTCCGATCTCGCCGAGCCGGATCTCGCCATCAAAGAGAAATAATATCGCCTTATTCCAATGATTCCTCAGGCCATAGTTCAGCTTCTGATCCTCGGATCCCTCATTTTCACCTCGATTGGCGCACTGGTTCTTATAACCTTGGTCGTTAAAGACTTTCTGGAGCGTAAAATCTGGTAAAACATAAAGTAAGAATTCCGAAACCCCACGCGGGTCTCACCAACCTTCCTCATTTTCCATGACTAAGGAAACATCCCCCCATTCCAAAGAAAACGACGAGCAGCCTCTGCCGCCCAACCAAGTCACCAAACCGCTGACCCCTCCCGATCACACCGATACCTTGCGGCCCAATCCCAAGGAACTCCTCAACGGGGCCCCCATCAGCTTGGCCCGGTTGAAAAAATTCGCGGGGCAGAACATCCTCTCGGTGGACGATTTTACCCGCGAGGATGTTATCGAATTTGCCCGCTTCGCCGCCTTTCTCGAAGCCGTCGAAATTGCCCCCTACCATCCCCTCGACGGGAAAATCGTCATCACTGCCTTTTTCGAAGCCAGCACCCGGACCCGGACCTCCTTCGAAAGCGCGACCCTGCGGCTGGATGGCAAAATCATCAGCATTCCCGACGCTGCCATCACGGGCGTCAAAAAAGGGGAATCGATCGGGGACATCGGGGAAATGTTCAACGCCTACGGCGATGCCGTGATCATGCGCCACACCGAGACCGAGGCCCTGAAGGAGATTTTGGGCAACCTGCGCATTCCCCTGATCAACGCGGGCAATGGCTCCGGCGAACATCCCACCCAAGCCCTGACCGACTGGTATGCCCTGCTCAAGTGGCGGCCAAACCTGGCTCAACCGTTTGCCGGGGACCCCGCGGAACGCCTCCACCTGGGCATTATGGGCACCCCCGGCACCATGCGGGCGGTCAAAAGCTTCCTTCTCATGTCCCTCCTCTTCAAGGACCACCTGCGGAAAGTTACCATCGTCTCCGAGATGGCCGACCCGTTGGGCCCCGAACTCAAGGACGCGATCACCGATTCCGGCATCGAATTCGAAGTCCAGGCCGACATGAGCGCTATCGTGAATGACCTTGATGTGGTTTATATGAACTCCATTGCCCTGCTCGGCGGCAGTTACCGCACCATGGACCGCAAGTACAAGCTGAACGCCCAAAGCGAGCTCAAGCCCAGTGCCGTCATCCTCCATCCCCTGGCCCGCTTGGACGAGCTCGACAAAAGCCTCGATGAAACGGCCCACAACCTGTACTTCACCCAAGCGCACGGATCCGTCTTTGTCCGGCAAGCCCTCTTACTGGCCGTTTTGGACCGATTCCACCGCCTTCCCGAGAATTCACCCCTGCAATAAACAACGCCCCCCTTAACTCTCTCACCTAACTTCATCACTGAACACCACTACTTATGTGCGGAATTACCGGTTTCTGGAAACCACAACAATTGCCCGATCAGGCCGAGGCCGATCTCAAAAAAATGGTCGACGCCATCCACCACCGCGGACCGGATGGTCAGGGGTTTCACCTGGACGACAAAAGTGGCGTCGGCATGGGACATTCCCGGCTGACCATCATTGACCTGGTTACCGGGCACCAACCCCTTTGCGGGACCGGGCAGGACATTGTCCTCTGCGTAAACGGCGAGTTTTATGACTACAAACGCCACCGCACCGAACTGATGACCGATGGGGTCCGCTTCAAAACCCGCTCCGACAGCGAAATTGCCCTGCACTACTACCAGCGCATGGGCATGGAAATGATGGACCACCTGCGCGGGGAATTCGCCTTCGCCCTTTTCGACAAAGCCGCCAACCGCTTTATTCTGGCCCGCGACCGGTTCGGTATTCGCCCCTTGTTCTATACCATCCATAACGGCTGCCTCTACTACGGCTCGGAGGTAAAGGCCCTCCTGGCCAACCCGAATATACCGCGCCGTTTGGACCGGAAACAGGCCATCCACCAGATGATGCAAACCACCATCCCCGGCCACAGCGCTTTCGAAAATATCAAATCCGTACGTCCCGGGCATTTTCTCACCTTCACGCCCGACCAATCCGGGGGGTTCAGCGTCGAGGAGCATTGTTACTGGGATATCGATTTCCCCACCCTTGCGGATCGTCGCGACGAGGGGTCACCGGAGGAATACATTCAACTTATCCGCGACAAACTGATCGAATCGGTCACCTTCCGCCTCGAAGCGGATGTCCCTGTTGGCTGCTACCTCTCCGGCGGCATCGATTCCTGCTCCATCCTGGGAATGGCCTCAGGCGCCCAGCAAGCCCCCGTCAAGGCCTTTACCATAAGCTTTGACCACGATTCCTACGACGAGTCCGGCATCGCCCGGGAAATGGCCCAAAGCATGAACGCCGAACAGGAGGTCATCAATCTCAAGGCCGACGACCTCTACGGCCAGAATTACCTCCGCACCATGTGGTTCGCCGAGCGAACCTTCTACAACACTCTCGGCGTGGCCAAATACTGCATGAGCCGACGGGTTCGCGAATGTGGCTACAAATCGGTCATCACCGGCGAGGGCGCCGACGAGCTCTTCGGCGGCTACCCCTCTTTCAAGCGGGATATGTTCCTGCACGGGATCAAAGATGAGCCGGAGGAGGTCGTCAAAGCCTACCACGAGGCCCTGGAAAAAACCAACCGTATCTTCAAGGGGGCCATCCTCGCCGAGGACATGCGGGACCACCCGGGCTTCAACGAACTCTGTGGCTTCACCCCCTCCTGGATCCAGCCCTGGATGGCCACCCTGGACATCGCCCGCCCCTTGCTCAGCAAGGAAGCCCGGGAGGAAACCGCCGACTACGATCCCATCGGGGCCATCGCCGAGAGTTTTAACCCGCGCCGCATCCAGGGACGCCACCCCCTCGACATTTCCCAATACACCTGGTCCCGGACCATGCTGGAAGGCCAGATCCTCAACTGGGGCGGCGACCGCGTCGATATGGCCAATTCCATGGAATCCCGCCCCGCCTTCCTCGACCACTATGTCGCCGAGGCCGCCTTTAAAGTCCCCCCCAAATACCGGATTAAAGGCAATATCGAAAAATGGGTCCTCCGGGAAGCCATGAAGGGTATTCTGCCCGAAGTTCTCTACAAACGGGAAAAATTTGCCTTTATGGCGCCTCCGGGACACACCGAGAAAAACAAAAAGACCGCCCTGTCAGAGCTTCTCGATACCTATCTCAGCCCCGAAAAAGTGACTGAAGCCGGCGTCCTGGACCCCACCAAAGTTAGCCAATTCCTGCACGAATACGAGAACGATACCGATCCCGTTTCCCTCACCCGCAAGGATGCCCTGATCAATCATTTGCTGGGCCTCCAGATCCTTCATGATCAATATATTGCCGGTAATAAGCCGGATCTTGATCCAGTCGAGGCAGGCTCTCTCTGAGGACTCCCGCCATCCTCGATTTTTCCTTTGCGCCCGGGACAAAAAAACATTGTCCCGGGCGTTCTTTTTCGAGAGTATAGACCTTTGTCAATTTTCAACTTATGGACGACCAGGAACTTCCCACCCCCAACCCTTCACCGGATCATCAACAAAAAGGCGATTACAACGCCTCCCAAATCCAAAAACTGGAGGGCCTCGAAGGCGTCCGCAAGCGGCCCGATATGTATATCGGCGACACCGGCGAGCGCGGACTTCACCACTGTGTTTTCGAGGTTGTCGATAACTCCATCGACGAAGCCTTGGCCGGGCATTGTTCGAAAATCACCGTAACCATTCACCTCGACGGCTCCTGTTCGGTAGAGGACGACGGTCGCGGTATTCCGGTCGATATCCACGAGAAATACAATATGCCGGCCCTGGAGTTGGTGCTCACCAACCTGCACGCCGGTGGTAAATTCGGCAAAGGCGCCTACATGGTCTCCGGAGGATTGCACGGCGTCGGGGCCAAATGCGTCAATGCTGTTTCCGAATGGTTTGAAGCCGAGGTCCGGCGGGAAGGCAAAGTTCATCACATGCGGTTTGCCCGCGGCAAAACCACCGCCTCCCTCTCCATCATCGGCGAAACCCAGCGCACCGGCACCAAGATTACCTTCAAGCCCGACCACGAGATCTTCTCCACCCTGGAGTTTTCCTACGATATCCTCGCCAAACGACTCCGCGAGTTGGCCTTCCTGAATGCCGGCATCAATGTCGACCTGGTCGACGAACGGACCCAAAAGAAAGAAAACTTCCTGTTCCGTAACGGCATCGCCGAATTCGTCGCCTACCTGAACCGCAACAAAGCCGTCCAGCATCCCGACCCCATTACTTTCAGCGGGCGGGTTTTGACCAATCCCGAGGACCAGGACACCGCCATCATCGTGGACGTGTCAATGCAGTATAACGACTCTTACAACGACCAAATCTTCGCCTACGCCAATTCGATTTTCAACATCGAGGGCGGCACCCACCTCTCCGGCTTCCGCACCGCCCTCACCCGGGTGATCAATGCCTACGCCAAAGCCAACGGACTCCTTAAGGAGAAAGACCCCTCCATCAGCGGGGACGATACCCGCGAAGGCCTGACCGCCGTCATTTCCGTCAAAATCCCCGAACCCCGCTTCGAAGGCCAGACCAAGACCAAGCTGTCCAACGGCGAAGTCGATGGCATCGTCCAGAAAATCGTCGGCGAGGAACTCAGACTCACCTTTGAAAAAGCCCCCCAAATCGCCCGGCGCATTATCGATAAGGCCATCCACGCCGCCCGCGCCCGCGAGGCCGCCCGCAAAGCCCGGGAAACCGTCCGTAAAGGCGCCCTCGGCTCCGGAGGCTTGCCCGGCAAATTGGCTGACTGTTCCTCCCGCGACCCCTCCCTCACCGAACTCTATATCGTCGAGGGTGATTCCGCTGGTGGTTCCGCCAAACAGGGCCGCGATCGCCGCACCCAAGCCATCCTGCCCCTCCGCGGCAAATTGATCAACGTCGAGAAAGCCCGTCTCGACAAGGTTCTTTCCAATGAGGAAATCCGCACCCTCATCACCGCCGTCGGTACCGGTATCGGTGACCACGAGGGTGAAGGCAGCTTCGATATTACCAAAGCCCGCTACCACAAAATCATCATCATGACCGATGCGGATGTCGATGGCTCGCATATCCGAACCCTCCTCCTGACCTTCCTCTTCCGCCAAATGCGCGGTCTCATCGAACAGGGCTACGTTTACATCGCGCAACCCCCCCTCTACAAAATCAAACGCCGCCGCCGCGAACAGTATATCGACAACGATGACCAACTGAATCGCATTCTCCTCGAACTCGGCTCCGAAGACGTCGTGCTGACCCGTCTCCGGGATAAACACCAATTCCAAGCCGACCAAGTCGAAAAAATCGTCAACCTTCTGCAACAACTCGAACGACTTGGCGGCGGAGTCACGCGGTATGGCGCTGACCTGGAACAATACCTCGATAAGCGGGACAAGGAAAACAACCTTCTCCCCCGTTTCATCGCCCGTATTCGCGAAGGCAACGACGAACGCTTCGAATTCCTCCGCAGCGAGAATGAACTCAAGGGCTTTGCCGAAAAATACGATATTCACGGGGACCCTCTCGACGCTCCCGACCAACAGGTTTTCGAAACCGAAGACGGCTTCAAAATCAATCGCCGAATTTCTCTCCATGAGATTTACGAGGCCCAGCAAATGGCCAAGCTCCTGGAAGAAATCGAAACGATCGGACTCGACATCTCGCGCTTCACCCCCACTGAGGAACCTCGCTACACCCTCACCGAAAATGTCGGACAGAAAAGCGAAAATACCATCGAGATGCACACCATTTTGGAGATTATTAACCAAATCCGCATCTCCGGACGTAAAGGGCTCTCCATTCAACGTTACAAAGGACTGGGTGAAATGAACCCCAAACAGCTCTACGAAACAACCATGGATCCGGAAAAACGGAAATTGCTCAAAGTCGATATTACCGATGCCGCCCGCGCCGACGAACTCTTCACCATCCTGATGGGCGAAGAAGTTGAGCCACGGCGTAATTTCATCGAGGACAACGCCCTCAATGTTTCCTACCTCGATGTCTAACCCTTTCCAAAACGGAAAAATATCCCTTTTTACTGACTAATCATGGCCCAGGATTTTCAAACAAACACCAATATTACCGAGATTATGCAGACCGCATACATCGATTATTCGATGTCGGTCATCATCAGCCGCGCCCTTCCCGATGTGCGCGACGGTCTCAAACCGGTCCAGCGCCGGATCCTTTACGCCATGATGCAGGAAGGCCTCCTGCACAATCGCCCCTTCGACAAATGCGCCGGGGTCGTTGGTGAGGTTTTGAAAAACTATCACCCCCACGGTGATAGCTCCGTTTACGATACCCTCGTCCGCCTGGCCCAACACTGGGTCATGCGCTACCCGCTCATTGAACCTCAGGGCAACTTCGGCTCCGTCGATGGCGACCCTCCTGCCGCCTATCGTTATACCGAGTGTCGCCTCCGCAACATCGCCGAGGAATTGCTGAACAACATTGACGAGGATACCGTCGATTTTGTCCCCAACTACAAGGAAAGCAGTACCGAACCTTCGGTCCTCCCAGCCTCCCTGCCCAATCTCCTGCTCAACGGTTCCACCGGTATTGCCGTGGGGATGACCACCAATATCCCCCCCCACAATATCGACGAGTTGATCGATGGCATTTGCCTGCTCATTGAGAACCCCTCCGTACCCATCGACGACCTCATGGACGTCATCAAGGGACCGGACTTCCCGACCGGGGGAATGATCCTCGGCACCAAGGGCATCGAATCCTATTTGCGGACCGGTCGCGGTATCGTTAAAACCCGCGCCCGCCTCTCCGTGGAGGAGACCCCCAGTGGCCGCGAACAAATCATCATCACCGAGATCCCCTACAACGTAAACCGGAATACCCTGGTCAAAAAGATGGCCGACCTGGTTGGGGAAAAGGTTCTTGATGGCGTTTCCGATCTGCGCGATGAATCCGACGAAAATACCCGGATCGTTATCGACCTGAAAAAAGGTGAGGTGGCGCGCGTAACGATCAACAAACTTTACAAGCATACCGCCCTCGAGTCCTCTTTTGGCGTTATTTTGCTGGCTCTCGACAAACGGCGGCCCAAGCAAATGAACATCAAGGAAATGCTCGAATGCTACCTCGAGCATCGCCGCGAAGTCATTTACCGCCGCACCCAATACCAACTCCGCAAAGCCGAAGACCGCGCCCACATTCTCGAAGGCTACAAAATCGCCCTCGACAATATGGACGAGATCGTTCGCATCATCCGCGCCTCCAGCAGCCGCGATGAAGCCAGGGAGTCCCTCATGGACAAGTTTCCGCTAAGCGAAAGACAAACCAACGCCATCCTAGACCTGCGCTTGTACCAACTCACCGGCCTCGAACGACAGAAGATCGAAGAAGAATACGCCCAGGTCATCCAAACCATCGAGCGCCTCCGTGCCATTCTGGACAACGAATCCATCCTCCTCGAAGTTATCAAAAAAGAACTCCTCGAACTGAAGGAAAAATACTCCAGCCCCCGCAAAAGCGAAATCGTCCCCTGGGAAGGCGAAATGCGCATGGAGGATATCATCGCCAAGGAAGGCTGTATCGTCACCGTATCCGAGCAAAATTTCATCAAACGTACCTCCCTCAGCGAATACCGTTCCCAAAAACGCGGGGGCCGGGGAATTATCGGGGGCAATGCCTACGAGAAAGACTTCGTTCGCCACCTCTTTACCGCCAGCACCCACGACACCATTCTGTTCTTTATGAACAATGGTCGACTCTACATCCAAAAAGCCTACGAGATTCCCGAAGGCGGCCGCACCTCCAAGGGGCGCTCCATCGCCAATATGCTGGAACTTCAGGAGGATGAACGCGTGGCCGCCATGATTTGCATCGAGGATTTCCGCGATGACCAATATCTCGTCTTCGCCACCCGCCAGGGGCTGATTAAGAAAACCCGCCTCGACGCCTACAAAAACATTCGCCGCGTCGGCCTTAAAGGGATCCTTCTTCGTGACGAGGACGACCTCATCGGCGTCCGCCTCACCACTGGCGACGATCATATCATGCTGGTCACCAAAAGCGGCATGGCCATTCGCTTCCACGAATCGGAAATCCGCGATATGGGCCGCGTCAGCTCCGGCAACCGGGGCATTCGCCTCCGTGACGGTGACGCCGTCGAATCCCTCGAAATCGTCCAGCCCGGAGCCAACCTGCTCATCGCCGGCGAAAACGGCATGGGCAAACGAACCTCCTTCGACGAATTCCGCGACCAGAAACGCGGCGGCTATGGCCTCACCGCCATCAAGACCGATTCCACCGTATGCGCGGCCCTCTCGGTCGACGATACCGATGAGATCATCATGCTCACCGCCTCCGGTCAAACCGTCCGTTGCCCCATCGAAGGCATTCGTATCATCGGGCGCTCCACCAAAGGGGTGCGCCTCGTGAACCTCAACGAAAAAGACCGCCTCATCCGCATCGCCCGCGTCATCGACGCCGACGAAAATGCCGAAGGTCTGGAAGACGAGGAAAGCGACGAAACCGCGGAAGGCGAATCCGTTGAACTGATTGATTCGCCATCTGAGGCCTCGGCCCCGGAGTCGCCCGACCCCCTCGACCTCCCCGAGAGCAACCCTGACGAAGACGAGGAAGACCGAACCTAAATCACTGGCTATTGCCCTTCTTTCTGCCCCTGGAGGGACGAGTTCCCCCTCGTCCACCGGGTGGTGGTTTGAGGTCCGTACCCTTCCCGGCCCTCGTGGTCAAGGTCGTTCGAAGAGCTCAGACCAGGACGGAGCTGGTCCCTTCACCAAGCAGGCTCAGCCTTTCTGCAACCTTTGCAAAAACTGCAGGTCCTCTACCGCCTGTTGAAAAAGCCGGTCCGGATGCTCCCCGGGTTTGTTCATCCCGGCCACAAATTCCAAGGCTGCCGAACCGGCAAAACCGTATTTCGCAAGAATTTCGGCAGCCATCAGAACCTCCCCTTCCAATTCGGCAAGCGGGCACATTTTCTTATCGACCCCTTTGCTCTGCCAGTGCAGATGAGTGATACGATTTCCCAACGCCCCGAGCCAATTCGGCAATTCCAAACGGGCTGGGCCCAAAGGATGAACAATCGCCCCAAACCTCTCCACAGGCCACTCAGCGAAAGCCTTCTTCGCTGCCCCGGTAGTCTCCAACACCGTCCGGGGATGACATTCACAAAGCAAACGAACCCCCTCCGGCAAAAGCTCCGCCCAACGGGCCGCCGCTTCGACTTGCTCCTCCACCGGAACCGGTCCATCCACCGGCCCCAGATTGAATTTCACCAAGCGCAGGGATGGCTGGAACGCGGCAATTGTTTCCGCCACCCTTTCCCCTTCCTCCACCGTGCCATGCCCGGGAATCCAGTAGGTGTTTAATCCAACCACCGGAAAATCGCTTTTACGAAGGGCCTTTTGTTCCTCTTCCGGGGCATGGGTATAGTGGCGTTCCCACAATTCCCAACCCGTAAAGCCCGCGTCCCGGGCCGCCTCCCCTTTTTCGCTAACCGCAAAAGAAGGATAGCGCTCGGGGTCTTTTTTCCAGCGACGGGGCTCCAAGGCCACCGTTCCCAGAAGAAAAGTATCGGGCAAAAATATGTTTTTACGTAGAGAGGTCATAGCGTTCAGAGGTAAAACAATATCGGGGCTCTTCGCCATCACGAAAAAGCCTCAGGTTTTCCAGACAAATTTCCTGAAAGGGCACCAGGAGATTTTCATTCCCCGGCAAGGAATGGTTCCAGGGACTAAAGGATACCGAATGCCCCGTCAGCAGGAGATTGGGCAATTGCCGGTCCGCATCGTCAGGCTCCATCCAATCCTTGCCATCGGTGTCCAAAACATCCAGACCAGCGCGCAAGCGTCCCGCCCGCACTTCCGCCAATAAGGCCGTTTGATCGATGATCGCCCCGCGAGCCACATTGACCACGATGCCGCCATTAGGCAGCCGGGCCAACTGGTCCGCCGCGACACTGCGCCGGGTTTCCTCGTTCAACCCGGCCGTCACCACCACCGCATCCACTTCCGCAAACAAGTCATCGAGAGAAGGCAGCCTTTCCACCGCCTCCGGCCAATCCTTTGCATACGGGTCGAACCCTTTGAGACGTGAACCAAAAGGAGTGAGAAGTTTCACCACTTCCTTGCCAATCACCCCCATTCCATAGATTCCCACGCGGAGATTTCGGAGCGTGCCAGCCCATTCCTTTTGTTTGATCTGCCATTGACCCGCTCTCTTCTCAGTGACATGGGCCGGAATCATTTTCAGGGAAGCCAAAAGCATGGTCATGGCACCTTCCGCGACCCCCGGGCCCGGCGCCGGGCCCCAGTTGGAAACCAGAATCGGCGAGGATACAATCTTACGACTGATAAGGCGCCGGATTTCCCCATGGATATGACAGATATAACGTAAACGGCCGGGGTTCTCACTCAATTCCTCCGGTACGGCCGGAGCATCCCACCCGGTAAGCAAAACATCCGCTTCCCGGATTTTTTCCGCTTTCTGGTCATCTGACCACTCAACGGTGTTTTCATAGCGGGTATAATCTCCAAGAGACTTTACTTTTTCGGTGAAAAAAGGTGTCCAGGTCCGTTCATGGGCTTCCCTCTGGTGCAGGGAGATTAGTTTTACAGGGGTGCTCATGCCCCTAGGGAAAGTTTGGCTAAGGGCAAAAGCAAGTCAGAAAACATTGCCCTCCGCTTTTTGTAACAACAAAATCGCAAAATGAGTTCTTCCCCCAAACCTCTTCTCAACATCGGGATTTGTGCCTCCCCGAGATATCCCCCTTTTACCGATGCCATCCTGGAAATTGTCCGCGAGGGGTGGAAAAGCGGGCTATGGCGCAGTCACCACGGATTCAGCCCCACCCAGGACCTGGAGCGCTGGGAAAAGGAAAATTACCAGTTCGACGCCATTGTGGGCATTCTGGCGACCAAAGAGCATTTGCACCAAGCCCTCACTCTGGCCCCCGCCATTCTTTCCCTCTCCAGCGCCCAACCTCCCCATGCCGGAGTCGGACATCTGTTTTTCGATCCGGAAGCCATCGGACGAATGGCTGCTGAACACCTTCTGGCCAAAGGGGTTTCCGCCGCCGCCTACTATACCCTGGCCTCGCACTATGGTCTAAAGAAACGTGGTGAGGCATTCGCCAAAACCATTGAAGCCGCCGGCATTCCCTTCCTGGGAACCTTTACCCACAAAGACGCTTTGCCCATTGCGCATATCCGCAAGCAAAAAGCTCCCGTTGGTTTTTTTGCCGGAGACGACGAATTGGCTGCACCGCTCTCGGCATCTCTCGCCGACCAGGGGATTGACATTCCCTGGCAAGCCATGGTCATCGGGGTCAATAATCAGGAATACCTCTGCCACTTTGGCCCCGTTCCGCTCACCAGTATCGAATTGGAGGGCAAGGAAATGGGCCGTCAAGCCAGCCAGTTTCTACGCGACTTGGCCACCGGCAGGTCCCGCTTTCCCAGGGAGGTCAGCATGATTCCCCCGGCCGGGGTCATTACCAGAGCAAGTACCGACCCCCTGCTCGTCGGCGATTATCTGGCTAGTCAAGCCCTCTCCAGCCTTCGCCAGACACCTACCATTCCCGCAAATGTTGAGGAATGGGCCGCCATGATCGGCAGCAGCCGACGCCCCCTCGAAAAACGTTTGCGCCAAGTTCTGGGACAAACCCCGAAACAACTCCTCGATTTGGAACGACTCCGCCGCGGCACTTACCTTTTGCAAAACAGCCGTCTGCCGATGGAGGAAGTTGCGGAAAAAGCGGGCTTTTCCTCGGGGCGCCACCTGCGGGAGACCTTCCTGCGCCTGGAAAAGCGTACCCCCTCCGAGATCCGGGGACAAACCCCCTAACCTCCTTCGGTTTCCTACCAGGTCAGGCTCGCCCGGGCCAGAAATTGCCGGGGCAAGCCGGGGGTGCCCGGAACCTCCTCAAAACTGACGTTAAATACATTATCCACCGTCAGACCCACCATGAGCGGATGATCCTCGAAAGGCTGAACATCCAGACCGACCACCGCCATCACCGGACTCCGCCGCCCCTCGCGGAGAGGATTGTCCTCCTGTCGCCGGATTTCGAGATCGCCGCGCAAAACCACCCGGTCATGCAGATACCAGTCTCCTCCCGCCGTGGCCCGGTGAGTCGGAAAATTCAGCGCGTAAAAACTGCCAATTACCTCATCCCTCCGGTAACTTTCGTCCTTGTCTAAAAAGGTGTACCCAAGGCGAACCTCCCCCCGGGCAAACGGCCGGAAATAAAAGATCTCAATCCCCAAAGTATCGATATCAACTGGCTCCGCCCCGCGGAAGACCTGCCCCGGCACCAGAACCCAGTCCGCCAGATCACGGTCCTCCCGCCAAAAGACCGCCCCTTCCAACGCCCAATCGGCATCCTGAATCTTTATTCCGACTTCATAATTCCGCGCCAACTCGCGCCCCAGATTCGCATCTCCTCCAAAAAGCCCTCCCGGATTGGAGTTCAGAGTCGTGTAGGCCGGAAACCGGGAGGTTTCCGAATATTCAAGATGCCAGGTCCAGCGTTGCTCGTTCCGATCATGCGCCCACTCCAACCTGGTCTGCGGCGAAACCCGGCCGCCATCCCGGTCGGAGCGGTAGGCCACCACCCCGGCCGAGGCCTCCCAATCGATCTCCTCGCCCAACTCCCCCCGCACCCCGGGAACAAAAGAAAACTGTTGGTAACTCCGGGATTGAAAATCCCCAAAAGTCAGCGAGTTGCTTTCAATCTCATCCCAAACCACCCGGCCCCCATGGTCGATAAACCACTCGCCACCTTCCTCACGCCCGATCCAGGAAGCCGACCAAACCTGTGTTTCGTGCTGGAAATCATCGGTCGGGTTGTCCCGGTTGAATTGATACTCGTCTTTATTCCGTCGATACGATACCGCAAATTCCAAATCCCCACCAACCAGCCGATCACGAACATGGTTTAAGGCCAGAAAAGTCGTCTGTAAGTTCTCCGACTCCCGGTCACTGAAAGGGGTATAGAGATTCGGCCAACCGAAAAATTTGGCCTGATAACCCCCAAACAAGTCCGTCTGCCCACCAGCATTGCGATGTTGCAACCGGACATTGTAACGGTCCAGCGAAGAATCCCCCTGCGGCCTGGCCCCATCCGACCTCGAAAAGGCGACCTCGCCATCCACCGCCCATTTCCCCCAGGACTCCGATTCCGCCAGGACCAAACCCTGGTACAAGGACCCTCCCCGGGTCGAGTTGTCCCCGCCAAAAACGGTCATCTCCCCACCTTCCTCAATCGGACGCCACCCATAGGCCACCGTCGCGGTGGTTGCATTGAAACCCGTGCGGGCATTGGCCGCCCCCACCAGAACCTCCGGCCCCGTCAACATTCGGGTGGTAATCGGAATCTCGGCAAAATAATGTCCCGTCTGCGGATCAAACAAAGGGCTCGCCCCAACCACAAAGCCCACCGCTTCAAAAGTGGACCCCCGCACACTCACATCCGACTGCAACTCCCCCGCACTCCGGCGCTGAAGGTCCACTCGCGGTTCATAGCGCAACAACGACACCGGCATCGAAAAGGTCGAAACCGGAGCTTGCTCCGCGATCTCATACTCTACTACCCGCAGGCTCGGCAGGTCCAAAACCTCTTCTTCCGCCGTCAAATCACCTGTTCCAACCAACCCTACAAGACCCCACAACAAAGCCTTCCCGGACGGTTTTTGCCTTTTTGAAAAATGCATCATTCCTCCGATAAAACGCGTTTTCACCAACGAATCAATGTTAATTTCTTATTTTCTTTTACTTAACATTCAGTATCCTCAAGCCGCAGTCGATCTTCCCCAACCCTTGCTAAAGCTGCGGGCCACGAACAACAAAACCCTTCTCCCTGGAGGAACGAGTTCCGTCCCGGGCTGAGCGTGCCGAATCCCTCTAATTCACGGGTGGTTGTTCACCTTCTCCCTGCCAACTTTTGAGCAGGACTCGACAATTGTTTCTTAAAGCCTAAATCATACTTCTTAATTCACTTCCCCCTACAAATTTCCGTGCCGGAAAATTGAATACACAAGCCAGATGCCGATCATTCCGGCGAACGTGTATCCCAACAGACCGACGGCGGGGATATTGTTCCACAAGGGCGGAATCCCCGCGTGAATAATTAAGGACGATCCCACAATCAACGAAGCCAGAACAATCGCCAGGGAAATCCGGTTGCTCACCTGATCAAGGGTACGGATCATCGGCTTCAGTCCGTGGTGCTCAAAGGCGATCCGCGCCCGCCCCTTTTCCAGCGAGCGGAAAAAGTTGTTGATCTCCAGCGGCAAATACCGGAACAACGTAAAAAGACTGCCGCCCGTCTCCCGCATCGTTTCGATGATCCTTCCCGGACGCAGACGGTCCATCCGGACCTTGCGAATGTGCGGAACCGCCTCCTTGACCAAATCAAAATCGGGATCCAACTGCCGCACCACATTCTCCATGGTGGCCACGCACTTGATCAGAATAAAAAGCTCCGTCGGAATACTCAACCCATGCCGCGTGGTCTGTTGCACCAACTCCGTCAGCAACCGCCCGATACGCATCTGCCGCAATGGCCGGTAAAAGTGCTGGGTCATGAACTCCGAGACATCGATTTCGAGCGCTCGCCGGTCTGGCCGACTGTCCGGATTGGTCAGTTCGATCAGGGCATTCGCCGCCATATGTTCGTCCCGCTTGGCAATACCGTGCAAGAGTTCAGCAAAATTCTCCCGCAGGTCACGGTTCATGGAACCCATCATGCCAAAGTCCAGAAAACAGACCTTCTCCTCCGGCAGTACAAAGATGTTCCCCGCATGGGGATCGGCATGAAAAAACCCATGCTCAAAAATTTGCTCCATCACCGAATGTGCCGCCCGATGAGCAATTTTCTTCCGGTCATACCCCTTGTCCACCAAACGATCCAGGGACGACGATTTGATCCCATTGATTTTTTCCATCACCAAAACCCGGGTGGAGGAAAACTCATCCCAGGTTTGGGGAATCACGATATGGGGATCGGTCCCGAAATGATGACGAAACCGATCGATATAGGCCAATTCGATGTTGAAATCCAATTCCCGCATCAACATCCGGCGGATCTGATCAACGAGGCGCGTCGGGCGGTGAACCTTCCACGTATCAAGATGCGTTTCCGCCATCGAGGCCAAATTCCGAACGATTTCCAAATCCACCTCAAACTGCGCCTTCAGTTTCGGCCTTTGCACCTTCACCACCACACTTTCCCCCGAACGCAGGACCCCCTCGTGAATCTGGGCAATCGAAGCCGCCGCTAAAGGCTTTTCGGAAAACGACAAGAAAATCTCCTCCAGGGGCCGTTGCAGGTCCTCCTCCACCACTTGTTTGATCTGCTCAAACGAAAGCTGCGGCACATCGTCTTCCAGCGCATGCAACTCATCCAGGTATTCCTGCGGCAAAAGGTCCGGCCGGGACGCCAGAATCTGCCCAAACTTGATGAATGAGCTGCCCAAATCCTGCAAAGCCAGGCGAAAGCGCTCCGGACGGGATTTCTCAAAATCAACCGCCGACTTGCGCCGACGAAGGACCGGATCCAAAAACCGGTTCAATCCCAAACCGTAAATCACCTCATCAAACCCGTACCGGAAAAACACCGAAATAATCTCCCGATACCTCTTAAAATGCCGGTAGGGCTTTCCCACCAAAGGCGTGCTTTCCAATTTCATAACAGTACCTTAAAAAATTCCCCCGTCAGAAGCAACGAACTAAAGCCCTACCGAACAAGAAAAAGCATCCTCCCAGGCCTTCCGAACAAGCCTCCCATAAGAAATAAGAAAATCGCCCTCCCAAGAAGCAAGGACCCCTGTCCCGCCCAGCGGTGGTTCCTGTCCTGGAGAATGAAAGGGGTACTTCCTGAGCGAAAAACGTCTTCCCTTACGTCGAGGACAGGAGCCGGTACCGTAAGCCGGGGTTCGCTGACCAAGAGAGGGGAAAAGACCGTCCCACCACGCCAAGGCTTCGAGGGATCTCCGCGTTGCTCCGCGGGTTGAATTTGCAGGGGGTTGCGGGTCATTTCAGGGCATCCCGCCCAGCGCAAATGCGTCAACCTAAGAGATAGAGGTCGGAGTGTTCCGCGCCGCCGCTTCCGCCTTCGCTAAAGCTACGGGGCGACAGGGAACAGCGGCCGCGCGGTGTGGTGGGCGGGTGTTTATGTCCCTGGCTTGAAGCCCTCCGCGCAGGGACACAAGGTCCCCGCTTGGGGCAAAAAGCGAACGGGGGCCTTGCGCCCCTGTGCGCAATACTCTGGGAAACGGAAATTTCGACCCTTTTCGACAGCGAGCGGGGACTTCATGTCCCTGCGCGCAACACTCCGGAGGCCTTGGAAACACCTTGGTCTCACATTAGTCGCTGCCCCCAGCGGAGCTGGAATATGAAGGTGAGAGACTGGCGGGGTCGGAGTGTTCCGCGCAGCCGCTTCCGCCTTCGCTAAAGCTACGGCGCGACAGGGAAAGCGGCCGCGCGGTGTGGTGGGGCGTGTGTTTATGTCCCTGGCTTGAAGTA
>JAIUMY010000029.1 GCA_022565335.1 Opitutales bacterium
CACCAATCCCGCCCGTACCGGATTCAGATCGATGTAGGCCGCCACTACCTTCAAGGCATTGGCCCTGCCCTCCACCAGGACACTCTTAAACTTCTCGCTCCCCAACGGACCATAGCGCCGGTACTCGCTGTTATACCAGATACTTACCCGTTGTTTGAAGGTTTTGACAAACTCCGGCAGATTATGCATCCGCTTATGCAAGGCCGCGCGGAGTTCCTCAGCCTCCTTGCCTCCCTGTTCCAGCGTCCGCTGCACCTGCTCCACCGAATTGGGCGCATAGGCTATCGAACGGGGGGACTTCCGCAAATGATTGTTCTCCCCGTGCAGATGCTCATACCGCTCCACCAACTCCTCATCGGTCAATTCGATCCCTTCCGCAGCGGGCACTTCCACCAGGATATGGAAGTGATTGGCCATTATACAGTAAGTCAAAACCTTGACCCCTGAAAAGGCCGCCACCTTGTGTAACATTTTGGCAAGAACGGCTTTCTCCTTCTCCCCAAAAATCTTTTCTCCATTCACCGTCCGCGACATCACATGATAAACCGCCGGACAGTCTGTAAAATGTAAGCGTTTGCGTTGCATACCCTCAAAAAAGCAATAATCCACAACCCGTCAAATACTAAGTTGCAAAATCTTAAAAATTTTACGGGGAAATTTAGCTTGATCCTATTTCCCAGATTGCAAACACTGCTTTCTTGCGCAAACCTCGCTACCATGAGACTTCCTCAATTTCTTGCTGAAACCCTAAATCACCCTTGCCTTACTCAGATGTCCTCATCGCCAAGTAGGTGGATTGCGGTAATTGCGTTGATCGTTTTGCCCCTCTCCCTTTTGGGCGCGGAGGAAATTT
The DNA here is from genome assembly GCA_022565335.1 of Opitutales bacterium. GTDB lineage: Bacteria > Verrucomicrobiota > Verrucomicrobiia > Opitutales > T3Sed10-336 > JAIUMY01. Next base: position 854 of record JAIUMY010000029.1, read on the forward strand.
TGGAAACCTCACCCCAAGATCCCTATGAATTGGCCTGGGATCGGTTGAGCAAGTTGTTGATTATCCAGTCTATCGACCGTTTTGAAGAAGCGAAGACCGCTGATCCCGACCGCGTGCGTGAAGCTCATTTGGGGATTGGTATCGCTCACCTGAATCTCCAACCGAAGAGCCGCGCGACGATCGAGACCGCGGCCGAGTACCTCCAAAGAGTCAAAGAGGTCGAAGCCAATGACGAATTCGGGATACGGGCTCGTTATTTCCTCGGGAGAATCGAGCAAATTCATCGCTACACTCCTGACTGGGATAAAGCACAAGACATTTTCAACCGTCTCCACGAAGATCATCCGGACCACCCGATGGGCGAATTGGCCCGGGTACGATGGGCTACCATTCGTTTATACGAGCCAACCGATAGAGAAACCAAGGCTGGTCGCTTTGCCGAAACGGAGGCTTTCCGCGGAAGTTTTGTCAATTCCCGAACGCGGCGGGATTACCACCTACTCATGGCCAACGCCTACACTCATTTTGACCATGAGAGCCCGGAGTCGCAGCAATTAATTTTAGAGCACTTGATGGCCGCCGTGGATGCAGGCATTCACAATCGACAAACATTGGCATCAACCTATGTAGGTATCGCGGAAATGGCCCGGCATGTGGAAAATTATCCGGTGGCTGATGAATTTTATGGACTTTTTCTGGACAACTTCACCCGCGACAACCGCGTGGACTGGGTAGCGGACCGCCGCATGGAAATTCAAACTTATCTGGAGGATTCTGATGACTCGGGAACGGATTCTTAATATAATAGGCATTGGCCTGCTTGTTTTTTGTTTTGCGGTCGCTTTGTACCGTGTCTTTACACGCGAGATGGAACAACGTGATCCGGATCGTATTGTGATCAGTTTCGCGCACTGGCAGTTGGAATCCGGTATCCGCGAAGCCTTCGACGCCATCGCACAAAATTACATGGAGGAATTCCCCCATGTCACCATTCGGCAAATCCCCATTCCCGAACGCGTGTACCCCACCTGGCTAACCGTACAACTGGTGGGGCAACAGGCTCCCGATCTTATTCAGCTGGGAGTTGGGAAAGGGCTTACCGAGGACCGATTGGCCCGGTATTTCGTACCCTTGACCGAATATGTTCAGCAACCCAATCCCTTTAACGTGGGCACGGATCTCGAAGAACTTCCCTGGCAGGAAACCTTCATCGATGGACTTCAGTCAGAGCTCACCTTGAACGAGCAGCTGCTCGAAGTTTACGGGATTCCCAATGCCCTCTTTACGATTCGGGTTTTTTATAATCAAGAATTGTGGGAAAGAATTCTTGGTGACCAGCCTCCCCCGGAAACGTTGGAGGAATTCATCGCCATTTGTGAAGAAATCCGGGCTTTTGCCCAAAGGACCGGGGAGGATATTTTTCCGATCGCAGGCTCCCGCTACAATGGGCCTCTATTGATGAACAACCTCTTCACCAGCCAGACGCAAAGGTTGATCTTGGAGGCTAATCCGGCGCGCGATTTACGGCCAAGTTCCAATTTTGTTCAGCTGGAAATACTTCGAGGCAATAAATCCGTAGGGGACACTCCCTTCCGGGAAGGTTTTGCTTTGCAATCCCTGATTACTCAGCATATGCAGCCGGGCTTTCAGCAATTGCAACGTGAGGACGCCAGTTTCCGATTTGAACGCGGAGGTATGGTGATGATTGTCAGCGGCAGTTGGGACGCCAGCAGTATGCACGCCGAAGCGCCTTTCCCCCTTGGCGCGTTCCCCATCCCCTTCCCCTCTCAGGAGCATCCGGAGTTCGGCCATAATGTACTTGGTCCGGTTTCGGAACGGGGCATTGGAACCGGGGCCGTATTTGGGGTCTACCGAGGGACCCGAAATCTCGATCAAACCATTCACTTTCTGCAATACCTGACCTCCAAGGCCTCCGCCGAACTTTTTGGCGAAATCAGTGGCTGGTTACCAGCCGTGGAAGGGGTTTCGGTCCCGGACATCACCAAGCCGTTCATGCCCCGAATGGAGGGGTATCCGGGCGGAATGGGTCTTTGGGGAGCCACTGAACGTTCGCGGGTTATTGATATCAACCAGCATCATTTGGCAGCGGGCAATGTCGACCGCTTCATCAATGAGCTGGAATCCATCTATCCCCGGGCGATCGAGCGTGACCTTTCCCGTATCAGCAGCAATCAACTCAACAATGTGATGCGCATGGATTGTTCCTTCGGTGGTTACGAGCATCTCTACCGCCAGTTGCCCGAAGGCCGTCTAAGGGAGCATTTGTTTAATAAAATGCTGGAAATCAGCGAGACCCAAATAATTCAGGAGACCAACTCTCTTTATCTGGCGCATGAGCTGGAGATGATTGGACGGTAGTCGCACCACTTTTTCTAAAATGCAAAAATCGATCAGTACAGCAAAGGCTTTGCGCGAATGGCGGCTCTATCTTTTTGTCGCGGTTCCCCTACTCTTCATTCTGATGTTTCAGTATTTTCCGGCGGCCAGCGCGGTGTATCACAGCTTTTTCGAGTGGGATGGGGACGATACCAAACGTTTTATCGGTCTGGACAATTTTCGTCGCATCCTGGGAGACACGACTCTTTGGAATTCCTTTATCCTCATCGGAATCCTGGTGTTGGCCAATGTGCTTAAGCTGATCCCCTCTATCTTCATTGCGGTGATGATCCACCGTTTGAAAAGCGATAAGGCCCAATATTGGTACCGCCTCCTGGTGGTTCTCCCGATGATCGTTCCCCAACTGGTTGTTTTATTCATTTGGAAATTCTTTTTCGATCCCAATCTTGGTCCATTGAATAAAATCCTTGAGACCACCCGCCTGATGGAGGTTCTGGCCTGGTTTGACTCCACGTTTTTTGCGGGCAACACCTTCCGAACAGATGCCCCGGTGGCATGGCTCAGTCAGGAACAGCTCATCGTCCCTGCCCTAATCATTTGGGGATTCCCGTGGATCGGCGCGGTGGGGGTTTTGATTTACCTCGCTGGATTGCAATCCATCAGCAAGGACGTTTACGAGGCCGCGGACCTGGACGGCGTTTCCGCTTTCCAGAAATTCCTCTACATTGAGCTGCCCCTGATCATGACCCAAGTCCGTCTAACGCTGATTCTCTTGATCATCGGGACTCTCCAAAGTTTTGGTTTGCAGCTTTTGCTACTCGGGGAAGGAGGTGGGGCCGGTGGCCGCGGCATGGTTCCCGGATTATGGATGTACAACCAAGCCTTTGTCGCCAATGAGTTTGGCTATGCGTGTGCCATTGGTCTGGTACTTTTCTTCTTCATTCTGATTTTGACCATCATCAATAACAAATACGTTCGCGTCGACAAATGAGTGCTCCCAATCAAAATCGACCTGCTGGCGCTCCCAAAGTAAGGGATTGGCCGAAGCACCTGATCATCCTTTTCGTTCTCGGCATCGAACTTCTTCCGCTGTACATGATGCTGCAAATCAGCGGAAAGAACAACCTCATGTTCACTGAGAACCCCTGGCTTCCGGCCCGTTTGGGAGAATGGCAATGGGAGAATTATCTTTTTGCCTTCGAGTTGATTGCCCCGGCGGTGGCCAACTCAATTTTCATCACGGTTTCCACTACTGTTCTGACCCTTTTCGTGGCCTTGTTGGGCGCATATTTCTTTGCGCGATACAAAATGCCGTTCAGTAATTTTCTGTGGGCGGTATTCCTTTTCCTGATGCTGATGCCCGGGGTAGCCAATATCGTACCGCTTTTCATGTTGATTAAAAGCATGAATCTGCTGAACACTCTCTGGGCCCTGGTTATTATCGGTATCAGTGGAGCGCAAGTTTTCAATATTTACATTCTGCGAAATTTCATCGAAGACCTGCCCAAGGATCTGTTCGAGGCGGCCGAAATTGACGGTGCCGGGCATTTCAAACAACTCTTGCACATCGTGATCCCAATGAGCGGGCCGATCATCGGCACCCTGGCGATCCTTTCTTTCCTCACGAGTTGGAATGAGTTCCTCATGCCATTAATCTTTCTTAAAGATTCCGAACTTTTCCCCATCGGGGTCGCCCTCATTTATCTTGATGGCGAATACGTCAAGCAATGGGGCGCGATTATGGCGACTTTCCTTCTTGCCAGTATTCCCCTCATTATCCTTTTCCTTTTCACCATGAAACTGTTTGTGCGCGGCCTCAGTAGCGGCGCCGTTAAAGGTTAATCGGCATGCGTCCTGTTGCTGGCAAAAACCCTTCGCTCCTAGCTCCCTCCATTCTCGCGGGAGACCATGGGGATTTACGAAAAAGCACCCAGGAAGTCGAAAATCTGGGACTTCGCTGGCTTCATCTGGATATTATGGACGGCCATTTCGTCCCCAACCTTACCTTTGGCCCGGCGACTGTCGCAGCCTTGCGCAAGGATAGCCAACTCTTTTTCGACGTGCACCTCATGTTGGCCAATCCGGACGCTTTTATCGAACCTTTTGCCGAAGCCGGCGCGGACTTGATAAGTTTCCACATCGAAGCTCCGGTGGACCACCGGAAAGTCTTGCAACAAATTGCCGACCGGGACTGCCAAAAAGGTCTCGTCATCAATCCTGGCACAGCACCGGAAAGTGTTTATCCTTACCTGAGTTCGATTGATCTACTTCTGGTGATGACCGTCCAACCCGGATTTGGGGGACAGTCCTTCAAAGAGGAGATGATCCGTAAAATTCGCAAAATCCACCAATGGCGTTTGGACAACAATCATCTTTTCCGCCTGGAAGTCGATGGCGGGATCGATATGGAGACCGCCAAGCGATGTGCCGAAGCCGGCGCGGACACCTTTGTCGCCGGAACCGCCTTCTTCAAATCGGCAGAAAAAGAGAAATTTATCGACACCGTCGAAAGCCTCTCCTAAGAATCGAAGTCGATTGTATCGACGAAGGAAACCCTTTCCTTCGGTTACCTAGTTATGTCTATTGAACAAAACCAAGAAAAGAAACTAAAATACGATATCATTGGCGTTGGCTCTCCCATAGTCGATGCCCTGGCCCAAGTTGGTGAAGACTTCCTTAGTGAGCACTTAACGGGAGCCAAGGGAGGCATGGAATTGGTCTCCGGGGAAGAGATTGCCCGGTTGGCCGCCCTCGCTGGCACCACTCTGGTAGAATCCCCCGGTGGATCTGCCGGTAACACGGTCTTTGGCTTGGCCCGCCTCGGGATCAGCGCGACCTTTCTCGGAAAAATCGGGAATGACCAGACCGGTCATCTCTTCGCGGAGAGTTTTCGCCAAATGGGTGGCGATGTATCCCGTCTCAAAAAGAGCGAAGACCCTACCGGACGTTGCGTATCTCTCGTCACCCCTGATTCCGAGCGCACCATGCGCACTCACCTTGGTGCCGCTCTGACCCTGAGCCCCGAGGAGATCAGTGAAGAAGATTTCCTTGGTTGCCGACATGCGCACATTGAAGGATATTTGCTTTTCAACCGCGATTTGCTCCGCCACGTCCTCGGTTGTGCGAAACGTTCTGGTTGCACCGTGTCCCTGGACCTTGCTTCCTTCGAAGTGGTACAGGCAGCAGAGGATATTTTGCCGGAGATCCTAAAGGAATACGTCGATATCGTCTTTGCCAACGAGGAAGAGGCCGAGACGTTTTTAGGCAAAGGGAAAAGCTATGCCGATATGGCACGTGAGCTTAATCAATACTGTGAAATCGGAGTGGTCAAAATGGGCAAGGCCGGTTCCGTAGTTGCTTCCCGGGAAGGGATTGCGGAAGTCGAACCGTTACTGGTCGAGGATGTAGTCGACACCACTGGAGCCGGCGACCTTTGGGCGGCCGGTTTCCTTTACGGCTGGTTGCGCTCACAAAACCTCGCCGCCTGCGGGGGCAACGGTTCCCGTCTCGGGGCCGAGGTCGTTCGGCGCATGGGAACGGTCATCCCTCCCGAGCGGTGGGTTGAGCTCTCCCGCGAACTATCCTGATTATCCTTTGAAAAAATGCCCATACTTCCTGGCTTTACGCTCCGCTCCGGTGGGGCGTAAAGCCTGTTGCGCTACGCAATGGTCACCCCAAAACTTTGTTAACAAAGCATTGTGCCCGTTTGACAAAAGACTAAGAACGATTAAAGCCTAGTAGCCTACCTTGTATACCGACGGACTATGAGAAGTGAAAGGAACCCTGAAATTTATCGCAAAAAAGGGCGGCGCAGAGCCATCGGGGGAGTCGTTTTAGTTGGCTTGGGCATCAATTTTCTGGGTGAAGCCATTATCGTTAAAGGCAATCCGCCCCCCGATCCCGGATTCGCTCATATGGCCTATTGGTTCTGGGTGGGACTGTTTGGGCTAGCTCTCTTGAACGCAGGAATCTGCTGTATAGCGGATGCGGCCAAGCAACGTTTCTGGTTGGAGTTTTATTCTAAAGAATCTCCCAAGAATGAAACACATGGGGGGGAACCTAAAGGAGGATTAAAAAAAAAGAGTTTCCTACTACTCTGCCGACTCGACCTCGCGAAGAAGCAAGAGGACTCCGTCCCACTCGACCACGACAGGCGTAAAGGAATCCGGTGGGTTCGACTTATCCGCTGGCACCACCAAAGGAATCGCCTCCCCGGCAGGGGTTTCGGTCAAAACCACCCTCGCCCTTTCGTCCTCCATCAAATCTTCGGTAAAACGGACCTCCAGGAGATAATGCCCTTCGTCCAGACGTTCGGGATTGGCGAGAAAGAATTCGACTGGAAATTCCGGCATTTCGATAGACCCATTGCGGGAAATTTCAGGATCGGTGATCAATTCTTCAGCTTGGTTGAGCAGCACGTAAAGGACGCCCAGAAAGATAAAAGCAAGGGCAAGAATAAGGGCAATGGGCAGTAAGCGGAATTTCATCAGCGGTGGCCTTTCGGTAAAGATTGTTCAGTGAGGGAAAGCGAAGGCCTGACCGGAGCATTCTCATGCAGCGCCGCTCTTTCCAATAATCCGGCAAAAGCTATCATGGCAGCATTATCTCCACAATATTCCTTGCGGGCCACCAAAAAAGGAAGGCTAGCATTCTCCGCTATGTCGGCCATGACTTTCCTCAGACGACGATTTTGCGCCACTCCGCCACAAAGCCCAAGGCTTTGAAAGCCTCGATTACGACGAATGGCTTGTTTGATCCGCAAAGCCAATCCCTGCACCACGGCCTCTTGATATGAGGCGCAAAGATGAGAAAGATTTTGCCGAACCGTCTCCTCAGGCTGGGTCTCCAAATAATAACGAAGGCTGGTTTTTAATCCGGAAAAGCTGAAAAACATATCCTGTTGGCGGTTCTGGCCGATGGGGAATTGGTGGTATGCCGAATCACCGTTTTCCGCCAATCGCTCAATGTGTGGTCCGCCGGGATAGGGCAAGCCCAATAATTTGGCTCCTTTGTCAATCGCTTCCCCCGCCGCATCGTCCCGGGTCTCGGCAAGAATCTTAATCGTTCCGATAGCGGTAATTTCATACAAAAGAGTGTTTCCCCCGGAGGCTAAAAGACCGAGATGCGGCAAGAGCTTCTCTACTCGCGTCGAAAAATCGCCCGGCGAATCCTGGAAGAAATCCCCAAAGGGTGAATAGGCATGAGCCCGTAAATGGTTGACCCCATAGGCCGGGCATTCCCAACACGAGGCCAGAGCTTGGGCCAATGTTTTCCCCATGGCCAAACAAGGGGCAAGTCCCGGACCTGCCGTGTAGAAGATGGTGTCCGGGGAAGCCCCCCCAAGAGGCTCCTGCAGCAACCTCAACATAGCCGGCAAATTTGCCAAATGCTCGCGACTGGCTAAGTCAGGAACAACTCCTCCGTATTGTTCATGCAAAGCCACCTGACTGCTCATCCAATGACCTTTACCACCCGTAACCGGATCAAATAAGGCTAAGGCCGAATCATCACAGGAACTCTCAATGCCTAGGATCACTCTTCGGTTTCAATCGTTTCGAGGGCTTCAACGTCGGTATCTCCAGGGATAGCTTCTTCCGGAGTTTCCACTATTTCCTCTTCCTCGGGAGGTGCTTCCACAAATTGGGTTTGCTGTTCCTTGACTTCCTCCGCTGACAACCCGGCAATCCTCATTCGGAGGACCTCCAAAGCCGCCTCCAATTGACGGTCGGAAATTGGCTCAAAATCATACCGTTCTACAAACTCTTCAGGATTCTCCAATAGATCGCGACGATTTCGCTGCAGCCGCAATTTGCTTTCTTCCTCCACCGAATGCACCACCTCAATGTCGGGAATGATCCCCTTTTCGTGAATACTCACTCCCGCCGGAGTATAGTAGAGCGAGGTAGTGAGGCGCAACGCATCTCCACTGCGCAAAGGAAGAATACTTTGCACGGACCCTTTACCGAAGGATGTCTCGCCGACAATAAATCCTTTCCCTGAATCCCTCAATGCGCCCGCAACAATCTCGGAAGCACTCGCCGAACCCCCATTAAGAAGAACCACGATGGGCATTTCGGGAATTGACCGGCCACGCCGGGAACGCAGATTTTGTCGTTTTTCCGGATCCCGCCCCTGGGTAAAGACGATCAGTTCATTGCGATCAAAAAACAGGTCGGAAACGTCCACTGCGGCAGTCAGCAATCCGCCCGGGTTATTCCGCAAATCGAGAATCAATCCCCGCAACTCTTCCTTTTCCAGCAACCCTTCGAGGGCCTCCTGCAGCTCATCTTTGGTACGGTCGCCAAATTGAGTGAGACGAACATAGCCTACATTTTGCTCTAAAATTTCGGCGTCAAACACACTGTCCACTTGGATAATTGCCCTTTCCAAGATGAAACTTAGCCGTTCTTCAGTTCCTTGCCGGTAAACGGTCATTTCTACCTCAGAGCCTGGTTCTCCGCGAAGAAGATCAACAATTTGTCGAAGATTGGCGGTGCGGGTGTCCTCGCCGTCCACCTCAACAATCCGATCACCGGCTAAAACACCAGCCTCGTCCGCTGGTGTGCCCGCGATTGGAGCGATAACCAATATCGCTCCATCACGCGCTTCAATTTGAATCCCTACCCCGCCAAATTGTTGCTGCGTTTCTGACTGCAAATCACTGAAACGATCACGGGAAAGATAATCCGAATGAGAGTCCAGGGAACGAAGTAGATGCTTTAGGGCCTCCTCCACCATCTTCTCGTACCCGACTTCTTCCGGATCAACATAATTCTCCCGGATCAGGCGAAGCACCTGCCCGAACTCATCAAGATTTCGGTAGAATTCCGCATCCTCACCCCCGGCACGCCTTTGGGAGAGCTGGAAAGCCCCCAAAACAACATTCGCTGCCAAGAGGATAATTACAAAGAGGATAACTTGCCGATTCATTGATTGCGGAGATTCAGATTCCATAAGGTGCCTTAAACTAGACCGTTAAACAATGCCAAAATCTCCTGATCCGGCAAACCCGGGAGCAAGATTAAATGATTAATGGGAATACGTGGCTCCCCTGGCGACCAAAGGATTCGTCAAGCGGGTAATTTTTGTGTTGTGATCAGCAAGGACAATGACTCTGGGTTTCCATTGCCGGGCTTCTTCTTCCTTCATTTGCCCAAAGGCCATGATAACCAACAAATCTCCGGCTTGGCCTTTGTGGGCGGCCGCACCATTCAACGCAATAGTAAGAGACCCCCGGGGAGCGGGAATGGCATACGTTTCCAAACGCTCGCCATTGTTAATGTTACCTACGAGGATTTTTTCGTAAGGCAATAAGCCGATCATTTCCATCCAATCTTCATCAATTGCCAAGCTTCCTTCGTAGTCAACTGAGCATTCGGTGACTTCCGCCCGTAGAATTTTCGATCGTAATACCGAAATCAACATAATCTTATCCTATCCCTTTTACGGTGTTTCTCAATGCGAAACTGCAATTTCCGGACCAATAAAACAAACTTTTACGGGCCCCGGGAAATCAGATGGTCATTCCGGCATAGCCACCATCGACGAGAATCTCGGCTCCGGTAATAAAAGAACCAGCTCCCTCGGAAGCCAGTAGGAGAGTCGCCCCAATCAATTCACGGGCCTCGCCGAAACGATTCATCGGAGTGTGTCCCATGATTTGTTCAATCCGCTCGGGACTGAGCACCTTCTTATTTTGCTCGGCCGGGAAAAATCCGGGAACGATGGTATTCACCCGGATCCCTTCGGTGGCCCATTCCCGGGCCAAGTTCTTGGAGAGGTTATGAACCGCGGCCTTGGTCATGGAATAGGTAAAAACGCGCGAAAGGGGAATGACTCCGGACATCGACCCGACATTGATAATCGAGGCCTTATCGCCGCGGTCTTTGAAGTAACGACCGAAAACCTGACAAGCGAGAAAGACCGCCTTGCAATTGACTTGCATGATGCGATCATATTCCTCCTCGGCCACCTCCAAAAAGGGCGTCGGCGAATTGACTCCGGCACCATTGATCAGGATATCGGCTTTGCCGCTGTGTTCCAGAACCGCCTGCAAAAGCTTTTCCAGACCTTCACGGGTACTCACATCCGCCGCTTGAAACCAAGCTTTACCGCCCAGTTCCTCAATTTTTTCGAGACGCGCTCTGGCTTTTTCCTCATTTCGGCCCACCAGGACGACTTCTGCCCCGGCACCCGCCAAGCCTTCGGCCATTTGGCCACATAGCTCGCCGGTTCCGCCGATGACCACGGCCACTTTGCCACTTAAGGAGAAAATTTGATCTAAGTATTTATTTGCAGACATATTCGAATAAAAGAAATGGCGGGGTCGCCCCCCCTCTAAGGGATGGGATTCACGCCGGGTTAATAAGATTTAGCGGACCACACGGGCACTACCTCCGCCCATGAGTTTTTCGACTTCGCCACGAGTGACCATGGAGGTATCTCCAGGGGTCGTCATGGCCAGAGCGCCGTGGGCAGCACCGTAATTGACGGCTTTAGCCGGATCACCGGTTTCCATCATACCGAAGATAAAGCCGGAAGCAAAGCTGTCGCCGCCCCCAACCCGGTCGAGGATTTCCAACTCTTTCCGGTGGATCGCCTCGTGGAATTCCCCGTCATACCAGCAAATCGCGCCCCAGTCGTTTATGGTAGCGGTTTTCACTGAACGAAGGGTAGTTGCCGTAGCCTTGAAATTCGGGAATTCAGCGATGACCTTTTTGATCATATTCTGGAAGCTTTCCACTTCGATATTGGAAAGATTTTCATCGACCCCCTCGACCTCGAAACCAAGGCAGGCAGTAAAATCCTCTTCGTTACCGATCATCACATCGACCGAGCGGGCAATCTCCCGGTTGACTTCCTGAGCCTTGGCTTGCCCTCCGATGGATTTCCACAGGGAAGGACGGTAATTCAGGTCATAGGAAACAATGGTTCCGTGCTTTTGTGCCGCCTTCACCGCTTCCAGCGTAACCTCGGCAGCAGACTCCGAAAGAGCGGCATAAATGCCCCCGGTATGGAACCAGCGCACGCCCTGTTTACCAAAAATATCTTCCCAGTCGATATCGCCGGGTTTCAATTGGGAGGCTGCGGTCATCCCGCGATCCGGCACCCCCACGGCCCCGCGTACGCCAAATCCGCGCTCGGTGAAGTTCAACCCATTACGGACGGTCCGCCCCACCCCGTCATAAGGGACCCAGCGGATCAGTGAGGTATCAACTCCGCCCTGCAGAATAAAATCCTCGATAAGATGCCCCACCTCGTTCTCCGCAAAAGCAGTGACCACCCCGGTCCGCAATCCAAAGCAACGGCGAAGGCCGCGGGCCACATTATATTCGCCCCCGCCTTCCCAGGCGGCAAAGGAGCGGGCGGTTCGCACTCGTCCTTCGCCGGGATCCAATCGAAGCATAATCTCTCCGAGGGAGAGGCAATCATATTTGGTTTCTTCTACACTCTTGATCTGTAACTTAGCCATTGTGTTTTCTTTTAGGGTTTGGTCTTAAAGTTCGACTGTTTTCAGGGTATTGCGATCCCAGGGTTGTTGCTGGCATTCCTCCGCAATTTCGGCAAAGGCGTCCATTTCGGCTTTGGAAAAAAGCAGGCCGCCATGCTTTTCGGTCAGGGCGGCGGCGTCCGCCTCGATCTGCCCGGGAAGAAGACAGTTTTTGTTATCTCCCTGTAGAATGTCCTCAAGGACTACCTTGAGGTTCGCTGCCTGGGTCCGCCCCTGGGCAAAATCCCCGCTGCCCATAGCCTCAGGATGAATGACCTGGAAGAAAAACGCCGGGGTATGCTTCTCATCATCGTCGGCCCAGCGACTGCGCAGGGTCGGCTTGGACCCGCCGATTAACCCACCGACCAGTTCGTTGATAAGGGAAAGTCCATAGCCCTTGTGCGCCCCAAAGGGCAAAAGAGCCACCGCCTTTTCGGGATCCTGTGTCGGGTTTCCATCCGCATCGACCGCCGCATTGGGGGGAAGTTGTTTGCCTTCCCGGCGAAATTGTTGCACCCGTCCCATGGCCACCACCGAGGTCGCCCAGTCGATGACAATAGGAAAGCCCACCGCCTCGGTCGTAGGAAATCCCCAACTGTGCGGATTGGTCCCGAGAGTAGGCACCTTGCCCATAAAGGGCACCACCTCGGTCAACGCCGCAGTGCAGTTGGTATAGGCAAAATAGCCTTTTTTCGCAGCCTCCATCACATACCCGCCACCCCAAAGATAATGAAAGGCATTGTCCACACTGACCGTCCCCACGCCGTATTCATCGGCCAACCGAATGGCCTCGTCAATGGCCTTGTAGGCGGTGGATTGGCCGAGCTTTTTATTGGCATTCCACACCTTCGCGGCTGGAAACCGACCGGATTTGTCCTCAATCTCCGCTCCCGGAACACAGCCCCCGGAACCGCTGCCAAAAAGGTGGTCCAAGTGCAAAGCCTTGATGGCGTTGTGGGTACGAATGCCGTGGCGGGCCGCGGACGCACAAAAACGAGCCGCATCAGCAGACTCCTCGGGCGTGAAGCCACGCTTCTCGTAGGCCGCTTCGACGAGAGCATTGTGTAAACCTTCGGGAACAATGGTGTAAGTTTCAGGCATAAGAAAACCTTTCTAAAGCGCTCCTCTGAAAAAAACAAACTAAAACCACCCTCAACCCTAAAAGGAGGGTTTTCGCGGTTAAAGAACTTGTGTGTGAGACTAAGGCTTGGCCGAGGCCTTAGGAGTGTTGCGCGCAGGGGCGCAAGGCCCCCGTTCGCTTTTTGCCCAAGCGGGGACCTCGTTGTCCCTGCGCGGAGTGCTTCAAGCCAGGGGCGTAAAGCACGCCCCACCCCCTGCGCGAAACACTCCGACCCCGGCGAGTCTCTTATTCGCTTGGACTCTATGGCAAATATTCGGCAAGGCATGCGGTCTCAGGTGAAAGCAGCGATTCGGCCACTGAGTTTACCCTTTCCCCTTCATCCCTTCGGCCTCTTCCTTTGCCATATCCTCGCGAATTTTCGCCGCGCGGATTAGCCCGTAGGCACTGGAACGCCCGAAGACCTTTTGGGAAAGCCCGTCCATCAGCCAATAAACCACGGGAATGACAAATAGACTAAAAACCGTGGCAATGGAGAGCCCTCCCACGACCACCAGACCCAACGGATTTCGAGTTTCGGCCCCCGGTCCGGTGGCCAGAGCAATGGGCATAATGCCAAACACCGTGGAGATCGCGGTCATCAAAATCGGCCGAAAACGTAAACTGGCCCCCTCGAAGGCAGCATCCCAGGCCTTTCGCCCCTGCACTTGTAGTTGATTGGCAAACTCCACTATCAAAATCCCGTTTTTGGCTACCAGCCCAATCAACATAATCAGACCAAAACGGGAGAAGAGATTATCGGTCATCGGATACCCGAAGAGATTGCTTAGGTAGAGGACTAAAAGTCCCCCGGCCAATGCCAAGGCTACCCCGGTAAAAATCGTGAGAGGGTGAATAAAAGACTCAAACTGCGCCGACAAAAGAAGGAAGCAAAAGAGCAAAGCCAGGATGAAAAGAAAAATCGTCGCGCCCTCACTTTCTACAAACTCCCGGGTGTTGCCATCGTAGAGCGAATTGACCCCCGGCGGCAGTTCCGCACGAACCCCTTCCAAAAATGCCACCCCATCACCTATGGTATAGCCAGGCGCCATGTTGGCCGTAATTACCACCGAACGAAAACGATTGTAACGGGGGTACTTATCGGGAACTACGGTCTCTTCCCAGTTGACCAGATTGACCAACTGAATCATCTCCCCATGCGTGGACCGAACATAGACCCGACCCAGATCCGCTGGGGTAACCCGTTCGTCATCCTCGATTTGGACGAAGACCTCATATTCTTCTTGGTTCTTTTTAAAAGTGGTAACCTCTCGCCCTCCCATCAGCGTTTCCAGGGTGCGGGCGATTTCATCGACCCGGACCCCCAGGTCAGCCGCTTTGCTCCGGTCAATGTTTAGATTGAGTTGAGGTTTGTTGGGAATGGGGTCAATACGCGGACTTTGAAACATTCCACTTTGGGCCATTTGGCCCATAAGCCCAAACCCCAAGCCCACCAGTTGGTCAAAATCCGAACCTTGTAAAACAAACTGAATGTCTTCCCCAAAAGAAAGAGGCCGAATCGGAATATTAAAAGACAATCCTCCGGTCACCTCCTGCGCGTAACGGCCCTGAATTTCCCCACTGATTTCCCGGGTCGACCTTTCGCGCTCATCCCAGTCTTCAAGGCCGACAAACATCAATCCCTGATTAGCCTGGCCGGGGACCCCGAAACCAACATTGGTGATACTGAAAACCCTTTCCACCCCCTCGGTTTCCATGACAATATTCTCCATCGTCTCGACGTAAGTCCGGGTGTATTGTGGAGTCGAACCGAGCGGAGCGAAGAAGAAGGAGATAAAGACCCCTCGGTCCTCCTCGGGCACCAATTCGCTTTGCAACTGCGAATATGACCAGGGGCCGGCTAGCACGGCAAAGAGCAAGGCGACAATAATCACTACCGGCCAAGCATTCATCGCTTTGCGCAACGCCCACGAATAGCCATTGTTAAGGCCCGAGAAAAAAGGCTCTGTCGTGCGGTAAAGCCACGCTCCTGCCTTGCCTTCTTCCGCCGAACGACTGACTTTCAGGAACCGTGAACAGAGCATGGGCGTAAGGGTCAGCGCGATAAAACTGGAAAACGCCACCGCGATGGCCAAGGTAATCCCGAATTCAAAAAACAAGCGTCCGGTGGACCCCTCTTGGAAAGCCACCGGCAAGAACACGGCAATCAAGCTTAAGGTCGTGGCGATAATCGCAAAAGCCACCTGCCGACTTCCTTTGAGTCCGGCCTGGATCGGATCCTCCCCTTCCTCCATCCGGCGGTAAATATTCTCCAGCATGACAATGGCGTCATCAATCACCAAGCCCACCGCCAGCACCAATGCCAGCAAGGTCAGGATGTTGATCGAAAACCCAAACAATTGCATCACCGCAAAAGTCCCAATCAATGACACCGGCACGGAAATCAGCGGAATCAGCGTCGCCCGAATGGTCCGCAAAAAGAAGAAAATCACCAAAATCACCAACCCGAAGGCAAAGAGAAGGGTTTTATAAACCTCGTTGATGGATTCCTGCACAAAGACACTGGCGTCGTAGGCCAATACCAACTCCACCCCATCCGGCATCGCCCCCTGCACCTCCGGAAGGCGATCACGAACCCCTTGGGCCACTTCGAGCAAATTGGACTGGGATTGCCGTACCACGCCCAAGCCGACCGTCGGGTTTCCCCGGAAGAAGGTCAGGGTCCGATAGTCCTCGGTTCCGACCTCCACCCGGGCAACTTCCCCCAGCAAGATCTGCCGACCGTCCCGTTCAGCGATGACCAAATCCTCAAACTCCTCCACCTCATTCACATCCCCCATCACCCGCACTGAAAACTCCCTCGCTGCGGATTCAATCCGCCCCCCCGGGATCTCCACATTTTGCTCCCGCAAGGCCTGTTCCACATCCGCTGGGGTGAGGTCGTAGGCCGCCAATTGAGTCGCACTCAACCACACTCTCATCGCAAAACGGCGCTCCCCTCCAATGATCACATTGGCCACGCCGGATACATTTTGCAGGGTTCTTTTGCCAAAGCGATCGGCAAAATCGGTCAGTTCCAAGCGGTTGTAACGGTCGGAATTGACCGAAATCCACATAATCGGGGTATTATCGGATTCGGTCTTCTCCACCGAAGGCTCCCGCGCTTCATCAGGCAGGCTGTCCCGGGCCCGTCCTACCCGGTCGCGAACATCATTGGCGGCGTTATCAACGTTTCGTCCCAATTCAAATTCAATAGTAATTTGTGAAACTTCCTCCCGACTCTCCGAACTCAGCATACGAATCCCATCGATCGTCGAAATTTGTTCTTCCAAGACGTCGGTGATCCGGGATTCCACCACCTCCGCATCGGCCCCGGGATAAACCGTGTTAACGGATACGATCGGCGGATCGGTATCAGGGTATTCGCGTACCGGGAGATTTTGAAAGGAAAGAATCCCGATTAAAACAATGAGAATACAGATGACCGTACAGACAACGGGGCGACGGATGGAGACTTCGGAAATAACCATGGAAAGATCCCCCTATTTAGAGCTCTGAATTTGCCAGTTCCCGCGGATCACGCGGACTCACCTGATCACCATCGCTGATGCGCAAAATACCGACTCCGGCGGAAATCACTTTATCTCCAGCGCTTAGCTCCCCCTCGGGGAGTACCTGCACCGATCCACGAAAACGCAGACCGGTTTCCACCGGCACTTGATGAACCCGGAAAACCTCGTCATCATCCTCGTCCGGACGAACGGCAAAAACAAATTTCATTGGTCCCTCCTGACCGATCGCCGCCTCGGGAACGACCAAGGCTTCCGGTTCTTCATGCAGAACAAGTTCAACCGTAACGAACATACCCGGTTTGAGGCCCTCCGGGGGATTCGTTAAAACACCCTTCACCTGACTCGCCCGGGTCCTGCGCTCAAGGGTCGAATCAATAAAGCGAACCTCGCCTTCGGCAGTCTCGATATCCAGTCCCGTTACGCCGATCTGTGGCAACTGGAAAGGAGTGCCAATGCCAATTTGTGGCAGGAACCTCTCCGGCACTTGAAAAACTACCTCCAACTGGGAACCGTCATCAAGTCGGGTAATAATCGTTTCCGGGGTCACATAATCGCCGCGACTCACCCGGCGCGTTCCGGTGATCCCGGAAAAGGCCGCCCGCACCTTGGTTTGGTCAATCCGCACTTCCAGCAGCGAAACTTCCGCCTGCAGTTGAGCATAATTCGCCTCGGCAACGTCGAGCTCACTGCGCGGAACGGTGCGCTCCTCGAAAAGACGCTTGGTTCGTTCTAGAGTTACCGTGGCCAAATGAAGACGGGCCTTGGTCTCCTCTAATTGTGCGCGCAACTCACGATCGTCCAAGCGTACTAAAAGATCACCTTCCTCCACTTCGCTCCCATCGGAAAAGTGAATCTCCCGAATCAAGCCAGAGGACTCCGGACGAACCAAAATAGAATCAGCATACGCCAATGACCCAACCAAGCGAACGGTATCCAGGAGAGTCTCCTGAGAAACCTCGGAAACTTCCACCGGAGCCCCTTCTTGGTCTCCGGGCATTCCGCCTTCTGCCGTTTCTTCCGGAACCCCACAGGCGCCAGCCAGTAGCAAAACAAAGCTCCCTCCGAGAGGGTTTCCAAATTTCTTAAGGAAAGTGATCATAAAGAAGCCTACTAGAAAGCAAACCATCACCCTCCGCAATCTCGAAGCGATTTTTAACGACTTTACGACAAAATAGTCTCCACCATCTTCTCAAAGGGTGTGTCCGAAAAACCGATGACCCGAAACCTCGCTTCCTCTACAGAATCGATAGAGACAGCTCTAACGTCCGCCACTATGTGGCATGGAAAGCGGACGCTTCTGCACTTCCATCGCCCCTTCGCCAAAACCTTCCGGAGGATCCCCTTCCATCGGAACCATGGCAAAAATCGGTAGGATCGGATTCCCACGAGAATCCTTTTCGTAGTCCACTCCCTCTTGTTCGATCAAAAGTATCGCCTGATAATTCCCTACCTGACCGTCCCCGAGAAAAATTTCGATGTCGTAATTCTGCCCACTACGAAGCTCCAGCCAATCTCCCACCGAGGCAGAGTTTCCGGGAAGACCGAAGTTATAGCGTTCCGAAGGCCGCCAGGAGGTAATTTGATGATCACTCCCATATCCGTTCTGGGATACCACTTCCCGATCAACAATCACCACCATCCCTGCTTCCGCCTTGGTGATGAAACGATATTTTCCGCTTTCCGGAGGAGAAAACCGTCCGGTGTAATGCACCGCCCAGGTCCCGGGGGATACCCCGTGCTCTTCCGCTTCATAGGCCTCCAGGGCAAGGGTCGAGTTCCGCCGTGGGTGGAAGATAAAGGAGGTAAAGAGCGGGTCCGGCACCCGAAAATACTCGTCCAGAACCGATTGATCGAAGTTGTTTTCGATATACTCACGGATCACCGGAAAATGGTCCCGATCCCGCAAGGAGGTATGGCCCCCATCCGCTTTTCTCTTAAAATCGTAATAGAATCCGCGCAAAAGGAATTCACTCTCTTCCCGTGACCCGAAACTATTCGCCCAATCCCCCCGCGGCATTGCCTGCCGAAAGGCCACGCGGTCAGCCGCTGTGGTGGGAATCGTGGGGGTCGGCGGAGTCGGCACCGCCTGAGTATCCGCGGTGATTTCCGGCAAGGCAACATCATGCAAAGGGTCCACCGTCAAACGGTCCAAATCAATTTCCACCTCCGGTTGCACTTCCGTCACCTCAACTTCCTCCACCACTTCCTGCGGCGCTTCCGCTTCTTCCCCCTGCTCCATCGCCACTTCCATTCCGGGATCGCCTTCCTGCACATAGCGATACACCGTCCACAGGCCCAAAACAATCAGGAGGACAAAATGAACCACCACCGAAATAAGAATCGCCAGGGACAAACGACTGCGGATTTGTTTCTGAGGTTTTACGGGTGAAGGGGTTGTACTCATAACTTTTTCGGGACGGAAAGGGATAACTTGAGATTGAATTTACAATTTAGATCATTCTCATTCTGTGTAAATGAAAAAACTAAACAAAAGCTCCACTTTTACCCTACACCTACTCCGAATGCCCATGCAATAGGTCCAAAAACACACTTGCCGTCCAAGTGTAGGCCGGATCGCACAGAGCCTTCCCCGTCAGGGCGTTATAGTTTTCGGCAAAACCCTCCCGTCGACCTAAATCCAAAAACCGTTTTTTGATTTCCTCCGCGAGCGTACTTTCACCACCGCGCACCAGACCATCGATAAGCAGCAAGGTCGAAGGAGCCCAGATCGGTCCCCGCCAATACCCCGAAGACCGGTAGTATTCGCTGTCCGGATGCTCCGTTGCCAATCCGTGCTCGGTCAAATAACGACGCAAACGCCCCACCACCTTCTCCCAAATCTCCGCAGGCAACTCTTCACCCAAAACCAGAGGCATGGTTTCAATCAGGGTGTCTTCCCGCATTTCCTCCCCTTCCGGCATACGCAAGGCGATAAAACGCTCTCCATCCCAAAGATGCTGCAACAATTTGTCCTTCAACGCATCAGCTTCCTGGTTCCACCAAGCCGCATCAACCGGTTCATTCAGAAGCTCGTGCAAACGCGCGATTTCCCGGCATTGCAAAATCAAAAAAGCCGGAAGATCGGGCCCCAGCAGAGGAACCCCGCGCCGGAAGAAGGTACTGTTGTCCCAACCACTGTCATTGCCATGCAAATAATAAGGAAGGCCCAGCGCCTTCCAAAGCCGGTGATTCAACCACCACCGGCACCAGGGGGCCAACCACCCCAGGGTTTCCCGAATCCGGGGGGAGGTGAAAAACTCCGGCTTCCTCCGGCGCATCCGGGAAACCGCCCAACCGTGAATCGGTGGCTTACAATGATTAAAATGCTCATGCACATCGTTCTGGGCGTCCGGAAACGCCCCGTACTCATTCTGGCGGTCTACCTGCAACAGCATTTGATCCCAGGCCAACTGAGGGTGGGATTCGAAGTGCGCCATCGCATTGAAAGCATGGTCCCAACTCCACACATTGCTCATAAAGACCTTGCTCATCAACATGGCCTCCCGCCGAAAGTGACCATGCGGTGCCACCACCGCCGACCAATTGACATAGGCCGCACGATTACGGGCCTCTTCCCACTCACTTTCCACCCTGGGGAAAGTCGCGAGAAATTCCTGAAATTCTTGGCCGACTTCCGCACGCAATTCAGCCCGGGGACGAAAGGTTCGTGGGATCCAGGTGCTGTGATAAAAATCAAAACCCAGTTCCCACTCACCCTCCTTTTGCCCGGCAGCCATTTGGATCTTCATGACTGAACTCTCCTCCCCCAACCAATCGGTTTGCGCCGACAAATCGCCCCGGAGAGCACTCAGCTGAATTTTGGCTCGATTCGCCCGGGCATTTACCTCCCAACCCCCATGGGGAGAGGGATACATGGAGGAAAAACCCACCGTCGGAAATTCCAGCTCGACCGAGCATCCCTGCCCGCGAAACCGCAAGGCCCTCAGCCCGTCGAAGACAACTTCTACCAGCGCCTCACCCTGCCTTTGCCCAGCCGGATAGAGCCGCAGGCAATCCACCGTCCATTCGCTCTCCGGAATGGTTCCGTCAACCGTAAGCCCTGCCACCATGGGATCCCAAAAGCGAGTGCCGTGACATTGCCGAATAAAAACCCCGTTTCGGTCTTCATGCTGAAAGCTTTCCGCGTCCATCCTCCGGATACTCAAATAACTACCCCGCCGCGAAAAGGGCTCCACCCGTAAATCCTGCGCCTGTGATACCTTCATTCCATGAGCGTTTTTGCTACCGTTTTCAGAGTCAAGCCCGATTCGTCTCCTGGACGCCATCTCACTTCGGTACAGTTATCGAAATTATAACAACGACTGCCGACGGGAAGAGGTTTTAATCGCGGCTGACAAGGCTTCCCCGGACCCATAGAGCCAAACTTTTTGCCGCGCCCGGGTAATTGCCGTGTACACCAGCGAACGCGTGGCCAAGGGGCTTCCCTCCCGGGGCAGAACCACCAGTACTTGCGCATACTCACTCCCTTGCGCCCGATGCACGGTGAGTGCCCAAGCCAAACTATAGTCCGGCAAAGCCGCCGGACTCAGCGAACGCAGCCCACCCTCCCCGTCGCGAAACCATACGCTACGATCCCCCTTTCCCGACGACCAAACAATTCCCACCTGCCCATTTCGTAAGTTCTGGGTATAATCATTGCGGTTGACAATAATAGGATAGGCGACAAAGCCCCTTTGCCCCGAAAACTCGGCTTGGATTTTTTCGGAAAAGACCAGCGCCCCCTCTCGGAAACGACGCTGCGGAAAGAGCAAACAAATTTCATCAACCGCCGCCAAAGCTCTCTCAGGATTTTCGGCAAAAGCGATAGCTTCCAGAAGTTTCCAAATTTCCTTCGGCAAATCATGCGCCGATTCAGGACCTTCCTCACCCTCGATCCACCCCAAACCTTTGTTCCCCGCAGTCCCGATAACTTCTTCCCGAAGTGGAGCAATTCCCAGCGTATCCCCATTTTCCAATAGCGCCGCCAACCGGGCGATATCGGGTTGATCGCGAAAACGCCAGGATTTTCGCAAATGCACCCGACACCCTTCCAGATACCCGCCAACCTCCGACCTCGCCACCATCGCGGCAAAGATATTTCCCTGTCCCACACTTTCAAGTTGCAAAGGATCGCCGACAAAGACCAAACGAGCCGCCGCCGGTAGAGCCCGGAGCAAAGTGTGCCACATCGACAAATCCACCATAGAGGCCTCATCGACCACCAACAAATCAACCGGCAAAGGATTATCAGGTCCATAGGGCGATGCTCCCCGACCCGGGTTATAGCGGATGAGGCGGTGGAGCGTTTGACAGCGATCAGCCACCGAAAAGAGCGCCTTTTGCTCTACCTCTTTCTCTCCGACTAAATCCGGAATTGCCTGATGTAGGGCTTCCCGCAAACGATCAGCGGCTTTCCCGGTGGGCGCCGCTACCGCAATACGCTCAGGAGAACATACCACACCACAAAGCAACGCCAACAGCCGCGCCAGGGTATACGTTTTTCCCGTCCCCGGTCCTCCGGTTAGAAGAGTTAACTTGCGCCGCAAAACAGACTCTGCCGCACGAAACTGATCCCCGGCCTCCTTACCGAATTCTTTAAAAATCTCCCGCGCCTTGCTCAGGATCGTCGGATCAGGGTCCACCGAAGTTTGCACCCTCCCGGCCAGACTCTCCCGAATCTCCGCCTCAGCGAGAAAGGTCTTTCGCGTTTGAACCCAAAGACCATCTTCCCGTGAAAGTAAAACCAGCGGCGTCTCCCGGGCATCCTCCGGACCCGCAGCCGCATCCCCCCAATTTTCCGGAGGCGGGAAAAGGCGACAGGCCGTACTGCCCTCCGATTGAGCCTGCAAAAGACTTTCTACCGCCGAAACTGTTTCAGCGGGGAGATTCCAGCGATCTTGCAACCAAAAAATGTCAGGGTCCGAGTGAATAAATTAATCCATAAAAGGCCCCCCACACAAGCGCAAGCAAGGAAAGTCAAAGACGAAGTAAACGCACGAATTAAAAGTATTTTCATGCCCACAATTTCACCATCCCCATCACCGCCAAACGTCTTAATTGTACTGTTTGAATCAATCAATCTTGCTATAAAGACTGATTCCGTGAGCTGACTTTCATTTTCCCTTATCTCATTTTCACTTTTCGCCTTACGGAAAACGATCCTTATTCGATTTTAGTTTAAACTTATTTTGCCCTAACGCTAAATCAGCAAAGATCGTTTTTTCATGACTGTTTCCAGTTACCTCAGACCCTGGTCGCCACTTTTCTACAAAAGAACAACTTCCCACCACGATTCCCCGCCCCAAAGCGGCCCAAATCCGGCCCCATTTTGGCCCTCCTGAACCTTCCGTGCCAGGTCTTTGGGCCAGTATCCTCGCCATCTCATCCTTTGCCCCATCGCCTCCAGTCTGCCCCAGCAAAAGCAACCGGTATTCTCGCAAAACTTCCCTCCCCCACGCATTCCCTCGCAACCCCCGCAAAATCTCCACCAGTCTCGCCTGCGGCTCACCTTCTAGCTCTCCTTCCCCATAGCCACTGACCGCATAGTCACGCGGATCCTCCACCAACCCCGCCCGCACCGGATTCAAATCAATATACGCCGCCATCACCAACAACGCCGTGCCGCTCCCCTGCACCAGCACACTCCTGAAACGATCACTCCACAAGGGTCCATAGCGATCGTGGTTCGCATTATACCAAATACTCACCTGTTGCTTGTAGATCTTCACAAACGCCGACAAATCATGCATCCGTGACCGCAGGCTCGCCCGCATCTTCTCCGCCTCCTCACCCCCGTCCTTGAGGGTTCGCTCCACCTGTTCCGGCGTATTCGGCGCATACTTGCGTGCCCGCTCACTCTTGCGCAGCACCCCATCCTCCCCATGCAACATCCGGTAGCGCCGCAACAATTCCCCATCGTCAAGCTTGATCCCGCTCCCATCCGGCACTTCCACTAAAACATGGAAATGATTGCCCATCAGGCAATAGGTCAGGATCTTCACCCCACAAAACCCCGCTACCTTGAACAGCATCCGCCGCAGCACCTCTTTCTCTTCATCCGAGAAAAAGATCTCCCCATTCACCGTCCGCGACATCACATGATACAACGCCCGCTGACCTTTTACCTTTAATCGTTCCTTACGCATAACCCCACCAAAACCAAAGTCGCGTCAACAGTCAAGGGTCAAACCCGTAAATTTTCTAAAAATTTCTCATTTTATTACATTATGTCTAGAGGGATTGAAATGTGTTCCAGAACCGGGTCAACTGCTCGGGGGTGAAACCGTCTTTGGTATAGGCCTCGCCGATGGATTTCAATAAGACGAGACGAAGCGAAGCCCCACGGTTTTTTTTATCTTTGCCCATGGCCTGAACCAATGCCTCGGTTGGGAGGGGCTGGCGCAAGGCTATAGGCAATTGGTATTTTTCTAAAAGCTCTCTTACCCGATCTACCATACTTTCCGGCAAAACCCCGATTTCCATGGAAAATTTTGCCGCCAGGTGCAACCCGATAGCCACCGCCTCACCGTGTAGGTAGGTTCCATAACCAGCTACCTTCTCAATGGCATGAGCGAAGGTGTGCCCCAAGTTCAAAAGCGCCCGTCCGCCCTCAGCCGCGGTTTCTTTTTCATCCTCAGCGACGACTCTGGCTTTTATCGCACATGCCGCACGAATTACTTCCAACAATTCCGGCGCTCCCGGCTGCAAACAAGGTAATTCCTCCAGCCTTTCGAACAAACTGGCATCGGCCAGCAGACCAGCTTTGATGACCTCCGCCATTCCGGCAGAAAATTCCCGCTCCGGCAGGGTTTCCAAAAAGAAGTTTCCGATTACCACCATCCGGGGTTGGTGGAACGCGCCAACCAGATTTTTGCCAGCGGGGGTATTGATTCCGGTTTTTCCCCCAACACTGCTGTCCACCATGGCCAGCAAGGTGGTTGGAATCTGAATAAAATCGATCCCCCGCAACCAGGACGCCGCCAAAAACCCTCCGAGATCACCGATAACCCCTCCTCCGATGACGACCACACAACCGGTTCGGTCGACCCCTGCCCGGGCGAAGAACTCCCAACCCTTTTCCATCCAACCGAGGGACTTGCTCCCCTCTCCCCCTGGGATCCGCAAAACAGGACCCTGCTGGCCCAGGGATTTCCAGATCGAAGAGTGTTCCTCCGCAACGGCCGCATCAATTATCGTCGCCATCGGTCCCTGACGATTCGCCAGAAACTTTTCGACCAGAGAGTTGGCCGAAGCCACGTCATGAACAAAGCAAATAGGATAGGAACGGTCGGCCAAAGCCACGGAAAGGGATTTCATTTTTTAAAAAATGCCAAACTTCCCCGCCAGCGGAAAGCACAAAGCGGGAAAACTTTTTACCGCTGCCAGGCCGGAGACCAACAGGTGGTTCGCCCGCCGATGGTTTCCCGCCGAAGCGGCTTTCCGGTCTGAGGACAGAAACCACCATCGCACCAACGATGAGGGAAAAGCCAATCCTTCGGCGGATCCTCGTGGGTTTGTCCAATAACCTTCACCGCCCAACGGCTGACTGCCACGATTTCGGTATACAAGCGCTTTTGGCGAACTACTCCCAGAGAGGCAACACGCGTCGAGGGGCGAATGCGGGCCCGCCAGAGAATTTCGTCGGCCATCCAATTGCCAATCCCTGGGAAAAGTTCCTGCTTCAGGAGGAAGGCTTTTAACGGAGTCCGGCGCCCTTTCCCTAGATATTCTTTGAAAAGAGTTAAATCAAAGCCTGCTTCGTGCGGTTGGGGACCCGTTATCGTCCACCAAGAGGGATTCCCCGTCCCTTGATACCACCAGACTCTCCCGAATTGGCGGTAATCCTGAAACCCCAGAACCTTGCCCTCAGCCAGATGGAGCGAAAGATGCTCATAACGGTCTTCCTTCTGCGGTGGATCGGATTCCCGCCGTACCACCAAGCGACCGGTCATCCCAAGATGAATCCCCAGGGAGCCTCCACTTTCAGTGAGGAATCTCATTTTCTTTCCATACGTTTCCGAAACCCGCAAAGAATCGCCGGTCAAACCCTTCCGCAAGGCGGCAGTATCGGTATCGCAAAAATTACGGGCATGATCGTGAGTTTCCACCCGCTTGATGGTCTTTTGCAAACCGTCTTTCCATTGACGACTATGAAATAAAACTTCGGCCAACTCAGGCACGGCAGGAACCAGGTTTTACAAGGAAAAGCTTTCCCCGCAGGAGCAACTGGCCTTGGCATTGGGATTGGAGAATTTAAATCCTCCGGCCACCAGCTTTTGTGAATAATCCAGAAC
The DNA here is from genome assembly GCA_022565335.1 of Opitutales bacterium. Lineage (GTDB taxonomy): Bacteria > Verrucomicrobiota > Verrucomicrobiia > Opitutales > T3Sed10-336 > JAIUMY01. The sequence goes on from JAIUMY010000029.1 coordinate 26,645, forward strand.
CGTCCCTTTTAGATAAAGCGCACTCTTGCGATCCACCAGTACTTCCACATCGCCCTTGCGGACCATAAAGTCGCCGTTTTTCGGCTCCGCGACAAACTTCATTTTATAAGACAACCCATTGCAACCGCCGCCGGTAATGGCGACCCTAAGATACGACGCCTCAGGCTCACGGGCGATGAGATCAGCCACCTTAGCCTCCGCTTCGGGCGTGAGCTTGAGCAAACGTTCATCGGCTTCTCTGGGTTGGATCATGGTTGTTGCCATAGGAAAAGAATAAACACTCCCTACCCGGCGGGCAAGAACAGAGCGAATTTTTCTCTCAGGCTCTATCTCGCGAAGGCGCTACGTCGCGGTGAAAAAGTGTATAAACCACGGGAATCACCAACAACGTAATCATCGCCGAAGAGATCAATCCGCCAACCACCACCCGGGCCAGCGGAGCCTGTGCTTCCGCCCCCTCCCCGATCCCAATAGCCAGTGGCATGAGCGCGAAAACGGTGGTAAAGGAAGTCATCAAAATCGGTCTCAATCGCCGACGACTGGCCTCACGAATTGCCTCTCCGACGGTTTTACCATCAATCGTTCTCAGGCGTGTGGCCTGATCCACAATGAGAATAGCATTATTCACCACGATCCCTCCCAGCATAATCAGTCCGATGAACGAATTCACATTTAAAGTAGAGCCGGTAATAAAGAGGGCCAGAATCGCCCCAATAGTCGCCAGAGGCACGGTAAACATAACAATTACCGGATCGCGGAGCGACTCATACAAACAGGCCATTACCATGTACACCAAAAGTAAGGACAGCAGCAGACTGATCAGCAATTCACGAAAGGCCTGCTGTTGCTCCTCGAAATCGCCCCGTAAAATAAAATCATGATTGGCGGGGGTGGCAATCCCCGCTAAGGCTTCCTGCACATCTGCAGCCACCGATCCCATATCGCGCCCCGCCGTATTGATAGCCACCGCGACCACGCGCTGTTGGTCCCGACGTTCAATTTGCGTAGGACCGGGTTCCACGCGGAAAGAAACCATACTGCGCAAAGCCACCGCCTCTTCGGCCCCGTTCCGAATCGTTAAATCAAGCAAATCTTCGACCTCCATGCGGTCGGCATCCCGCAAGCGCACCCGCACATCGGTTTCATCCCCGGTACCATCACGAAAAGTCGTGGCCACGGTACCACTGACCGCCATGCGCAAAGCTTCCGCAACCTGCCGAACGGTAAAGCCAAAATCCGCCGCCCGTTCGCGATCAATGTCAATCAATTGCCGCGGAACACCAGCCTCCCGACTGGCCCGGGCATCGGTCACCCCGGTAATATCTTCCACTGCCGAAACCGCCTGGGCCGCCAGCGCATCAAGTGTATTCAGGTCAAAGCCCCGAACTTCCAGCGACAACTGCGCTCCATCATCCCCGCCGATACCCAAGCGCCGAAAAACAAAAAGACCGCCCCCGGAACGGACCGTTATCCGGGCCCCCGCAATCTCCTGCAAACGATTACGCAAATCCGCGGCAATCTCCCCGGAAGAACGGGACCTTTCCGTTTGAGGCACCAAATACAAACGAATATTGCCCGTGGCACCTGCAGTCGGGCGCCAACTGGAGGCCCCCATATCCACCAGATGATTCTCGGCCTCCGGCACCGCAGGAATAACAATGTCCTCAATTTGTCGCATGAATTCATCCAAAACCTCTACCCGTGTTCCCCCGGCTAATTCCACATTGACCCGCCCCTCCCCCTCCTCCCTCGCCGGCATGAATTCGGTACCAAGAATAGGCACTAAGGTTAAAGTAACCCCCATTATCGCCGCCGCTCCCGCAAGCGTTAAAAAACGATTCGCCAAAACCAACTCCAGAACTTTCCGGTAGTGGCCTTCAATCTTTTCATAAATCACCAAAAAAGCTTTGGCCAAGGGACCAACGGTTTGAGTCTTTTCGGTTTTTGGCAAGCGCGAAGCCAGCATAGGCATCAACGTAAGGGCCACGACCAAGGAACAAAACAAGGCAAAACCGATCACCACCGCCAACTGCCGGAAGAGAATACCGGTGACCCCGTCCAAATAGATCAAAGGAAGAAATATAGCCAAGGTGGTCAGAGTGCTGGCGATAATCGCCGCCGCCACCTCGGAAGTCCCCCCCACCGCTGCCTCTTTTCTCCGGTGCCCATTCTCCCGCCACCGGAAAATATTTTCCAAGACTACAATGGCACTATCGACCATCATACCAACCCCCAGAGCAAGCCCGCCAAGGGTCATCAAATTCAGCGTATATCCGCCAAAGTAAATGAGAGTAAAGGTTCCAATCAGCGAAATGGGTATGGCCAAGGTAATGACCAGGGTACTGCGGAAGTTGCGTAAAAAGAAAAACAGCGAAAAAGCCGCCAGGATACCGCCAAAAAGAATGGCTCGGCTAACGTTGTCGATGCTCCGTTGAATGAAAGTTGAGGAATCAAAAATCGGCACCAGACTGATTTGCCCGAAATCCTGGTTGATCCTTTCAACTTCGGCCAAAACCGCCCCCGCCACATCCACCGTATTCGTCCCCGACTGTCGTCGAATGGCCATCCGCACCCCAGGTTCACCATTAATACGAACAATCCTACTGATTTCCTCGTGGGTGTCTTCCACGATACCCACATCACGAAGTCTTATGGTGCCCGATTCGCGGCGCACAATCACCGTATCCTCGATCTCCTCCAGGGACTGCCAAAGCCCGGGCGTGCGCAAGGCGATTTTCAAACGCCCCTCTTCAATTTCCCCGGCGGGCACCACGACATTGGCATCTCTCAAACGACTGGTAATTTCGCTGAGAGACAGGTTCAAAGCGTTGACCCGATCAAGATCCAACTCTACCCGAATTTCCGGCTGCAAACCACCCCAGGTATCGACCGCGGCAACCCCGGCCACCCGCTCCAGACGGTTTTGGACCTGATTATCCAACAACCGGCGAAGGGACAAAGGGTCAAGGTTTGACCCGACCCCAAGGATAACCACTGGCGCTTGGCTGGGATCAAATTTTCGCAGACGGGGCCGATCAACCTCATCCGGCAAACGATTGACCACCCGATCCAAACTATCCCGCACGTCGTTGGTCGCCTCGTCCAAATTGGTGCCCCAGACAAATGAAATGGTGACCTGACTGTTACCCTCGGTGGAATTGGAAACCATCTCTTCCACCCCCGGGACCCTGGCTACCGCTTCTTCGATGACTCTGGTAACCAACTCCTCCACTTCCTCCGGACTAGCGTCATCATAGCTGGTGGAAATAGTCAGATTGGGCAATTCGATTTCCGGTAAAAGGTCAATGGGCAAGCGCCAAAAGGAGATGGCTCCGATCAAGACAACCACCAGAGTCGCCATAGAGGTAAAAACCGGGCGCTCGACCGTGAATGCGGGAATCAACCTCATCTTTCGTCTCCGCTCCGGGGGCGTTCCACAAGTTCACCTTCCGTATCCTCCCCGACGATACGGAGATGAGAGCCATCAATCAATTGATCCTGCCCGAGAGTCACCACCCTTCCTTCAATCTCGGGAGACCGGATCTCCAACCAACCTCCGTCAACGATCCCCGGTTCCACTTCAACAAAACGGGCCCGAGGCTCGTCCTCCTCCCCGTCCACCAGAAAAAGCCCCTGCCGTGATTCCCGCCGCACTACCGCATCACGGGGAACGGCAATCACCTCATCGCGCTCTGCGAGGGTAACATGAACCCGGGCAAACATTCCCGGGCGCAAATTTTGCTCCGTATTGGGAACCCTAAGCTCCACCCGAGCCTGACGGGTTTGCTCGGCAAAGCGCGGCGACTTACGGGATACTTCGGCAGGAAAATCCTCCCCCGGATACGTATCAACTCGCAAAAGCCCTCCCATTCCCACCGAAATCCTCCCATAGTCCCGTTCCGTGACTTGGACATTAGCCCGCAATTCATCAATTTGCAAAAGCGAAACGATGGCCTCATTCACACTTAAATTGCCTCCCTCATTGGCGTAGCGCTCGCCCACTACACGCTCCGTGTCATTTCCTTCCCAGGAAGCATGAATACGGGTATGAGACAAGCGCACCTCGGCTGCCCGCAAAGTGGCCTCCCGTTGCCGAATTCTTGCTTCCGCCACCGCAAGGCTTGATTCCGCCGCCCGCAAACGAGCTTTCGCCGTATCCAAATCGGCTTGTGAGGAAATATCTCTCTCCCGTAAGACCCGTTCCCTCTCCAACTCTACCGAAGCCAGTTCCAGAGAACTCTGAGCTTCTTTTTTATTGGCCTCCGCCACCGCCAAATCGGCCCGCGCCTGTTCCACTTCCTCACGAAATTCATCATCCTCCAACCGAGCCAGCAACTGCCCGCGCTCAACCAAATCTCCAATGTCCACCTCAAGATTCAGTAATCGCCCACTCACTTTGGCCGCGACAATAAATTCCCTCGCTGGCTCCAACGTTCCGGTAAAAAGCCTAACCTCCTTAATCGAACGACGCTCAATGGTTTCCACTTCCACCGCCACCGCCTGACCGCTCCCCCGCCGACGATCCCCGGCGTCATCCTCCATCGTCCGACGAAGCAAACCCGCTCCAATAATCAAGAGCACCAAAACGATAACCACCGCCGACAGAATAACCTTACTTTTCATAATTTAAGAATACGGGCAACTTCTATTAAGACAAGAGACCCCGCAAATTCACAAAGGTTACACCGGTAGTTTTTTGACCAGTAAGTATTTGATCAACCAATTTATAAAATACCCAAGCCCTACCTAATACCCAAGGTTTTCTATTACTTCTTTCATAATAATTCATACCCCCTGCCCTGCCATCGTCCACCATCTGCAACATTCCAAAAAAAAAATCTACTTCCGTAAAAGCTTTCGCCCTTGCCTTGAAAGGGCTTTTGCCCCACCTCATGAGTATGCGTATTGTTTTGTCAAGTCTCGGGGCGCTGATGATTTTGTTAGGTAGTTTTTCTTACGGTGAATCTCCGCCACGATCTCTCCCTGGTCCGGAAATTGAATGGCGGCTTATCACCGCCGCAACCACCAGAGCTTCGTTCGATGATGTGGAAGGAGATGTACGCTTCACCCGTATTCGTCCGGAGCTTCATCTAACCCAAAACTTTGGGCCTGGTTTCTTTGGAATCCTAAACCTATCCGCCGAGCGGGATTTTTACAGCATCCGCGGGACCGCCACCCCCGGTACTTTCACGTTCGATCAAGCGAGTCGCCTGTCGGTGGGATTCAATCTACAAAAAGTCCCGCTCGAACGCTGGGGCTTTTTTGCCATGGGCGTGTTAGGCTTGGCCGCCGAAGATGACGGAAGATTCTCGGACGGTATGTATGGCTTTGGTGGGGCGGGCGTAAGCACCAGACTAAATGAGAATGTCGTGGTCGGTCTGGGACTTGGCGGCAGTCGGAACCTGGAGCGCAGCGACTCGCTCTTTCCTCTCCCCTTTTTACGTTGGCAAATTACTGAGGATCTTTTACTGACCACCCGCAACGGAGCCATCCTTCGCTACCAACCAGAGGAACACTGGGCCTTAAGCTGGAAAACCCTTTATGAAAACCGGGAATGGGCTCTCGGCCAAACCGGTACCACCTCTCAAGGCGCTTTCCGCGACCGCTATATCTCCAGTGGCCTGGCCACTGAATACACTCTGTCGCCCGGTTGGATAGTCCGCGCACAGGCCAAAGCTCTCTTCCTCAGAAAAAACGAAATCCGGGACGGCAACGGCAACCAACTGTTTAGTGAGAACGCAAATATTTCCTCCTTTTTTGAAATTTCCTCCGCTTACCAATTTTAACCATTCGCGAAATGGCCTCTATTCTCTTACCTGAAGCTATTGAAGTTCGAGACTCCCCCATTCATGGGAGCGGTGTTTTTGCCCGCCGGGATATTGAGGAAGGCGAACGACTCCTGCAATACATCGGTGAAAAAATCACCAAGGCTGAATCCAACCGCCGGGGCTTGGCCCAGGAGGAAAAATCCAAAAGCACTTCCGAAGGCGCAGTGTATATCTTTGAACTGAACAAACGTTACGATCTCGATGGAAATGTCCCTGAGAACACCGCCCGCTTGGTCAATCATTGTTGTGATAACAATTGTGACGCGGTCAATGTTAGGGGGAAAATCTATTTTGAAGCCATCCGCAAAATCAAAAAAGGCGAAGAGCTTTCCATCGACTACGGCTACGACATCTCCCATTTCATGGACCACCCCTGCCGCTGTGGCAGCCCCAAATGCGTCGGTTATATCGTCCATCGCGACCAACGTAAACGCCTGCGCCGCCTTTTAAACCAGCGCAAAAAACAATCAGTCGTCAAAAAAACCTCTCCCGAAAAAGGATAGTATCTATACTCTCCTGCAATGCCGGGACACTTGCATCTTCAACTCTTTCAATAGTACGCCTTCGATCCCTAATTACCTTGTCAAGTTTTAAGTCTATAGACCTTAATTTTAATCTTACTGACCTTTTTCAGACATCCTCTTCATTAATTCTTTTCTTATGTGCTGGGTTTATTGAAACGAAAGGAATTCGGCGTAAACAATCCGGCCAGCGGGGTCTTAAAAGTAAGACTGGGGCGCCGAACTTTGCCCAAAAGGCAATTCTTGGCTTTATTCAGGAGTCCCCCTACGAAAGACTCTGACCCAAACACTTGAGCTCTGGTAATGGCGGCGAAAATCTTGGCCCGCACACGGCGCTCATTATCGCTTACGGTCTGCTCGCTCAGCAATCGGGTGATCTCTTCCTGCGCTTCCTGGTCATCCAGATGCCCCTTGCCTTCCCGCGGCATTCGCCCCTGTCCCAGTACCAGCAACCGGTAAAAGCGCAACACATCGCTGCCCGTATCTTTATCAATCGCATCCACAATATACCCCAGATCGACCATTGGCTCTCCCGCCATCACCGACTCCCCGTAACCACTGTAGGCATATTTGCCCGGATCATCCACCAATCCCGCCCGAACCGGATTCAAATCGATGTAGGCTGCCACCACCTTCAAGGCATTGGGCCGCCCCTCGACCAGGAGACTCTTTAACTTCTCACTCGTCAGAGGACCATAGCGCCGGTACTCGCTGTTATACCAGATACTCAC